>NZ_JBGTFY010000147.1:0-15872 GCF_041747015.1 Nostoc sp.
ATTGACCGTAAAAAAGTATATCAGATTTATTAATTTGATGTAGTTTTTTAATATATTTTAATTCTTCGATGAAATTTCCCATGCCTAACGAAGGATCATGGTTCATGACATAAACGAAATGAGGTGTAATGAAAAAATCATCATAAATTGCAGGTAAAGCAGCAGAGAATGTATTAAATAAATATAAGGTATCTCAACTTTAATCTTAAATTTCTAAATGACCTGCAACTCACAAACCGCAGAAGGTTGGCATGGCAAACTTAATTTAGTCTATGCCGATCGCCAGGGTAAAACCCAATTAATTTACAATCACCAACAAGCGCCCCTGAAGGTACAACGCCCATTTTATCCAGAAGGGGAAAAAGTTTGTCATAGCGTCATTTTACATACAGCCGGGGGAGTTGTGGGAGGCGATCGCCTATCCTCTAATATCCACCTCCAAGCCCAAGCCGAAGCCTTAATCACTACATCTGCTGCAAGCAAGATATATCGCAGCAATGGCTTACAAGCTAGACAAACCATCCAGATGCAAGTTGATGCTGGTGCTTGTTTAGAATGGTTGCCGCAAGAGACAATTCTATTTAACGGTGCGATTTATCGGCAAGATTTACGGGTAGAATTAGCAACTGGGGCTAGCTTCTTAGGCTGGGAAATTACCCGATTTGGTCGCACTGCTAGAGGAGAAAAATTTTACCTTGGAGAATGGCGATCGCACACGGAAATTTGGCAGCAAAATGTTCCTTTATGGATTGATCGGCAATATCTACGGGGTAGCGAAGACATTTTCCACAGTCCCCACGGGTTGGCAGGAAAACCAATAGTAGGTAGTCTAGTTTGGGTTGGTGGTGCAGTTTCCGCAGAAATTGTCGAAAAAGCACGAAATTTATGGAATGGTGTTGGAGAAGCTGGTGTTAGCCGATTACAACATGGATTATTGTGTCGATATCGCGGTTCTTCTACATCTGAGGTGAGAAACTGGTTTATTGATGTTTGGCAATTACTGCGAGTTTCTTTTTTGAATCGTAGTAATTGTATACCAAGAGTGTGGCAGATTTAAACGACCCACAGATAGAGGAGAAAGTACAAATGCAACTGACGCCGCAGGAAAAAGATAAGCTATTAATTTTTACTGCTGCTTTATTAGCAGAAAGACGTAAAAGAAGGGGTTTGAAACTGAATTATCCCGAAGCGATCGCTTATATTTCTGCTGCCATTTTAGAAGGGGCGAGAGATGGGCAAACTGTAGCTGAATTAATGAGTTATGGTACAACTCTATTAACGCGGGATGATGTGATGGAAGGGATATCAGAAATGGTGCATGAAGTGCAGGTGGAAGCAACTTTTCCTGATGGCACCAAGTTAGTGACAGTACATAATCCAATTCGTTAATGAAAAAGAAATTAATATAGGAGAAATAGAAGAGAAGGCAAATGGAGGTAACAAAATGCTATCACCGTACCGATTAACATCAGTCAAAATTCAAGGTTATCGGCCTTTTAGAAATTTTGAAGCGCCACTACGACCACTAGAAATTATTGTTGGCGCTAATGGTGCTGGAAAATCTAGTTTGTTTGAATTTCTCAAATTTCTACGAGACAGTCTTTATCAAGATATACCTCCCGAAATAGTTCCGGGTTCCATTGGTCAAGAGATTTTTCATATCCCAGGGGATAAAAAGTTTCAATGGAATATAAAAATTGATACAGATCGTCCAGTTGGTATTAGATATTTAGGAGAGCTTATAGGGCCTGTAGGTCGTACTCAAATTTCTTACGAGCGTGTAGAGTCCTCTAAACCATTTAGTGACCAATATCCTAATCCTTATATATATATGGATATTAAAGGCAATAGAGGTGTTGTTAAAGAACCTGGTAAAAAAAAGTTTACAGAACTAGATATTGAACAAGAAATTGCCTTAAAACGCCCCAATCAATTAGCCCTAAGCTCAATGACAAATCCAGCGTTAGAAGTTCTTTATGAGCTACGAGAATATATTCGAGATTGGAGATTTTATAGTTCTTTCAACATAGCAAATGAGAAAATTCGCAAATCCGTTCCTCTTGAACAAGAGCCTGTTTTACATGAAGATGCAGGAAATTTAAGTTCAATTTTGCATTACTTAATGACTGAACATAGATCAGCATTTGATGAACTACAACAACACTTGCGTTCTGTAATTCCTGGTTTTAAAGGTTTGACAGTAAAAGCGCGTGGTGGACCTGGAGAAGTGATAGCTTTTTGGCAGGAATCAGGAATTGATCAAGACCTTAGCCTTGCTGATTTATCAGATGGTATTCTACGCCTAATTTGTTGGATTTGTCTCTGTGTGCAGCCAAATCCACCCTCCTTAATTTGCATTGATGAACCAGATCAAGGCGTTCATCCTCGAACGCTTCCTGTTCTTGCTGGTTTATTTGAAAAAGCTTCTGAACGCACTCAAATTTTATTGGCTACTCATGCTTCTTATTTCTTAACTCAATTTGACATATCTCAAATTGCTGTACTCAGAAAAGAAAATGGGGAAGCAAAGTTTATTAAACCTGGAAATTCTCAAGTTTTAATAGATATACTTGATGATTTTGGCTCAGATGAAATAGAGAAGTTGCACCGTAGCGATGAATTAGAGCGACTACCATGAGAGTTTTGATTTATGTGGAAGGTCCATCTGATAAATTGGCAATGGAAGCATTATTTGCAAGTTTAATTAATAATAAATATCAACAAGGTATCAGTATCGAATTTTTTCCTGTTAAAGGAAGTGATAATAGTAGAGGAGGGGATGCTAAAAAAGATTTACTAACAAAGACTCCAATAACAGCAATTAATATTATCCGTAACCAGTCAGATTCAATTGTGGTGGTCATACCAGACTTATATCCCAAAAACAAAGGTTTTGAGCATGAAACAGTTCAAGACCTAGAAAATGGTATTTTAAAAAATTTTACTCAAGCACTACAGTCTAAAGGAATTACTGATAATCGCTTAAGAGAGCGTTTTAGAGTTTTTTGCTTTAAACATGATCTGGAAGCATTAATTTTAGCTGCTGAGTCTGAATTAAAGAGCTTACTTGGTGTTAATACTTTACCGATAACGTGGACAAAAACAATTGAAGACCAAAATCATGATGTTCCGCCTAAAAAAATTGTAGAAGCAATTTTTCAAGAATGTGGC
Organism: Nostoc sp.; assembly: GCF_041747015.1. Classification (GTDB taxonomy): domain Bacteria; phylum Cyanobacteriota; class Cyanobacteriia; order Cyanobacteriales; family Nostocaceae; genus Nostoc. The sequence continues at coordinate 3,172 of NZ_JBGTFY010000147.1, forward strand.
AAGAAATATCAAGGCTCTGTAGATGCACCAAAAATATTAGGAAATGCTAGATATCAAGATATTGCAGAACAATGTCCTCAAGCATTCAGACCGTTTGTGGATTTTTTAGAAAATCTTTAAAATTAGGAAAAATAAATTATGATTCCTGGAGAAATTATCACACCAGCAGGTGAAATTGAACTAAATGTTGGTCGTCCAACTGTAAAATTGCAAGTGTCAAATACAGGCGATCGCCCCATACAAGTTGGTTCCCATTATCACTTTTATGAAGTCAACACCGCCTTAAACTTTGATAGAGAACAAGCGCGAGGAATGCGCCTCGATATCCCCGCAGGAACCGCAGTTCGGTTTGAACCAGGCGACGAAAAAGAAGTGACTTTAATTCCTCTTGCTGGTAATCGTCAAGTTTACGGTTTTAACGCCAGAATTAATGGTCAATTATAATGAAATTGAAGCCATAATTCCCTGTAAGGCTTGATTTTCAAGGCAAGTGACGGACTTTAATTAAAAGTCTAGCATAATATGTACTGAAGAACCTAGATTAATAATTCTCAAGAATATACTTTTCTATCTTTAAAATTGCTTGTTAAATTGCATTAATAATTCCATCAATAATATTTTTCTATTGTTCTAATGGTGCAAGCTCTTGAGCTAAAGCACGACGATCTGCATCACGATTACTCGTTTGAACAGTTCGTATTAGCTGACCTAAACCGCCACCACCTCTGATTTTAGAACCTCTTTGACGTACATTCTCAGTATATTTTGCGCGAATTACTTTTTGCTGTTGAGATATTTCTCTTTTCACAAGAGCATATTCTTTCTTCTTCAGTTTTAACTCTTTGATTGCTATTTTCGCATCTTGCACGGACTCAACTGATATGTGAAACTTACCGTCATCATCAATAGATACAAAATTACCTTGATAAAACATATAACTTAAGTATGAAACATCTTTTCCTAGTATAAATAATACGCAATATTGTCGGTAGGCTTGATCATACTCAGCAAATCTTTGCGTCACTTTGCGTTTAAACTCGATTTTAACCTCGATTACTAAAAGTGCATTATGAGTTACAGAATGGATCGCCGCGCCTACGCCGAAACCTATGGACCAACAGTAGGCGATCGCATCCGACTTGCAGACACAGAATTATTTATTGAAGTTGAACAAGATTTCACCACCTACGGCGATGAAGTGAAATTTGGCGGCGGTAAAGTCATCCGAGACGGGATGGGACAATCCCCCATTTCTAACGCCGATGGTGCTGTAGATTTAGTAATTACTAATGCCTTAATTCTCGATTGGTGGGGTATTGTCAAAGCGGATATCGGCATTAAAGATGGCAAGATTTTCAAAATTGGTAAAGCCGGAAATCCTTATATTCAAGACAATGTAGATATTATTATCGGCCCCGGAACCGAAGCCTTAGCAGGGGAAGGAATGATTCTCACTGCTGGCGGTATTGATGCCCATATTCATTTTATTTGTCCCCAACAGATTGAAGTGGCGATCGCTTCTGGGATTACCACCATGATCGGCGGCGGTACTGGGCCAGCTACGGGTACAAATGCCACTACCTGCACCCCCGGACCTTGGAACATTTACCGAATGCTGCAAGCTGCTGATGCTTTTCCCGTCAATTTAGGATTTTTGGGTAAAGGTAACGCCAGTCAACCCCAAGGACTTGTAGAACAAGTAGCCGCCGGCGCAATGGGGTTAAAACTACATGAAGACTGGGGAACCACACCCGCAGCAATTGATACTTGCCTCAGTGTTGCTGATGAATATGATGTACAAGTAGCGATTCATACTGATACCCTGAATGAAGCCGGATTTGTCGAAGATACGCTCGCTGCTTTTAAAAATCGTACCATCCACACCTACCACACTGAAGGCGCAGGCGGCGGACACGCACCAGATATCATCAAAGTTTGCGGACAGGCAAACGTTCTGCCATCTTCCACTAACCCTACACGTCCTTACACCGTCAACACGTTAGATGAACACTTAGATATGTTGATGGTATGTCATCACCTTGACCCTGCGATCGCTGAAGATGTCGCTTTTGCCGAGTCTCGCATCCGCCGGGAAACCATTGCCGCCGAAGACATTTTGCACGACTTAGGCGCATTTAGCATGATTTCCTCCGATTCTCAGGCAATGGGAAGAGTAGGCGAAGTGATAATTCGCACTTGGCAGACATCTCACAAAATGAAGGTGCAACGGGGAAGTCTTGCAGGAGATGGGCAAGCTGACAATAATCGAGCGAAGCGGTATGTTGCTAAGTATACTGTTAATCCAGCGATCGCTCACGGAATTGCTCAATATGTGGGTTCAGTGGAAGAGGGAAAATTAGCAGATTTGTGTTTGTGGCGATCGGCGTTTTTTGGCGTGAAACCAGAGATAGTAATTAAAGGCGGAATGATTGCATGGTCGCAAATGGGCGATGCTAACGCCAGTATTCCCACACCGCAACCTGTGTATATGCGACCGATGTTTGGTAGTTTTGCAGGTGCACGTCATGCTACATCATTAACTTTTGTTTCGCAAGCAGCTTTAGAGAGGGAAATTCCTACACAGTTAGGTTTACAAAAAGCAGCAGTTGCAGTTTCAGGAACACGCCAATTGAGTAAGCGGGATATGAAGTTAAATGATGCACTACCTCACATTGAAGTAGATCCAGAAACCTACGAAGTAAGGGCAGATGGTGAGTTGCTGATTTGTGAACCTGCGACAGTTTTACCAATGGCGCAGAGGTACTTTTTGTTTTAATAAATTCTGTGGGTTTAAGTTGGATAGCAGCTAATTTTCTAAAGGGGATTTAAACCTTGTCACAAAACTTAATTACGAATTATTTTAATCTGAAAGCTTGCATTCTGCTATCATGATGATAAATTCGGCTTTGAGGTAAAGCGATGGCTACCCTTTATGTGAGAAATTTACCCGATGACTTGTATGCAAAGCTGCAAGAGTTAGCAGTGTCTCAGCACCGTTCAATTAATGCCCAAGTCATAACTCTGTTAGAACAAGCTTTGACAAATGAAGCACAGCAAACGGAAGAACAACGGCGACAGAATGTACCAAAACTCTTAGAAGAAATGGGCGATCGCCGCCGCTTGAATCCAGCAGACTTTGGATTACTTGATAGTACTGAACTAATTCGAGAAGACCGCGATCGATGAGCAATCCTCTCAGATGTGTAGTAGATACCAGTGTGTGCATCAAGTATTTTATCGCTGATCCACTATCTGCCAAAGTTAATCAACTTTTCGGATGTCTTGCAAATCCACAAACAGAAATATTTGTCCCAGACCTCTTTTACATTGAGTGCGCTAACGTCTTTTGGAAATATGTCCGTGCAAGGATGTACACTGCTAATGAGGTTCAGAGAGATTTGGTCACTCTCAAAGCTTTTCCGTTGCGTGTTGTTTCAACAGCTGACTTGATGGCGGATGCAGTTAGTATCGCCTTAAATTATGGAATTTCTGCTTATGATGCTTCTTATGTTGCGCTTTCACAGCAAGTTGGTGCTACTTTGCTGACTCTCGACGGTAAGTTGGTGAAGGCAATAGCTGCTTCACCTTACGATATTTGCTCATTTAATGATTTCGATGTTCCACCATTGCCTTTAATATAGAAGCGATCGCCTAATTAGTTTGTAGTTTTTTATTTTACTTTCAAATTATCAAAAATGTCTTTTATTTATAACCGCACGGTTCACTTTCAAGATACTGATGCTGCTGGAGTAGTTTATTTTGCCAACGTTTTAGCTATTTGTCATGAAGCTTATGAAGAATCTTTAGAAGCATCAAATATTAATCTCAAAGATTTTTTTACTAATCCATCTATAGCTTATCCCATTGTTCACGCTAATGTAGATTTTTTGCGCCCGATGTTTGGTGGAGACAAGCTGATAATTAGTTTGATGCCCCGAAAGTTAGGTGTTGATAAGTTTGAAATTACTTACGAAATTACAATTGCTAATGTGGTAGTTGCGAAGGCTATTACTAGACATATTTGTATTGATGCAATTAGTAGAAGTAAGCAAGAATTGTCTGATGAAATAATTCGGTGGTTGGAAACGAACCGCCCAGACGCGGAGGAAGCAGAGAGAAGAAAGTCAAGAGAGATTATGTAATGGGGTTTTGGAGGAATTCTCTGGCTATTTGCTGTAACTCTTGGCGGTTGATTTTACCTTGAGAGTTACGGGATAAATTTTGCTGAGGTATCCAATATTTAGGGATTTTGAATTTACTAAGTTTATCTTTGATTAAGGTTTGGATTTCTAAAGCAGAAGTGTTTAATTTTTTGGGAATGTAAATAGCTGTTAATGCTTGTCCCCAGTATTTATCTGGAATGCCGATTATACAAATATCAGCAACCATTTGAGTAGCTCTGATTGCTGACTCAATTTCTAGTGGGTAGACATTTTCTCCGCCTGTAATGATTTTATCACTGTTACGCCCGACAATATTTAAATGGCCTTGCTCGTCTAAAAATCCTAAATCATCTACTTGAAAAGTGTATTGATTTTCCCATATTTCAGGATAATAGCCAAGGCTTAGAGATTGAGCATGGATGATGATATTTCCGATTTTATTTGAAGTTAAAATTTCGCCTTGCTGATTGTGAATTGTTACTTGGGCATGAGGTAGAATCTCACCACTGCTAATTTTTCCATTAAGAAAATCATCTGGTTTGAGGGTAGCAATTTGAGAGGCTGTTTCTGTCATGCCATAAGTTGGTGCTAACCTGATATGATGGAATCTTGCTTTTTCTAGTAGTTCATTCCATGCTGGCGCACCTCCCAAAAGTACAGTATTAAATTGGGACAACCATTTAGTTAATTCTGGATTTTCTAGGAGACGTTGTAACTGTGTTGGTACTAAAGACATGAAAAAATCGGATTGTTTAATATTTAATATTTGACCTGTTTCTACTGCTTTAAATGGCAGAATGGCTAGTTTACCTGTGGTGATGAAAGAGCGCATAAATTGCATTAAACCGCTGACGTGATATAGCGGTAATACACAAAAAGAATTGACTTGCTTTAGCTGGAAATATTCTTTAAATCCTTGTACGGATGCTACGAGAGTTTCCCAAGTGTGAATAACAAATTTAATTTGCCCCGACGAACCACCTGTGGGAATCATTATGCAATGGGGCATTGGGCATTGGGCATGGGGCATTGGGCATGGGGCATTGGGCATTATTCCCCAGATAATATCGGGCTGTACTAAATCAAAGACTTGTTGCCATTCTTGTGTTCTCCAGTCGGGGTTGCAAAGAAAAACTGAGCAATTAGCTGCACAAGCGGCAATAAAACTTGCTAAAAACCGTAATGGTTCGCGTTCAGCTAAAATAATTTTTGGTGACGTTCCATATACTGATAACTGTGTTAGTTCTAAATATAATTCTTGAACTATTTGATTAAATTGACGGCTGTTATAACCGATCAGCCAATCATACTGATTCAAGTTTTTCAGATAGTCTAAAGGTCGTTCCATAGATTTTGAAACCAGGTTTCTTCTTCTTCAAAAAAATGGTTGATCCCAAAACCAACTGCTCTGTTTTTTTGGGATAATTCGGCTGCTAATTGTAGTGCTGCAAGTCTGGCGATCGCAGTTTCAAATACTGATGAAAATACAGCATCAATTTTATGCTGTTGGCAAAACTTTCTCAAACGAGATGGTGAGCCGATTATCCCAGGCTTGATCACAAAAATCCCTCGCCAACCTTGTTGATAACAAGCAGCGAGTTGCCCAAGTGTGGCGACAGATTCATCTAAAGCGATCGCAGTTTTATAACTCATACTTAATTCCAACATCCCCTTAAATTGCTCAACGGGTAGCGGTTGTTCAATAAATTCAATTTCTAGGGCTAGTTCTCGATTTGCCTTAAGATTGTCGCAAGTCCACAGCCATAATTTAGCTTCTTCATAGCTGAGTCCACCGTTGGCATCTAATCGCAGTTTGGTAAAGGCTGGTAAGGTGTCTATCAGTGACTCAAAAATTTCTAGTTCATCAGCGATCGCATACACTCCAATTTTCCACTTAAACGTGTGATATCCCTGCTGCCACAACGTTTCCCATTGATTTAAAGCTGCTTCCCCGGCTGGTAATAAGGCACTGTAGAAGAGTGAAGAGTTAGGAGTTATAAAATTATCTCCCCCACTCCCCATCTCTCGCGCCGACTCAAAGCCAAATTGACAAGCAGGTAAATCGTCTGGGATGGAGAAAATTATCTCATCTGTGATTTCCGCTGGGAGTTGGCGACAAAAATCTAAGGCTTGTTCTAGGGTTTCGGAACCAAACCAACTAATGGGGGCAATTTCTCCCAAACCGACTTTCAGAGTTTCATCAGTAAGACAAAGGATAATACCTTCACGAGTATCCCAAATACCATGACTAGTAGTAAGCGATCGCCCAAATCTTCGCCGATAAGGACGAAATTTAAATTGGTAGTGCATTAATTGCTAAAGTAGAAATCCTAAACCGAACAGCAAGCAACTCCAAAAATGCACGGCTACGGCGATGAATTTACAGTTACTAACTTTATCAGGCTGGTTGTGATTTTCTTGAACATGGCGGCATAATTTGAAGGCAAAGGGTAAACTCACCCAACTCAATAACGTCCAAGGTGGAGTAATTCCCCACAGCACAAACAGCAAGGTGAGAGGATAAATGCTGCCAGTAAACAAAATTAGGAGTTGGGCACCTTTTGCTGTTCCCAGACGGACGATAGGCGATCGCTTACCTGCCGCTATGTCATCCTTAACTTGGTGAAAGTGTGAACAAAACAAAATTAAAGTTGTGGCAATCCCGACAATTACTGAAGCTGCTAAACTTGTCATTGACCAAGTTGAGGTTTGGCTGTAGTATGCTGCTTCCACTGCTAAGGGGCCAAAGGCAAAAAAGCAAAGAATCTCGCCTAAACCCTGATATCCTAAGCGAAAGGGAGGACCTTGGTACATATAACCTAAACCGCAGCATAACAGAATTATGCCGATCACAGTTGGATCTTGTTGCCAAAAAGCGATCGCTACTATGCCCAGTAACCCCAAACCTAAACACAAATTTCCTATCCAAAATATTAATAACTTATTGCCTGTTAAGTTCACCAGAGAATGGTGCTTATTTTGATCAATTCCTGTTTCGGAATCAAAGACATCATTACTAATATTTTCCCAGGCAAGAATTAAAATTGCCGCCGCTACAAAAGTAGAAAATACTGCACCATTGAAAATTTTAGTTTCAGCAAATGCTACTGCTGTTCCTACCCAAATGGGCATAATGGCAACGCTATACATCGGCGGTTTAATCGCTGCCATCCATAACTTAGTGTTGGGATATGAAATCTGGTTGGTAGTCATCAGTCGTGATTAATTAAAATGTCGTAATATTACTAACACAAGAGACTTTAGTCGTGGAGTTCTGCTCAGGATTCAGCACTTGGTACTTAGTCAAACTAGAACTAGCTTATCAGAGTTTGAGAACACCACGAATCAGGCAAACTCTACGCTGGTAAAATGGCAACTTAATATGTTACCTCTAGAAATACGACCACGATTAATTACAGTTTAGGAAGTTAACTTAAAAAAAATTTACTATAGATCCATGACAGTTTCACCATGTCGTAGCAACTTCTTTGTACAGCACAAAGATTTATATCAATTTCTGTTAGCAGTGCAAGAAAAGTGCCTCAAAAATAATTGTAGGCAAATTGTCAGTATCTCCCAAGAAATTGATTTAGTTGACCCTTTACTTGTATTGGATAAACTTACACAAGCAAATGAAATAAATTTTTACTTTGAGGACAAAGGCAAAGGAGAAGCGATCGCGGCAATTGATGCTATAACAAAATTAGAAATTGATGGCACAGAACGTTTTACTAAAGCCGAATATTTTATCAAATCTTGTCTAAAAAATATCATTAATTTTGGAAATACTAACCAACCTTTTTCTGGCCCTCACTTTTTTTGTTATTTCAGCTTTTTTGATAAAAATGCCCAAGTAGATTATCCATTTCCATCTGCTACCGTTTTTTTACCCCGTTGGCAAGTAGCTGTGAAAAATCAGCGATGCATATTAGTAACGAATACAATGATCACTGCAAATGTAAATATTCAAAGATTGTTGGAGAATGTGCAAAATAAAATTGAATTTATTCAATCTTTAGAATATTACTATCCAGATATTAATTTTCCGGCAAACTTCTATAAAAAATCTATTACCAATGCTGCTAAATTTAAATCTTCAGTAGCTTCTGCTTTAGAAAAAATCCGATCTAGTCATCTAAGTAAGATTGTTATAGCGGATATATTAGATGTAAAATCAAATAATAACTTTGACTTAATTAAATCATTAAATAATCTCAGGCGTATACATCCGAATTGTTATATTTTTTCTACAAGTAATGGCAAAGGACAAAACTTTATTGGTGCAAGCCCCGAACGATTAATTAGTATTAATAATCAACAGTTAATCACAGATGCTTTAGCTGGTTCTGCACCACGAGGTAAAACCCCGGCTGAAGATGCAGCCAATGCCAATCGTTTACTCAATAGTGAAAAAGAAAAGCACGAACATTCATTGGTACTTGATTTTATTACAGAACGGTTATCCCAGCTAGGTTTATTCCCCCAAATATTAGCACCCCGTCTCCGACAATTATCCAATATTCAGCATTTATGGACACCAATTAGTGCTGTGGTTCCTAGTAATATACACCCATTAAAGATTGTTGGTCAATTGCATCCTACACCAGCCGTTGCCGGGGCAGCACGAGATGTTGCTTGTGCCGAAATTCGTCATTACGAAAGCTTTGAGAGGGGTTTGTATGCTGCGCCTCTGGGTTGGATAGATTCTCAAGGGAATTGTGAGTTTATTGTGGGAATTCGTTCAGCATTAATTGATGGCGATCGCGCGAGATTGTATGCTGGTGCTGGTATAGTCGCCGGTTCTGATCCTGATAGAGAGTTTGCAGAGGTGCAGCTTAAACTTCAAGCGTTACTGAAAGCGTTAGTTTAAAAAGACTTCCAAATTAAAAAACTTCTAAAGATTTCTCTGCATGAAAGCATATCTTTTAGTTTCAGTATCGTAGATGCTTTATGAAAATTAAAGTGGTAAAAGCTACTGAACAACAGAAGTCAGTACTGTGTAATTTAATGGAACTATACCAGTATGACTTAAGTGAAATAGAAGCTAAAGATGTATATGCCTGCGGCTTATTTGGCTATCGATATCTTGATTACTATTGGACAGAACCTGGGCGACACCCATTTCTAGTTAAAGTTGATGAGAAACTAGCAGGGTTTGTACTTGTTAATCAGCACACTTACCTTCATAAAAATGCTAGGTCTATTGCTGAGTTCTTTATCCTCAAGAGGTATCGAAGTCAGGGTATTGGTAAACAGGTAGCTACTCACATTTTCAACCAGTTTCCCGGTAGTTGGGAGGTACGGCAGACTGCTTTAAACTTAGGCGCACAAGCTTTTTGGAGGAAGGTAATTAGTCAATACACTAATGGAGCTTTTGACGAGGTTTTCTTAAATGATCACCGATGGCATGGCCCAATTAAAACTTTTGACAATTCAAATAAACTATTAACATAAAAAATACACCGATTTATCCGGTGTATTTCTAGCATTACTAGAGGATATACTTTTGATGATGTTTTACACCAAATCCTGATGAGTAAAAGCCTTAGCATTCGCCCCGGTGTAAGTCGCTACAATATGACCATCACCAGTCATTTGATATTTGTATGTCACCAATCCTTCTAAACCAACGGGCCCACGGGGTGGCATTTGTTGCGTACTAATCCCTACTTCTGCACCGAAACCATAACGGAAACCATCAGCAAATCGGGTAGAACAATTGTGGAATATATTGGCTGAATTTACCAGTCCAAAGAACGTTTCCACAGATGCTAAATCTTCAGTAATAATTGCATCAGTATGACGAGAACCATATTCGTTAATATGTGCGATCGCATCTTCTATAGAATCTACAATCTTAACCGACAAAATAAAATCGCTGTATTCTGTTTCCCAGTCTATTTCTGTTGCAGTTTTAATATTAGGCAAAATTTTCAAAGTGCTTTTATCACCTCTTAATTCTACATTGCATTCTTGCAAAGCCTCAGCAACTTGTGGTAAAAATTCTGTAGCAATCGAGGAGTGAACTAACAAAGTTTCAATAGCATTACAAACAGCAGGATATTGCGCTTTAGCATCGACGGTAATCGGAACTGCAACAGAAATATCAGCGGCTTTATCTATATATAAATGACAAATTCCATCGGCGTGACCTAATACAGGAATGCGAGTATTTTCCTGCACAAATTGCACAAAAGAGTTAGAACCTCTAGGAATAATTAAATCTACATATTTATCTAACTTCAAAAGTTCTAAAGTTTCTTCTCTAGTTGTCAACAATTGCACCGCATCAGGGTTAACAGCAGTATGAGATAATCCTTGTTTAATTGCCTTAACTATCGCTTCACAAGAACGCACTGCTTCTTTTCCACATTTAAGAATGACACCATTACCCGATTTTATCGCCAAGGAAACAATTTGAATTGCAGCTTCTGGACGTGCTTCAAAAATAATTCCCAAAACGCCTAAAGGACAAGTAATCCGCTTGAGAATTAAACCAGCGTCGAGTTCGCGGTGAATCTGTACTTTACCAACTGGATCATCCAGTTTACCCACATCTCGCACCCCAGCGATCGCATCTTTTAATTTATATTCATCTAATTGCAAGCGTTTATAAAGTGGTTTGGGAATTCCTTCCGCAGTTGCAGCTTCACAATCAGCAATATTGGCTTGTAAAATTTCATCTTTAGCTGATTCTAAAGCTTGAGCGATCGCCACAAGTGCTTGATTTTTAGACTCAGTGGAGAGAAGCGCCAGTTTACTCGCAGCTTGACGAGTTTGGACTGCGATCGTAATTAGGGGAGAAGCGATGTTAAGAATAGTCATAGTACAAATGTTTACTTTTTCCTGATCTTATCAACCTGAGTTCCATTTGTATTACAGCTCCTTGGCAAGTTGAGCTTTTGCTTGTTGCCAGAGAGTTTCTAACTCATCCAAACTGTAATCAGAAAGGGGGCGATCAACAACTGCCTCCATTTTTTCTAATCGCTGGACAAATCGTTGATTCGTACCCTGTAAAGCAAGGCTAGGGTCAAGATTATACCAACGAGCTAGCTGAATAACTGCAAATAGTAAATCGCCTAATTCCGCTTGTTGTCGTGCGGGTGTTTCTTCAGCCAAAGCCTGTTGAAACTCCCCCAACTCCTCATGAAACTTATCCCACACACCATCAATATTTTCCCATTCAAACCCAACAGCCGCAGCCTTTTGAGAAATCTTCATCGCCGCCGTTATTGGGGGAAGGGTGCGCCCATAACGAGCGAGTTTAGCACTAAATTTTTGTGCGTTTGGGGATGGTTCGCCCTTTTCCGCAGCTTTGATTCGTTCCCAATTTTGCCGCACCTCATCCACACTGGCCACCGACACATCACCAAACACATGGGGATGACGGCGAATCAACTTTTGAGAAATCCCCTGAGTTACTTCTTTGAGAGAAAATTGCCCAGATTCACTAGCTATTTGGGCTTGCAATACCACCTGCAATAATAAATCGCCTAACTCCTCCGCGATCGCCCCTTTATCCCCACTCTTAATTGCATCCACCACCTCATAAGCTTCCTCAATCACATAAGGCGTAAGCGTTTCGGCAGTTTGCGCCAAATCCCAAGGACAACCCCCATCAGGCGATCGCAACCTCTCCACCACCTCAATCAACTCCTGCAACGCCCCCAAAACCTCATCTTTATTTTCCATACCCTTGCGTACCTCCGCGCTTCCCTTTGCGTACCTTTGCGTTTAAAAACTCATTTCTTAGCCCTAGTCCGACTAATCACCTTCCGCTTCTTAATTTTGCCACTAGGAAGCAACCCCCGAACCCCCTGTTTTTGAAAACGCTTGTATGCCGAACCGCCCCAATCGCTAAGAGAATGACTCATCGCGCCGAGTTCCAACCCCAAAAAGAGAGCGATATATTCAGTATCGTAATCCACGAGCGATCGCCCCACAGTTTGTCCCAAATCCTGCCAAGTAAAACTGAGATTCCCCAACCTTTGGGCGATCGCCAAAGCGAAAATTGCCAAAATAGCTAGCAAACACCCCAGATAAATTACCCGCAGAATCGTGCCAATAATCGGCCCGTGGGATAAAAAAGAACGATGACGGAGACTTTTTTGATAAGGTAGCCAAATCCAGCGTAAGAAACCCCAGCGTTGGAATTGCACAGAGTAGATATCCAAATCGGGGCCAAACATCAGCCCACCAAATAGAAACCCGCCTGCAACCAACAAAGTCGCATTGCTACTGCGAGTTTGCCAGAAAGTAACGCCCGCCACCAATGGCAGAGCATACATAGTAATGCGATCGTGCGTCCGACCAGAGGGCATCCTAAATCCTGAGTAACTTAATACTGAGTCAGTATAAGAGAAAAAAAGATTTTCTTAAAACTACTAGCGCAACGCGAAATGTTTTGCTATATTAATTAAGGATTAGTCAAAAGGGCGGTTAGCTCAGTTGGTAGAGCGCCTGCCTTACAAGCAGGACGTCATCAGTTCGAGTCTGGTACTGCCCATTAACTAAATTAAGGCTAGAGACAGCTTAAAT
>NZ_JBGTFY010000148.1:0-13774 GCF_041747015.1 Nostoc sp.
ATATTACTGAGGTCTTATCTGCCTTATCAGGTTATTTACTTGTACCCCACATGGATCAGCTTCTGGGTTTAATTGCTGCAACTACTTCACACATTGGATTTTACGGGATTTGAGTAACCTTGTACCCCTGTGAACGTTTACAGCCTTTATTAACTTTCCTTAGTCCATTTAAAGTTAGCCCTATGCTTGCTGAAATTAACAATGCACTGATGGTTGAAGATTCGGGAATTGGGGTAACGTTGACTTTTAAGGCAAAAGTATCAATGCCATTACCCAAAGCTCCTAAATCACCACTTGTGAGTCCTATGTCAAATTGTCCAGCGAGATTAGTTGGCGTACTACCATCATTTAGTTGGGGCAGATAACTCGTTTGAAAAACTAAATTGCCGTCATCAAACCAGCTTCCCTGCGCTGAGTTATAAGTAACAGGAGTGAGGAAATTTATTCCATCATTGATAGCAGAGAAAAAGTTACCAAGATCGAGTCTCCATTCATTGACAGCTTGATATCTTATCGCAACTCCAGGAGGAATAAATCCAGAATTAGATCCTGTAGTCAGCAAAAAATCTAAGTCATAGCTATTTGAGCCGACTTGCTGAACATTGGTAGTTAACGTTAGGTTGGAAAAAAAAGAATAATTAGAATTAAGGGAAGTGCCTGCTTGCCCAAATATCAAGTTTGAAACTTCGTGACTAGCTACCGCATCGGTCGGTGAGGTAATGACAAAAGCTGCGTCAAACTGATCTTCTAAAACTAGGTCTTGCGTCTGCGCTTTAGCCATTTGGTTAGTCAGAAGAGTCATGCTAAAGGAGAAAAAGGCAACAGCCAAAGTTAGACGATTAAAGATAGGCATAGAACTTTTTATGAGTAATTAAAATTGATTGAGGAAAATTCAAAATTATTTGCTGAAAGTAGCTTACTTGGTTAATATTAAGAAAAAGTTTTATACTGGTTAAAGTTTAGTATTTATTTGTTTAATAAACAAATAACAGTACTCCGAATTTATAGTGAATATTTATCTCCAGATTATTTGCAAGTTTAAAATAAACCCTAGTAAGATATCCTCTCCTAATAGTTCTTGTGGGGATTCTAATATTTCTATTGCTTTACCAAGACGATAGATTTCTACTTGCCGCATTTTGGGATTAATTAACCAACCTAATTTGACTCCGTTATTGATATATTCCTGCATCTTCTCTTGCGTTTCTCTCAAAGTATCGCTTGGTGACATTAACTCTAAAATAAAATCTGGTGCGATCGCTGGAAACTTTTCTTTTTGTTCAGGTGTGAGTGCATCCCATCGCTCTTGTCTAATCCAAGCGACATCGGGAGAACGGTTTGCACCATTGGGAAGTTTAAAGCAGGTGGAAGAATCAAAGCCAACTCCTAACTGAGTCTGGCGATTCCAAAACACAAAATCTGCTGAAATTTCTGAGTTGCGATTTCCAGTTTCTCCGCCTGTAAGTGGCACGATTAGAAGTTCTCCGGCTGCATTGCGTTCAAATTTGACTTCAGGATTTTCCCGACACAACTGATAAAATTGGTTGTCGGTGAGTTGGATTATGGAGTTTAAGTTAATAGCGATCGCTGTCATAGTAATTATATTGAGATAGTAATTTCTGCCGTGTTGTACTTGTATAATCTTTCTTAAACAAAAAAGATTGAGTTATGGTTCAAGCTACAGAACATATAGCACTCCTAAATCATTCGTAGTTATATTAACCGTAACCGAATTCCAGATGAGCTAATTGACCCGTTCCTTCAATACCTATGAGCATCAATGCTTTTAAGAAAATACCGGGTGGTAATATTGATAAAGTCACTCTTGAATTTGGGATTAAAGTTGGCGGTGAAGCAGGTATATCTTACGTAACTAAAGACACGGCTGAGAGCAATCTTAAGGTAAGGTAGAGTGGTCATTTTCTAACCAACTGGAAAAGAAAACTCAGTAATCATGAGTCAGAATATTGGCGCTGCTAAAATTTCGATTATTATTCCGACTCTCAACGAAGTAGGAAATATCAAAGAAGCGATTGCAATTACCCAACCCAGTACAAATGTCGAAGTAATTGTCGTAGATGGTGGTTCCCAAGATGACACTGTAGCAATAGCTCAGTCTTTAGGTGTAAAAGTTATCTCATCTTGTCCAGGTCGTGCTGCTCAAATGAACGCGGGTGCTGTAGCTGTTAGCGGTAATATTCTGCTGTTTCTTCATGCAGATACCCGTTTACCGATTGGGTTTGATGATCTGATTCGCACAGCACTACAACAATCTGGGACTGTCGCTGGTGCATTTCGGTTGCGGATTGATGCATCACTTTTAAGTTTACGATGGATAGAGTGGGGAGTAAATGTGCGATCGCATTTTTGGCAAATGCCCTATGGCGACCAAGCATTTTTTTTAACAAGGGAAGTATTTCAACAAATTGGCGGCTTTCCCGAATTGCCGATCATGGAAGACTTTGAACTCATGCGTCGTTTAAAACGCATCGGACGCATTGTAATTATCCCTACACCAGTTATCACTTCAGCCCGTAGATGGTTGCAAAAGGGAGTGTTCAAAACTACCATACTTAATCAAATAGTAATTATTGCTTATTTACTCGGTGTTTCACCTGAGCGAATTCATGGCTGGTATCAACGAGAAAAATTTAAGCGTTGGTAGTACCCAAGATGTAATCAGGACTTACGCAAAAATTGCTAAAAAGCTAAATTTATCGAACCGCCAAGACGCCATCGCGCAGCGTCTCGTTAGAGAAGAGCGCCGAGAATTTGTAGAGTGTGCGTAAGTCCTATAATCCTCAAATCAAAGAAGTTGAAAATTATATCAGTGGACGTTTCGGATAAAAACACATCTCAGTTCTAATTCAAGAAAATATGCTGAGGCTTGATAGTACTAAATTGAAGTAATATTTCAGTTTAGTACTTATACTGTGTATTATGTTTAAGTCTCTACCATTTGCTTTAGTTGCAGCTACCATTCTAGTTGGATCAATCAATAATCCCAGTGCTACCTTAGCTGGAACTTGTGCTTCTAAGTGTGGTTCTCGCCCAATTCAGTTTACACCTGGGCAACACATTAACGTTGAAATCGTAAATAGCACACCCAACCTGATCAAAATTCAAAAACCCTCCGGGACTGATACAATATCTTTGAATCCAGGGCAGAAATTAAATCTAGAACAAATAGAGGGTACAGAGCCAAATACATCTCTGATATTTTGGAACGAAACTGGTTTGTCACTACAAGCAATTGTCTCTAAACCCAACTTTGGCACATTGCGCCTTGAACTCCGTCCGACTTTGCGTTCCCCTGGCGATCGCTCGTTGTATATTATGGATGATGGTAGAATCAATGTGTTTTAACAGATAGCAAATAGTGTTATTAGTTATGAGTTAAGAAACAACTTTAAATTCAATATTCATAACTAAAAACTTCTAACTCCTACTGTGCTAGATCGACCTTTAACTGAACCCTCAAAACAATCCAGACGCTTACCTAATCAACGCTGGCAAATTTATCCACAAAAACCAGAATTAGCTCAAAAGCTGGCGGTTGAGACAGATACATCACCCATCATCAGCCAGCTGTTGATTAATCGGGGTATGGAAACACTAGAACAGGCACAAGCATTTTTAAATCCAGAGTCTTTAGTTTTGCCTTCACCGCTAGAAGAATTCCCAGATTTGGCGATTAGTTTGGAATTGTTGCAAAATGCGATCGCTTCTCAAACTAAAATTGCTATTTGTGGTGATTACGATGCTGATGGGATGACCAGCACTGCTCTACTTTTACGTAGTCTCCGCACTTTAGGAGCACAAGTAGATTATGCTATTCCTAGTCGGATGCACGAAGGCTACGGTATTAATAAACGCATAGTTGAAGAATTTCACAGTGAAGGTGTAGGATTAATTCTGACTGTAGATAATGGCATCTCTGCGTTTGAACCAGTGGCTAGAGCTAGAGAGCTTGGTCTTGCAGTTATTATCACCGATCACCACGACATCCCCCAAAAATTACCCCCAGCTAACGCTATCCTCAACCCCAAACTAATAGCTGAATCCTCACCTTATCGGGGTGTTGCTGGTGTTGGTGTTGCCTACATTTTGGCAGTGTCTCTAGCACAACAGCTAGGAGAAACGAAGGGCTTAATCCAGCCGATGCTAGCACTATTTACACTGGGAACGATCGCAGATTTAGCTCCCTTGACTGGGGTGAATCGCCGCTGGGTAAAACGTGGTTTACAGCATTTACCCAAATCTAACTTGGCTGGGGTGAAAGCGTTGATTCAAGTAGGTGGCGTGCAGGCGAGGGGAGATGAGAGAGCAGGGGGAGCAGGGGAGGAAATTCCCAATCCAAAATCCAAAATTCAAAATCCAAAATCGCTCAAGCCTGAAGATATTGGGTTCCGCCTGGGGCCACGAATTAATGCTATTGGTCGGCTTGGTAATCCTCAAACTGTCATTGAACTGCTGACTACAGATGATCTGGGGATAGCGCTGGAACTGGCAATGCTGTGCGAACAAACAAATACCAGTCGCCAACTAATGTGTGAGCAAATTGAACAAGAAGCGATCGCTTATGTAGAAACAGAATTTGTTGCGTCTCTCCAGCAAGACCGTGTATTAGTTGTTGTTCAACCCAATTGGCATCACGGCGTTATTGGCATTGTCGCCTCCCGCTTGGTAGAACGCTACGGTGTTCCCGTGTTCATCGGTACTTATGAGGATGAGCAACATATACGCGGTTCAGCACGAGGAATTCCAGAGTTTAATGTGTTTGAAGCTTTGGAATATTGTCACGATTTACTAGGCAAATTTGGCGGACACAAAGCAGCCGGGGGATTCTCTTTCCCAGCAGAGAATTTACAGGTGTTGCGATCGCATTTAATTGAGTTTGCTAACCAGTGTCTTGAACCTGAGCATCTCAAGCCTCTGCTCAAAATAGATGCCGAAGTCAACCTCAGTCAAATTAATCAGCAGCTTTACCAACAGCTTAATGCTCTGCACCCCTGCGGTATGGACAACCCCGATCCAATTTTTTGGACACCTAATGTCCAGGTGGTTGAGCAAAAAATTGTCGGCAAGGGTCACATCAAACTGACAATTGCCCAAACTGTCGATCATCAGCAGTATAAAATCAAAGCGATCGCCTGGCGTTGGGGCGACTATTTCCACCTACCATTGCGAGTGGATATTGCTTACAAACTGCGAGAAAATTACTTTAACGGTAACACCACTATCGAGCTAGAGTTAATCGGTGTCAGACTACCAATTCAGCTTCAACAATTTTTTGCTTCCCCACGTATCCCGTCGAGCACCACTTTTGAGTACAACCAACGACATTATACTTGTGGTTTTTATAAAAACGGTATTGGAGCAGAATTAAGAATTAAAAATCCTGAAGGCAAGGTCTTAGCCATGCAGCCAGGACAGATAATTGGTTTGCTAGGCACCAATCGTCAAAACGCCAAAGAAGTTGATATTTTTCAACCACAGTATGACAGCATTATTCAAGCTGCTCTTCAGGCGTTATCAGTATTGAATGCTGAGTTATGAGTTAGGAGTTTTAAATTCCAAAATTTTCTTTACTCAGCACTCAGTACTCTTATAAATTACCGTTACGAAATGCCAGCACAAAGATTACCAATGGCCCAGAAATTACGATTAGCGCTATAGACAGCAATTGGAAAATAACTTCCCAATTGATACTAGTGAAGGTGTTAAACAAAGAGTCAAACATTTTTTCTTTTCTCCTCCCAATTGGTTTAAAAAATTCAATAACTTAATTACAAAACCCGAAATTGATCATATCTGGCTATGGCCTATTAGATTTAATTTACTTAACAAAATTATAAGAAAAGACATAAAAACGTAAAATTAGAAGGATTGGGCATTAGGATGGGGCTATTGCATTATATTATTCCCCCCTGCTCCCCACTCTCTTATCCAAAATGGCAACTTGGCAATGTGTAAAGCAATGTGGAGCCTGCTGTAATCTTAATCCAGCAGAGCGTCCAGATTTGGATGAGTATCTCTCTCCACCCGAACTAGAGCTTTACCTCAGCATGGTAGGCGAAGGCGGATGGTGCATTAATTTCGACCATACAACGCGAGAATGTCGCATCTACCAAAATCGTCCTCGCTTCTGCCGCGTGGAATCAGAAGTGTTTCAAGATATGTATGAGATTGAACCCGAAGAAGTCAACGATTTTGCCATTGACTGCTGTCGCCAGCAAATAGAAGGAGTATATGGCGATCGCAGTTTGGAAATACTACGCTTCAATAAAACTGTTGGGTTTTGACATTCCCACCGCTTATTTTTGTCTGTAGGGTTGCAATTTATTAACAATCTGAGAATATGATAGAAATATGAAAACAACTTAGCAACAAAACTACTGCTTGTGAAACTCGACTCTGCTCCTTTGGACATTTCTGGCATATTTCAGGCTGAGATTGAGCCAGAACTCAAAGACAGTACTGATTTTAACTTAACTCCTGCGATCGCGCTGCC
Organism: Nostoc sp.; assembly: GCF_041747015.1. Lineage (GTDB taxonomy): Bacteria > Cyanobacteriota > Cyanobacteriia > Cyanobacteriales > Nostocaceae > Nostoc. Next base: position 6,515 of record NZ_JBGTFY010000148.1, read on the forward strand.
AGTTCAGTCTGTAGTTGCAGATAGTCCTCAAAAGCAGCAATCAGCGTTAGGTGTTTTTGGCACAACTTTTGTAACCATTTTTCTAGCAGAAATTGGAGATAAGACTCAGCTTTCCACTCTGTTAATGAGTGCAGAATCTCATTCGCCGTGGATTGTATTTGTAGGTTCTGCGGCGGCGTTGATCACCACCAGCTTGTTAGGTGTGCTTTTAGGTAGTTGGATAGCCAGCCGACTCAGCGCGAAAACTGTAGAAAAATCAGCAGGTGTGATGTTGTTGTTGATTTCTCTAATGTTGTTTTGGGATATATTTACTAGTCATTAAAAAAACTCCCTACTCCCCCTTAATTATATGGATTGGCATCTTTTAGGACTAAGCTTTATTACAGTTTTTTTATCAGAATTGGGTGACAAAAGTCAGTTAGCGGCGATCGCACTTTCAGGGCGTTGTAATTCTGGGCGTGCTGTCTTTTTTGGTGCAGCAGGCGCACTGCTGTTGACAAGCCTTTTGGGAGCATTAGCAGGGGGTGCAGTAGCAGAATTACTACCTACACGGATATTAAAAGCGATCGCTGCTGTAGGATTTGCCATCCTCGCTGCACGCCTGCTGTTATTTAACAATCAACCATCAGCAGATTCTAAACAAACACCATGAAGAGTGCTGAGTGCTGAGTGCTGAGTGCTGAGTTAAAAGACCACCTATGCGTCTCGTAGAGAAGTGTGGGGCGGTGCTAAGACCCAAGTCCATCAATCATTACTGAGTGATTTTTAATTTATTCAGCACGGGCTAAACGCCCAGCTACCGCTAACAGCACTCAGGATTGAGTATGTAAATGTCTTTAATTTTAAATTGTTACAAAGGTTCCCAACAGGTTCCTTTGTAGCCGTATTGAAAAATTTCTGGATGTAAAATTTCTGCCAAAATTTCTAAAGAATCTACCAGTCGTGGACCTGGGCGATTAAAGTAAGAATTGCCATCAGTAATGTAGACCCTGCCAGCTTGGGTAGCGTGCAGTTTTTCCCATCCTGGAAGTTGAGTTAACAAATTGGCTTCTTGACGAGTGCGATTTAAATCAAAGCCGCAAGGCATAAAAACAACTACATCTGGATTAGTAGTTAATAATGTTTCCCACGGTAAGATAGGAGAAGGCTGACCTGTAGCGCAAAAGAGGGACTGTCCTCCTGCTAAGTTAACTAATTCAGGAATCCAATTTGCAGCGATCATCAAAGGATCAGTCCATTCGATACAGGCGACAGTAGGCAGTTCGTGTAAAGAAAGTCCTTGGATTCTTTGCTGGCAAATTTTGACGCGAGCCTCTAAGTTTTCTAAGATTTTTACCGAGTCTACGTCAAAAGTGTTGCCGACTCGCTCAATATCAGCCCATACATCTTTGAGAATATTGGGTTGTAAAGAAATAATCTGGGGTTTGCTGTGGACAAGTGTGGCAACTGCCTTTTCAACTTCATCTAAGCTGACAGCACAAACATCGCACTGGTCTTGAGTGAGAATGTGGGTAGGCTGCAATTGCTCTAAAACATCTGTTTTGATTTGATAAATACTGAGAGCAGATTGCAATAACTTATTCACCTCATCGTTTATTTCGCTGCTGGAGGCATTGGAATTTAAGCGCGCTTGGGTACAAATGGGACGATTTTGAATTTCTGGAGGGTAGTCACATTCATGCGATCGCCCCACAATAGCATCAACTAACCCTAATACCGCTAAAATCTCGGTTCCACTGGGAATTAAAGAAACAATTCTCACACTACTATCCGTCATCGTTCTACCTCCACAACAGCTGCCATTACCTTAGACTTTGACAAAATTTAAGTCTTTAGACATCTTTCTCTAGGAGAATCAAGGAGTGTTTTGGTAGTCAGCACTAAGCAATAAATCAACTTAAGACATACGCAAAAAGATTTTTGTTAGCGAGTCTTTGACCGTTGGAGTGCCACACCAAATTTTAAGACTTCCCAATTCAAAATAATATACTACACTACTTCAAAGTATAATTACTTGATATTGGCACTATTTTAAATTAAATGTTAATTATCCCGTGGCAAAAATTACTGGCATGAAGTAGCAGAAGTCATTAGCCGAGTCTAGTCGGAAACTCCTTATCTAAAATTATAAGATTTGATGAGAAAAATTATACTTTCCGGTTAGGAAAAACCTGATGAAGTAATTGTAGTTATACCAAGACAGTTCTAATTTTTACGTAGAACTATAAAGCAAAATTATTTCTTCTTGAGGGAAACCAATGCAGGTGCTATCGGCTATAGATATTACAGAACACAACCAGTCTCAAAAGGCTTTACAAATCAAAGAAAATAGTCGGCGAAAACAAAGCCAGACGCTGGTACAACTGGCAAGAAGCAGCACATTTCGACAAAGTAATCTCAATGTGGCGTTAAGGAAAATCACAGAAACTGCTGCTCGGACGCTCTTAGTGGAGCGAGTTGGGGTGTGGCTATATAATGAAGAACGTTCAAAAATTGAATGCGTCGATTTATATAATGCAAGCACCAAGGAGCATACCTTTGGTAACTTGCTTTTAAAAACAAATTATCCGGCTTATTTCCAGGCATTAGAAAAAGAAGGCAGCATTGCCGTAGATGATGCCCAAAACGATGCAAGAACCCAAGAATTATCGGAATCTTATCTTTCAGTTTTGGGCATCACATCCCTGCTGGATGCACCGATTTGGCTAGAGGGTTGTTTGGCAGGCGTAGTGTGTCACGAACACATAGGCGAAGTTCGCCAATGGACTTTGGAAGAAGAAAATTTTGCTGGTTCGATTGCAGATTTCGTGACGCTAGCTATAGAAGCGAGCCAGCGAAACGTCGTACAAGAAGCACTGCAACAGAGTGAAGCGCAATTTCGGGCGATTTTTGAGTGTTCCTCTATCGGCATTGCACTTATAGATATGAAAGCACAGATAGTCGATACTAATTTGGCATTATGCGAGATTTTTGGATACAGCCAAGAAGAGCTATACGGCAAGCGCTTTACAGATTATATTTCCATACAAAGGGGGGATTTAAAACTTTACAAACAACTGATATCAGGAATTTGCACAGATTCAAGGAGAACTTCGAGGAACGGTTTCCAACCCTTTGAGCATCAAGAGCAGCTTGTCGAAAGACATCGCATTGAGATAGAAAGACGCTGTTTACATCAAGATGGTAGCTTAGTTTGGACTCAAATATCTGTTTCTCTAATACCAGGCAGCAATGGTGAACCTGAGTTTTTTCTAGCGATGATTGAAGACATTACTGAACGCAAGCAAACAGAGTTGAAACTGCGTGCCTCTCAAGAAGCAGCAGAAACTGCCAGTCGAGCAAAAACTGAATTTCTAGCAACCATGAGCCACGAACTACGGACGCCTCTCAATACGATTATGGGCTTATCGCAATTGCTGCAAGAAGAAATAGTTGGCGCTCTCAATGAAAAGCAGAATGAATATATGAGTTGTGTATATAGTAGTAGTGAGCAACTACTGCTATTGATTAACGATATCCTTGACTTATCTAAGGTAGAAGCAGGCAAAGAGGAATTATTACTGTCATCTGTGCCAGTGTTAGATTTATGTAATTATGTCATATCGACAGTGCGCGATCGCGCGATCAACAAGGGATTACAACTCACACATAAAATTGACCTAAAACTAGATATTTGCATTGCTGATGAGCGGCGCATTAAGCAAATGCTGCTTAACTTGCTCACCAATGCGATTAAATTCACCCCTGCCGGTCAGGTATCGCTGGTAGTGAAAAAAGTACCACAAGGGATAAACTTTACAGTTTTAGATACTGGAATTGGTATAGACTCAAATCAGTTTAAACTTTTATTTGAACCGTTTAAACAGCTTGACAGTCAGTTAAATCGGCAGTACGAAGGCACTGGTTTGGGTTTAGCTTTGACACGCAAATTAGCGCGTTTGCACGGTGGAGATGTTACTGTGAAATCGACTTTGGGAGAAGGTAGTCAATTCACTCTATTTATACCAAATCTAGGCTAGCAATTTTTCAGATGAACGAAACACCAATTTATACCGAAGCGATCGCACTTATATTTTTAGACTAAGTGTAAAGTTTTTCTCATGATCACATGAGGAATACCAGCTTCTTCAAATATTTGTCCTTCTTCTACAAAGTCCAATTTTTGATACAAAATTTTTATATACTCTTGGGCGTGAATCACAACTTCTGGAATATTTTTATTAGTTATAATCTGTAGTGCATTTTCCATGATTTTCTTACCAATACCCTGCCCTCTAGCTGTAGACAAAACAGCAAGTCTTTCTATTTTGGCAGTTTTATGATCTAAATATCTAATTCTGGTAGTACCCACAGCTTTCTCATCTAAATAAGCAATCAAATGATCAGAGATTTCATCTTTGCCATCAAATTCTAAAGCGGGATCTACCCCTTGTTCTTGCTGAAAAACTGATTGTCTAATTGCTGCGATCGCTGGAAATTCTTTAGATAAATCAGCAATTTTTATGACTAAATTACTCATCAAACTATCTCTGTGGTTAGTATATCAACAAAGGTGGGGAAAAACCCACCTTTTTCTATAGTTTAATCAGCACCTTCAATTGGTGCAAAACCTTGACGCTGAATATTTTCTGTGACTGCGCGTGGTTCCAAAAATTGCAGTAGATAATCAGGGCCACCTGCTTTAGAACCTACTCCAGAAAGCTTGAATCCACCAAAGGGTTGCCGTCCCACGATCGCTCCTGTAATATTACGGTTGATGTACAAATTCCCAACTTCAAATTCTGTCTGCGCCTGCTGAATGTGCGAAGGTGTTCTAGAATAAAGTCCACCAGTTAAGGCGTAGTTTGTCCCGTTGGCGACTGCTAAGGCTTCCTGAAAATCTTTCACCCGAATTACCGCCAGCACAGGGCCAAAAATTTCTTGTTGGGAAATTACCGCATTTGGCGATACTTCACTAAAGATCACAGGTCCGATAAAGTATCCTTGTTCGGGTGCTGGTAACTCCAACGCTACTTGTGCTTCTGCCTTACCCTTCTCAATATACTCGCGGATGCGATCGCGGGCATTAGCATCAATTACCGGCCCAACTTGCGTACTCGGTAACTCTGCTTCCCCAATGTTCAAGGATCTTGTCGCTTCTACCAACCGTTGCACAAAGGCATCATAAATCGGTTGCAGCACAATCACCCTGGAAGCGGCAGAACATTTTTGCCCACTGTAACCAAATGCCGACTGCACTACCCCCACAACAGCTTGGTCTAAATCAGCACTTTCATCGACAATAATCGCATTCTTGCCGCCCATTTCCGCAATTACCCGTTTCATGTGCTTTTGTCCAGGTTTCAACATTGCCGCTTCTGCGTAAATTCTACAACCAACTTCCTGGGAACCTGTAAAAGCGATTACATGAGTATCTGGATGATTTACCAAATAAGCGCCAACTTCCGAACCCTTACCGGGTACGTATTGAAATACACCTTTCGGTATACCAGCCTCGATCAAGATTTCCGTGAGTTTCGCCGTAATTACAGAAGATGTTTCAGCGGGTTTGAGGAGAGTACAATTGCCTGAAACCAAAGCTGCGACAGTCATTCCACAAGCGATCGCCAGCGGAAAATTCCAAGGAGAAATCACCACAGCAATACCCCGTGGCTGGTAGATATAACGATTAGTTTCCCCAGGAATGTCGTAATTAACACCTTTATCTAACCGTTCCATCTCATCAGCGTAATAGCGACAAAAATCTATCGCCTCAGAAACCTCTCCATCAGCTTCCTTAACAGGTTTCCCAACTTCCAAAACCATCCAAGCTGAAAGTTCGGCGCGGCGTTCCTCCATCAAATCACCCGCTTTCCGCAAAATATCAGCGCGTTCTTTAGCTGGTGTCTTCTTCCACCCAGGAAACGCCGCCTTAGCCGCTTGCATCGCCTGTTGAGCCTGTTCAACGCTAATCAATCCAACCTTACCAACTACCTCACTAAAATTAGAAGGATTCAAAGAATCAACAAATTCCTGAGTATTAACATACTCCCCATTAATCAGCGGCAAATAAGTTCTACCCAACTCTCGACGAACACTTTGGAAAGCTTGAGCAGATTTTCTTGTCATCTCCTCCACCGCATAATTCGTATCCGCCGCCCCAACAAAACTACCTTCTTCCTCTCTGCGCCTCTGCGCGGCAGTCGCTACAACGGGGGGAACCCCCGCAACGCGCTGCCTTGCCTCTGCGTGAGAAAAATCCCCAACAGGCGCCGCCAACAATTCCTCAACCGGCCTATTTTCCAAATTTTGCCGTAAAAAAGAACTATTAGCCGTATTTTCCAACAACCGCCGAATCAAATAAGCCATCCCCGGCAATAATTCACCATAAGGACAGTAAACCCTCACCCGATAACCCCTATCAACCAACGCCTTCGCCACCTTATCCCCCATCCCATAAAGGACTTGCAATTCAAACCGACGACGAGGTACATTTAAACTTTCAGCGATCGCAATGGCCCGAGAATGCGATCGCACATTATGGCTACCAATGGCAGAATAGACATATTGATGATTTTCTAGCAACAACTGAGTAATCGTTTCAAAGTTAGCATCACTTGCCGCTTTCTCGTTGTAAACTGGCTGTGGCCAATGCTTCTGCGCTGCTTTGATAGTTTCCTGATCCCAATATGCGCCTTTCACCAAGCGGATTGTCAGGGGATAACCACGCTGTTTCAACCAAGAAATTATCTCTTTAGTATCTTGCTCACTATCACGCAGATATGCCTGAACTGTCATCCCAACATCTGTGCGTTGCCGAAACTCTTCTTCCAGTAACAGTTTTTTCAGGATGCTAAGAGTTATGTTCTTGTAGGCATACTGTTCCATATCAAAATGCACAGATGCGCCTAACTCTTGAGCACGACGTAACAGAATCCGAATGCGATCGCTAACTCGCTCCTCACTACCTTTAGCATCTAATGGGTCAAATTGGGAATAAAACGCCGTTAACTTCACAGAAACCTGAACTTTTGGGATTATTTCGCCATCAGCCTCATCAATAGCCGGGATAGCTGACCAATTCTTCGACGCTTCCACCAATTGTTGCATTAATTCTAGATAGCGTTCTAGATAAGACTGCGCTTCGGCTTCGGTAATCACCGCCTCACCAAGTAAATCAATGGTGAAAGCCATTTTCTCTTTTCGCAGTCGTTCAACTGTTTTGATGACTTGTTTAATATTTTCCCCAGAAATATATTTATGAGCAAGAGTCTCAACCGC
>NZ_JBGTFY010000149.1:0-3914 GCF_041747015.1 Nostoc sp.
CTGCGGTGTTGCAACTCCCGTCAACGAAACTGGAAATGCCTTTTCTCCTAATCTTGGGACACGGCGTAATTATGCCGCAGCAGCCACATTACGGATGCTCAACTGTCTTTTGGGTGTTTAAACAAAAACCAAAGCCATAAAATTTAAACGTTGCTGTCCCTTTCAATGTACTAACGGCAAAGTCCCAACGGGTAGAATCGTCAAAGACGTAGTGTAGCGCATAGGCTCAAGTAATTTTGATGAACAAAAAACTGTTTTTAACAAAGCACTGCCCCTTTTTAAGCGCCCAGGGAGAAGACTCGCTAACGCTACGTTATCCGCCAGTCATACAGAAAACCTTCCTGAATTCTGACTCCTGACTCCTGAATTCTGATTGATAATTTTTAAAAATCATTATCCGTAAAGGGAACTATAGATGGTGAAAACCTTTTCAACGATGGGTAAAATTCTAACCTCGCAGCATAATCATCTGTTTGAGACACTGACAGTTCAATTGTTTGCTGCTCTTTTTGATCAAAAAGCAACTGTATTTGATAATTTGTCCAGAATTGCTCACCTAGTTCATCTTCTAAATCGAAAAGCCGTTCTTCATCACCCCATATATTTGACCAAAGTCCGATCCTATTAGCGCGAAAATGATTTTGACCATTTGCATCTCCAATTACAAAATATGCTTCGACATTTAAATCAAATCCCAAGTCATCGACCTCTACCTCTGCTATTTGACAGTTAACCACTATCAAGGTATCGGGGTTAACGTTTACTACCTGCTCTTGGCGCTTTAATAATTCTTGAAGCACAAAATCAGGCAACAACTGGGAACTCTCCTCAAGTAATTGTTTTTGAGTTTCTGGGGAGTAACGAGTTTTTAATTCTTGGATGATTAAAGTTAAAATATTTCCACTAGCTAAATTGACAACTATCTTTTTATCTGCGGGATTAAGAAAACTTCCCAGATTCAGATTAATGTGTTTTTTAATTTGCATAGTTCTGTAAAATCCTTTGAATTTGAAAAGATTATTCACAAATCAATCTAAAACGGATGTCAGGAAGAAATATCACCTTAGCTTCAGTCCTATGTTTTTAGCAAGATGTACTTAACAGCAATTGCATCCTTGAAATTATCATTATAAATGACTGTAATTTGGGAGCCAAAAAAGATTCATGCGCTAATATTTAAAAATGCCACAGTGCTTGACCAATTAACGTATTGGTTGAGTAAGTAACGAGTAAATAAAGTTTTAATAATGTCTATTTGCTCACTGGTCAAATTTGCAGCCAGATGATCTGTATAGCTTGGTCGATTAGGATTAGCAGTAAATAAACGCTTGATCAAATTATCAGAGATGTGCATTGGTGTCAAATACTGTTCAACAACCACTTGTACGCAGTGTCCATTTGAGGCAAAAATGTGATGCAAATCATCAGCGTCCCAGTTAAGCATGGGGTCAGAGGCATCTGTATAAATAGCTTCTTCCGCTAAAACTAATCGCTCATACAATTGGGCATCTAAATTTTGGTTGGGCAGTAAGCGGTAAAACCTTTGGGTATGACGAGGTACTGTCTCAGCTAAAATAAGCTTGACTGAGTGCGGGAGCAATTGAGTTAAAATTTGAGCAGCAAGTGCCTTATCCGCTTGGCAAGCTAATACATTGCGCCCGATAATAGAGTCAAACTGTACATTTGGTGCAAGAGATGCCAGCATAGCAGGTATCTGTGTAATAGATGCAGTAAAAACTATTGGTCGCATCGTTTCAGGAAGTGCCGCAGCAAGTTCTATTAAAGCATTGGCATCAGAGCTATTGCGAACACAGACATAAACCCCGCCTTCAGGAACTTGCCGTATTGCTTCCCAAGTAAGTAAACCAGTGGCGGCATTTAGATCCAATACTAAATGATGACGTTGTAATTGAGCGAAATTGAAAATGCGCTCGCGCACAGATGCTAATTGTGTACTTACCTGAGAAAGTGTACGTTGCAACCAGCGCTCATCTGCTCGGTCAACAGTTCCATAAGTCATGACTTCCATTGGTGCAACACCAATACCTTCTACTATTGCAGCAAGTTGAGCTTCTCGACGACGTGCCACTTGTGTTGCGATTTGATGTTCATAACCTTGGGTTGATGGTTGGTAAAACAATTGGCCTTGCAAGCTCTTGGGCAAATATTGCTGTTCTACCCAATGATCAGGGTAAGCGTGAGGATAGAGATAACCCGCTCCATGCCCAAAACCTTTTTTATCCCGATTGGCATCTTTAAGATGAGTGGGAACGGGAGCAACATTTTCAATTTCTACTGCTGCTAAAGCATCAAAAAAGCCCATAAGGCTATTGGACTTTGGTGCAGTCGCTAAATAAAGTACTGCCTGTGCCAAATGATAACGTCCTTCCGGCATTCCCACGCGATCAAAGGCTTCGGCACAGGCATTTGTAACGACAACTGCTTGTGGGTCAGCTAATCCGACATCTTCACTGGCAAGAATTAACATCCGACGGAAGATGAAACGCGGGTCTTCACCTGCATAAACCATTTTGGCCAGCCAGTAGAGTGCTGCATCTGGGTCAGAACCTCGTAAGCTCTTAATAAAAGCACTGATGGTATCAAAATGGGCATCCCCTTCTTTGTCGTATAAAACAGCACGCTGTTGAATTGATTCTTCTGCCACTGCTAGAGGAATATGAATAACACCTGTAGCATCTGCGGATGTAGTCTCTACAGCCAGTTGCAAGGCATTCAATAATGAACGAGCATCACCATTGGCAACATTAACTAGATGAACTAAAGCATCTGTGTCAATTTGTACTGTTAACTTGCCATAACCGCGTTCCGAATCAGCTAGTGTTTGCTCAACAATTTTGTATAAATCTTTATCAGTTAATTGTTGAAGTTGAAAAATCCGCGAACGGCTGACAAGTGCTTTGTTGACCTCAAAAAAAGGATTTTCGGTGGTAGCACCAATGAGAATGATTATGCCATTCTCTACCCAAGGCAATAGAGCATCTTGCTGAGACTTATTAAAACGATGGACTTCATCGACAAAAAGAATAGTTCGTTGATTATGGAACTTGCGCTTTTGTTGGGCTATTTCAATTGCCGCTCGAATTTCTTTGACTCCCGAAAGTACAGCATTAATAGCGATGAAGTAAGCGCGGGTGGTGTTGGCAATAACACGCGCTAAAGTAGTCTTGCCAGTCCCTGGTGGCCCAGAAAAGATTAAGGAAGACAGTTGATCCAAACTAATAGCACGCCGCAGTAGTCTTCCTTGCCCGATAATATGCTCTTGACCAATAAATTGATCGAGTGTCCGGGGACGCATCCGAGCCGCCAGTGGTGCTGATTCTTCGGTTATTTTTGTAAGATGCTGGTCAAACAAATCCATTATTTAATACGTCTTCATTCAGTGCCAACTCTGATTTTTGAGAAAAATCAACTATCATCTCATTAATTCTGACAACATCTGCTCAAGAATATCTGACATAATTTCCTCGTTTAAGGAGTGCAGAGTTGGTGGTCCGCCAAGAAATTCTTTGATAGTTATCTTCTGTTCTTTAAAGTCTTTGACAAAATCCCGAATCTGAGAAACAACGTTAATTTGATTGTCTATGGTTTCTAGCATAATAGCCATAGAGTCAATGCCTTTTTTAGCAGCTTTGCGAGAATCAGAAACCATAGTTCCAACGTGAGTATTTTTTGCCAAACGTAGTTCCCGTTTCAAGTTTTCATGTTGCGTCAGGAGAATTTGATTTTGCTGTTCTATAGTTCGACATTTCCGAGTCAAGTCATCTTCGCTATTATTGTCAATAATTTCCCCGACTTGGTGAAGCTGCTCAATTTCTAGAAGTCTTGCCAAATCACCTTCTTGGTAGGCTTGATTAATGGATTTCATAATTTCTGTATGATCTGTCTGTGTCTCG
>NZ_JBGTFY010000150.1:0-9062 GCF_041747015.1 Nostoc sp.
ACCCAAATGGAACGCCACGTTGGTAAACGTTTAGATATTCCCTGCGGTGTAATTGCTGCACCAATCCACGTCCAAAACTTCCCCATTGGTTACAAACCATTTATGGGTTATGAAGGCACGAATCAGATTACAGATTTGATCTACAATTCCTTCACTTTGGGAATGGAAGATCACCTCTTAGAAATCTTCGGTGGTCATGATACCAAAGAAGTTATTACTAGGGGAATTTCTGCTGATTCTGATTTGAATTGGACAAAAGATGGTCAAGCAGAATTGAATAAGATTCCTGGATTTGTGCGCGGTAAAGTGAAGCGTAATACTGAGAAATTTGCGCGCGATCGCGGTTTCAAAGAAATCAATGCTGAGGTATTGTACGCTGCGAAAGAATCTGTCGGGGCGTAGTTTAACAGGTTAAGGATTTTTAATAATAGAGGGCATATCTTAATGAATGCCTTTTATTATTACTTATTCTGACTTCAACAGACGAATAAAGCCAGCTTGTTCAAAATGGTGATCTGTAGTTAATGCCTCTTTAATGCCAAGCTGTTGCATGACTACAAAAGAAGTGCTATCCACCAAAGACCAAGCTTTATCTTCTCTAGTTTTGAGTAGCTCCCAAGCTGCTGAATCTATTGTTGGTTCAATATAAATCAAGTTGATATAAGGAGCAGTTCTGACAGCTTCTACGTATTTAAATAACTGCGGACGAGGTACGCGTAAAGGGCTATTCAGCAAAGCCACCAGTTCAATAACAACATAATTAGTTGTTACCATTGCTTGATTTTGCTGACGTTTATGTTGAAACCACTGCTTTGCTTGTTCGTGGTAGGACTCAGTTGCAATAAATAAATTAGCCCACCCTGATGTATCTATAAAGACTTTATTCGCCAATTTTTAGCTCCTGCTGCAAAGTTTGCTGGAGATATTGATCGTGGTTTTCTCCTACATCAGAATTATCAAACTTCAATGTACCTAGTAAAGGTAAAATTGGATCGAATTCGGAGATATTTTCCTGTTTAGCTGATTGAGATAACGATTGCAGAATTAAATCTTCTAAAGATAGATTCAGTTTTTCCGCCTGAGCAGTTAATTTACTTTCTAAGTCATCTGACAACTGTATTGTTAATGTTTTAGCCATTTTATTCACCAATTACGAATTTAAAAAAATGGTATATGAGTAATGAACACTAAATGAAATTCTACTCTTCATTACTCACTTTCATATTTTTTACGCTTACCTTACCTAAGAACCTTGCTTCACATTGTTAATAAAATAATCCGTAGAAGCCATATCATTATTAAATCTAAGAAAATCGCCTAAAAAGCTCGTTGTATTCTGAAAACTTAATTTCTTCAACATTTGCACCAATACGCTCGTAGTATTTAGAATCGTATGCAGTAGGATCTCTCCCCGCACTGAGTTTAAATAAGACTACCTCTCTGCCATGATAATCAATCAGTTTAATATTTCTACCGATACTACTTTTCACAGACTGTTGAATAGGTTGAGATTCAATCTTTTGTTTCAACCACCCAAAGAATTTATCAACACTGCCTTTTAATCTAGTAGCTTCATGGTCTATTCCTGTTATTTTGAAACCCTTGTACTCTACACATTGACTACCGTATATAGACTCTACTCTCTTCGCATCATTATCGTTATCCGCTACGCCAACGCAAACATAACCAGTAGAATTTGGTGAATGGTTTGCCATAGCAGTAAGAGTTTTTATAATTTTGTCGAAATTATCCTGATCAAACTCAGTTCGTCCGTCCAGCTTTGTAAAGCCCTGCTTAAAATCATACAAAGCTTGCTCAGTTTTAGATTGAGTCAGTAATGTTTCAAACTCTGTAAGCCAGCTATCAAGAGCGGGATCTTCCCGCTCACTTGGCTTGAAACAATCTCTAACAATACCTTTAACTGCCTTTATATTTTTAGTCTTGTTCGATGAACTCCAATTGCCACCTCTAGTGATATCAATATTCTGACTAATATTCATTAAGCTGTCTACTAGTCCTCTACGGTTAGCAATCTGCATTCTTTCAATAAACATCAATTCATAAAAGCTTAGAAAAATTACTTGAAAGTAGCGGGGTACTGCATTTTGATTTGATAATAATTCATTAAACTTTCGTCCTGATTCGTCTAGTATTCTACGCATTTCATCATATACTTTGACAAACTGTCCCTTAATCACATCAGGATTTTTTCTTCGGAGGGCAGTCTCTATATCATTGTTTCTAGTACCTGAAATTAATCCATAGTATTCATCCAGAACTTCAGAGCTACTTCTTGGTACTTCGGGCAGTAATGCCATGTATGCAACAATTTCAGCGACGACTTCTTCATCTTTTGATTCTCTAACCATCTCTTTTGTTAAAACATTGTTTTTCACCCAAAAGATATTATTTACCTTTATTCCGTATTCTAAATTAGCATTAGTAATACTAATATATTTCATGTTATTAAGAAGAAGAACATCCGATGCAGATGTATCCGTTCTAATTTCATTTGATATTTTCCTTACTAAATCAGGAAAATCACCGGTCGCTCCAGCTGCTCTCAACTCTTGTCTAGACAAATGTTTACCATTTGAGTTAATTCGCCTGAAGACTTCATCAACTTTCTCGTCATTATCAAATGAGTAAATAGAGATAGGCAATACGTAACTTGCTATTATCTCACATAGATTTCTTTCAAGAATAGGTTTCTTTTGTTTCAGAATATCTTGATCCAGGAGAGATTTTGATTCTACCATTGTCTCTAAATCAAAATATTTTTCATTGATTTCAAACTCGCCTTCAATGAAAGATGTTAATGCATTTAACCTTTGCATTCCATCTATAATTTCAAATACAGAGAATTTTTCTCTTTCAGATTCAGCAAGCAAGATTATAGGTACAGGAAATCCCTGAAGTATTGAATCTATAAATGCTCTTTTTTCTTCAATAGTCCAAACCAGTTTTCTCTGATATCTTCTGTTTACATAAAACAGATGATTTATATAGAAATTGTAAATTCTTTGAATACTTTCACTTCTAATAGAAAGTTCTCTTTGCACAGAGGAAGCAGGAATATTATCTGGTAGTTTTGCCATATTATTGAGTCTTCCTTAAACTCAGACTTGTATATTTTAATTCTTCGAGTATAGATTTAGTTTTTAGAAAGCGAGTGATACACAGTATAAAGTTCAGCCAGAGTGCAAGTTGAAACAAATCCTTTTATCCTGTTAGGACACGCTGCAACCAGAGTATACTCATTTATTAATTCGTTCCTCTCTTAAATCATGCACAACTGTTTGCCACTTGTTTGAGCCTTCAGCTTGTACAATTAAGTTTCCCGGAACATACTTAACAGGCAAACCCTTATCTAGTTCACCGGGTTGCCAATCATAAGGTTCATAGCTACCCAAATTTGATAAGTCAGTCTCTAGCCATCCTGCATCAGATTCTTCATCTAATTCTTCACTGACTACAGATAACTGAGATTCCTGACTATTCTCCTTTCGCCACTCTAAAAACTCAACAAAATCTAGAACTTCCTGCTGTGCATTTTCTGGAAGGCGTTCTAGTTTCTCCAAAATCTTTTCTTTGAGAGAATCCATGTTTACAGACACCATCTTTGCTTAATAGTGTAACTCATTGCTTCTAGCCAGAATAATAGGCTTTTATCCCAAAAGTAATATCTGACGACAACCTACTGTGCATCTATGAATCCTGACAAAGGTTGTCTTGCAAGATGTTACCCTATAGCGATCGCTGCGGCAACCCTTCGAGCGATCGCATGAAGTACTATTTCATCTGCTGACTATTGTCGGAATACTCTCATTGAAAGTATCCCAGTTGGTAAATGTAGACTTATCATTACAATACCTTTTTTTGATTTCCAGATTATGAGAAACAGATTCTTCTAGCAGAAGTAGTAATCATTCTGGTCTCAAATCGTTAGATAATTCCACAATCCCCCTAGACCCATCAATCCGTACTCGTTGACCATCTTGCAGGAGCCATGTAGCGCCTCGAACATCCATGACTGCGGGAATCCCATACTCACGAGCAACGATCGCACCGTGAGAAAGCCGTCCACCAACTTCGGCAATTAATCCTCCAGCCCTTAATAACAAAGGTGCCCAACCGGAATCTGTGTAAGGCACTACCAGAATCGTATCTCGGTCAATGTCTGGCACATCCTGTAAATTTCGCAACACCTTCACTCTGCCTTCGGCTTGTCCGGGACTGGCTCCAATGCCTTGTAAGATTTGGTCAGAGTAGAGCAGAGAAGGAGCTAAGGGGTGAGGGGGTGTATTGCCGTAGACTAAAAAGGGTACTTGAATAAATTCGCTATCTTGGACGAATTGCGATCGCCTCAATTTAATTAACTCATCCAACTGCTCAATTAAGCTAGAATCTGCATCCCCAATGAGACGGCGAACTTCATCAAAGTTCAGAAAAAAGATATCTCCCGTTTGCTTGAGTAAGCCGGACTTTAACCAAATCTTCTCTAAAGCCACAAAACTCCAACGTAATTCAGCTAACAGGCGCGAGTAAACTTCGGTAACTCGTCCTTTGATATCCACACGCCGTTGCACAAATCCACGTTTGCGCTTACCAGCCAAGATGCTATTAATCGCGTCTTTAGCACCTGCTTGTGGTTCGTTACCCTGCATCAACTGCACAAACATCTGCTTGATTAGATGGGGATTTTCGCGCCAAGTCGCAACAGAAATATCAGTTCCCACTTCACTTAAATAGCCGTAATCCTGAAGCAATTCGTTAAATGCTTGCAGGATCTTTTCTCCCTGTGGTGTTTGCTTTAATTGCTCAAATACCTTCTGTGGCTCAACCTCAAGCAATACTTGCTTGGCATCTGTAGCTATTGCACTGAGCGATCGCAATGCCGCCACCTCTGGGGTAACGCTGTTATCAATTTCCCCATCCTTGACTCGAAAAATCGCCTGCCGCAGAGCAGCACTCAAGGGAGCTAAAATGCTATAATATGTCCCTTGACGCAGCAACTCTAGGATAAAGTCAATTCTTACCAATAGCTTGGATGGTTCCAAGTTATCAATATCTGACTGCGCCAACTGCGATAAGCCAGGAATGAATCGTTTGTGATAGTCCCGCTTGAAGTCTTTTTCTAAACTTAATTCTCGCCCCAGCAACCTCGCTAGTCCGGGCAAATTTTCCCAGGTTGACTCCCAAGATGGCTTACTTAATTTAGCTCCTCTGGTTAAAAATTCCAAACTTTCCGATGGCAGTCCCATGCGGAGAAAAATACTTCCTAAGAGGGATGCATTAAAATAGGCTCTAGAATAATGCAGAGTTGCTGTTTCGGTGAAATCTAACCCCAAAGCGCGATCGCCTAAAACTAAAGTAAAAAGTTCTCCCCAAGCTCCACAAGTTAAGGGACGATTAATTGACCACGTTAAGGGGTGAATTACTCCGGGAATCACTTCAGCGGCGATTTTGCGTGTCCACATGGGCAGCAGAGTAGTAATCGGTCGAGATTGCAACACCCAGAGGGTTTGACCGTCATAACTCCACTCGATATCTTGAGGAGTTCCATGATAGCGTTTTTCGAGTCGGTAGGCTAAGTATGCAACTTGCTTGATTAATGCTTGTGGAACTCGTCCTTCGCCCTCTAATTGCACAGAGGAAGAATTTTCGATTTCCAGTACAAAAGCGCGATATTGTTCTGGTGTGACTTTTCCCGAAACGACTTGCGTCGGGCTGCCTGGAAGGGCTTCAATGATGATCGCATCACCTTGCTGAGTAATGGGATCGCGGCTGAAAGCGACACCAGAATATACACTCTGGACTTGTTGTTGAATCAACACAGCCATTGCTGAGTCATTTAAGCCGCGATCGCGCCGATACTGCACGGCAGATGGATGATTGTAAGAAGCTTGAACTTGAGCGATCGCTGATTGCAATGCCTGTGGGCTAGTAACATTTAAAACTGTTTCATACTGCCCAGCAGCAGAAGCCTGTTCTGAATCTTCTCCAATGGCTGAAGAACGCACCACTAAAGGAGATAATTCTGATGGCTGGAGAAATTCTGTTAACAGTTCCGGATCATCGATTGGGGCGAGTACCCACCCCTTCGGAACTGCATAGCCCCAGCGCTTAATTTGAGATAACGTCGCCGCCTTTTCTCCGACTATGGCAGCATCCAACTCTTCATCTAGAGAAACTATTGTGCGTTGGCGTAGCCCGTCGTAGACATCGCCGCGTAAAAATTCCAACATCCCTTGCGATTCTGTTTGTGCCTTTTGGGCTGGCAGGTTCATATCATCAGGAATTTTTGTGTAAATCCAGCCCATTAAACCAGCTAAGGCAACAGCAGCGAGGATTCTGGGGATATCGCCAATGTGCAGAATTGTCACAAACACAGGAAGGAGAAGTAAAACCCCAAATTTTACTACCTGTTTTGATTGCAGAATTGTAAAAATAATCCCTGCAAAGAAAGATACAAATATTGCCACCAATGGATCATGTAGCACAAATCCCCAGACGACATTTGTCGTGCCTGCCCCTTTGCCTATCCAGTATCTACCTATTACTAGAGCAATAAGGGCAATCAGTTCCCAAGACGAATCAGCTGGAAAGAAAACGCGGCTGAGTAAGATTGCCGCAAATCCTTTGGAAGCTTCTGACAAAACCGCCAGAATCCCGACAAATCTACCGCCGTGATAAAAAGCAGCTGATACACTAATATTTCCTGTACCAATTTGCGATAGTTGCTTACGCTTGAGCGCGTAAGTAATCCATGCAATCAGGGGTAATCCGCCCAATAGGGGGCAGGCAATTAAAATAACTAAGACACCCCAATGTTCAAACATTCTGGATTTTGGATTTTAGACTTAAATTTTCCATCTAAAACCTCAAATCTAAAGTTTTTCTGAAATTTTTGATGGCTGTTAGGGCGCTTTTATTTACTAATTGCTTAATGGACACTTGGCTACGACGGAAACCGCTTTTGCCAGTGTCCTTCAGGCTGCTAATGGTTTTAGTTTAGCGCATAGGCAGCTTGCAACGCCCAGATGATCAGAGCCGCGATCGATCCCAGAAGCAACACGGTAGAGATAGTGACTACTTTGGGGGAATCTGCACCCTCGAATTTCATAATTCCTCGATTTAAGTCGGACACAGCTTTGTAATCCTTCTTTGTTGCAAAACGAAACATTTGTCCGTTTTGATTGTAGTCCTTCTATTTACGGATGATGTTAAATTCCTCATATTATTTTGTTTAAGCTTGGCAATTGTTCCATTACCCAATGCCCCATACCTCAGTTAATATCGTTGAAAGCAACTCGGTATAAGAGGGTGTGAGCAGGTGAAAGTGACGCTAATGGTAATTTTGGCGGTGGTTGTGGGATTATTTGTGGTGTTAGAAATCGGACTACGAGCGCTATTTGGTTTTGGTAATCCCCTGATTTACATTGGCGATGAGCAGATTGGTTATTTGTTGGCTCCTAACCAGCGTACCCGTCGTTTTGGGAATCGCATTGAGATTAATGAGCATTCTATGCGAGGCAGTCCGATAAAAAACATACCTGCACCTTCTGAACTACGAGTCTTAATGTTAGGTGATTCTATTGCTAATGGTGGCTGGTGGACAGATCAGGCTAATACAATATCCAGCTTGATGATGGGTTCTCTGGAATCATCCACTAATAGTAATTATCAGGAAATAGAAGTGCTAAATGCTTCAGCTAACTCTTGGGGACCAAGGAACGAATTAGCTTATTTACAGAAGTTTAGCAATTTCAATGCCCAAGCAGTAATATTACTAATTAATACCGACGATTTGTTTGCTACTCCTCCCACTTCTTTACCAGTAGGACGCGATCGCAACTATCCAGAGAGTAAACCCCCCCTGGCATTAGTGGAAGTGTGGCAACGCTATATAGTCAAGCAAAAACCAATTCCTGAAATGAACGCAGTGCAGAATGAATCAGGCGATCGCGTTGGCATTAATCTGGAAGCGATCGTTAAAATTCAAGCGCTAACTCGTCAAACCAACAGCCAATTTCTACTAGTCATGACTCCCTTACTACGAGAAATTGGTGAACCAGGCTCCCGCGATTACGAAATTAAGGCACGTCAGCGCTTGAGCGAGTTTACCAAAACTCAGCAAATTAACTATATAGATTTTTTACCAATATTCAATTCAACCACTAACCCACAAGGTTTGTTTCACGACCATATTCACCTCAATTTGCAAGGCAATAAATTTGTCAGTGAACTTATGAAGCGATCGCTTTTAGAAATCATAGAGACTTAACCACAAAATGACTCTGTAGTCAATTGCAAGTTACGAAAAAATGATTGTAGAAGATTCAGGCAGATGAACAAAGTATTAAAAGATAAATTTTACATCAGCACGGATAAATCTAAATTAGATATTCAAACAATTCATGATTTTTTACGAACTTCCTATTGGGCTGAAAACGTCCCATTAGCTACTGTGGAAAAGTCATTTCGTTACTCATACAAGCTGATTGAGTATAAACATCATTTTTTATCATAAAGTTTTATGGATATGAGGTAAATCTAAAAATCTGAAAAAGTAAAAAATATTTATAATGCAATACCGTTCAGTTAAAGTTGTTTGTAGGATTTTTCGGTGTCTAGAGATGTTACATTACAACGTCTCTACATTCTTACAAAAAGCTGAAAAAGAGCAAAATAAACGACAGATAAACACTTATATTTATCTGTGTTTATCTGTCGTTCTATTTAACAAATCTCAACTTATGTAAAAGGTCTAATGCAGTGCAGATACTTCCTCTGGCTTTTCTTGAGTTTGCAATGCAGAATACAACCTGTTCAGCGCATTTACATAAGCTTGCGCGGATGCCACAATGATATCTGTGTTCGCCGCATGACCAGAAAATACCCTAGATTCATAACGTAAACGAATCGTCACTTCTCCAATGGCATCAATACCAGCCGTTACTGACTGCACAGAAAACTCAATTAACTCGTTGGGTACATTCACCACCCGGTTGATTGCCTTGTAAACTGCATCCACTGGCCCAGTACCGATCGCAGCATCG
>NZ_JBGTFY010000151.1:0-4535 GCF_041747015.1 Nostoc sp.
GAAGTCACAAATTTACCTGCTTTGTTAGTTTAATTATTCTTTTAATTGAAGTAAATTATTTAACTTAATTTCCCAAAATAGCAGTTTTTGGATTAGTTTATTTTGACTATCTATTCTCAATAAGAATTGCTAATTGATAGAGCCTTGATTGGGCTTGATTTTCAAGCGTTTCTGTTATATCGAACTCAGGTGTGCCAGATGAAACAGAATTTATTTCACTGCCAGAAGTTGTGACAGAAGCTAATCCCTTTTAGTATCAGTCATGAGGGTGGGCGTGGGCGATACCTTCTCTTCTCTTTCAGAGACGCACTCGCGTTCGAGAGACAATGCCTTTCCTGCGGAACGCACTCGCGTTCGGCACGTCTTCTCTACGAGACGCACTCGCGTTCGACGAACGCCACGGGAAAAAGCGGTTACGCCATCGCACTTTGTGAGTGAAGCAGTGCGCTCATTGCCCTAACCTAACTCAAACTGGTAAAAAGTAACTCTACTGTTTAGGAGTCATTCAGGAGTTGCAAACTGTGCAAACAACTCTGCCCCTGTCAGGTCATTAGTTTCATTTGCGAAACAGTAATATTTGGGCTTTTCATCAATGAATACCTGATGGTCTAAAACAAGACCTTCACAGTTCTCGAATAGTCCAACAGGCATGAAATACTGGTTATTTTGTTTCAATTTATAAAATAGATGGCTCCCACATTGCTTACAGAATCCACGTTCTGCCCACTGTGACGATTGATAAACCCCAATATTTTCTTCACCAGAGAAGCTAACATCACTTTTACAGTCAACAGCTAACAAAGGCCCTCCGCCCCAATTACGGCAGATACTACAATGACACGCTCCCACATTTTTACTCATGCTAGTTGTAGAAAGACTTACTGCTCTACACAGGCAACTACCTTTTGCAATATTTAGATTAGACATATTATTTGCTCCGATTCTATGCAGGCGCTCCAATTGCTCACATTTTCCCCTATTTCATACTGGAAATGCCAAGAATAAGTGCATCTTAGCCGTATTCTATAATCAATAATTTTTCGCACATCCGGCTATGCTGGACGTTAGGGCTGAACTGAGCGCAGCCGACGCTCCAGAAAACGGCGTTCGCTGTCATTTGTTACCAGCACGAGGGCTAGCGCGTAGCCACGTCGAAATCTCCCACTAACCGGATGAGGATGGCGACGATTCGCCCCCACTCAGCTTTGTAAACGGAGGCGAGTGCTTGGTTTACGTCTGTTTTTGCGTTTGGGATTATACCTGACATAAAAAATTTTTGGTGAGGTGTCGATTTGAGTCAGCACCGTTCGACTTAACTTAGGAGGGAAACAAGGGAGGTATACCCCAATCGTACTAAACGATCAAAATTTTTGGCTCCCGTGTCGATTTGAGTCAGCACTGTTCGACTGTTCGACTTACCAAAGAAGGGAGGCAACTCGATGAAATATTTGCTGCTGATTTACCTGGAAGAAAATGCCCTGAGCCAAACCGAGCGGGAGGAATGTTATGTGAAATCCGCGCAACTGGCACAGCAACTTAACTCGAACGAGCAGTATTTAGCTACTGCCCCGCTCCACCCTGTCGCAACGGCAACTAGCGTTCGGGTGCGCGATGGCAAATCGCTTGTGACTGACGGGCCGTTTGCAGAAACGCGCGAACAATTGGGCGGTTTTTTTCTGATTAATGCTCAAGATATCGATGAAGCGATCGCGATCGCCGCCCGAATTCCAGCAGTACAAGTTGGCACCGTCGAAATTCGCCCCGTAATTGAAGTTGCAGGTTTGCCAGAGCATTAGGAAGAGCGCTCAACCCATAGTTCTAGAACTTACGCATTGACAAAATAGACAAATAATGCAGTAAAAGAAATTAGGAAAAACAGGCGATCGCTAATTACTAGGGCACTAGAAAGACGGATAATTTATATCCAGAGCGTATTTGGGGTTCGGACGATCAGAGCAACTACTAAGCCATCCACAGGAAAGTGTGATCTTGATACTTACACTCTGTTTTTATTGGCAGAATCAAAGTATCCAGGCGGCACACGTTTAGCAGAGATTATGGAAGATTTGTCACATGATAGTGTCAACAGATTTTTGCTACGTGAGCAGTATGAGCCAAAGGATTTATTTGATGAAGTTCAACTGTATATCAATTTAGTAGGTGGCACATTAAGTGCAGATGATACGGTAATTGATAAACCTCATAGTGACCCCAAGTTAACAGAATTAATTGGTTACTATTATTCGGGAAGGCATCATCGTACAGTCAAAGGGATTCAGTTAATTACTTTGTATTATACTGATTTGTCTGGGAAGTCGTTTCCTCTGAATTATCGCATTTATAACAAACAAGAAGGTAAGACAAAGAATGATTATTTGCGAGAAATGATTGCTGAAGTTTTGGGTTGGGGATTGGAGCCGAAGACAGTAACTACTGATGCTTGGTATTCCAGCAAAGACAACATAAAATTCTTTAAAAACAAGGGATTGACGTTTTTAACTGGTATAGCGAAAAATCGTTCATGTTCAGTCGATGGTAAAAGTTTTACCCAAGTTCAAAATCTAGAAATTCCCGAAAATGGTTTAATAGTGCATCTAAAAAAGTTTGGGGAAGTGAAAGTATTTAGGAAAAGTTTCAAAAACGAAACTCATAGATACTACATGATATATATGCCTGAAGAAAATGCACTCATTGGAGTTAGTCAAACAGAATTTCAAACATTACATTCAATTCATTGGGGGATTGAATGCTACCACAGAGCGATTAAACAAGTATGTGGTATTGGTCGATTTATGGTGAGGACATCTGAGGCAATTAGAACTCACTTTTTTAGCGCGATTCGAGCTTTTACACAATTAGAATTAATGCGGGTAAAAGAGTTAATTGAAAATTGGTATGAACTCCAAAGAAACTTATCTCTTCAAGTAGCTCGTGACTTTATTTTAGAACACCTATCACAGAAGTTGGGATTGACTGCATAATATCACCTTTCTGTCAATGCGTAAGTTCTAAGTTCAATTAACTCAATCAATAAACCAATCAAAACAGCGCACTATGAAAATCAATTCTTATCTCATGTTCAACGGCAACTGTGAAGCAGCATTCAAGTTTTATGAGCAATGTCTGGGCGGCAAAATCGTCATGATGCTGACCCACAAAGATGCACCCTCAGCCGAGCATGTGCCCGCCCAATGGCATGACAAAATCATGCATGTCTGCCTCGATTTGGGCGATCGCCTCTTAATGGGGTCTGACAGTCCGCCTGGGTATTTTGAAACACCCCAAGGCTTTTACGTGCAAATCAGCGTTGATGAGCCAGAAAAAGCAGAACGTTTGTTTCATGCCCTGGCAGAAAACGGAAAAGTGAAGATGCCGATCGAGCAAACCTTCTGGTCTGTCCGCTTTGGTATGTTGGTCGATCAATTCGGTATTCCCTGGATGGTTAACTGTGAACAGGCGGTTTGAGCTGTTATTCCAGGGAAATGTCTACAAGCATTTCTCTGGAAT
Organism: Nostoc sp.; assembly: GCF_041747015.1. Taxonomy (GTDB): domain Bacteria; phylum Cyanobacteriota; class Cyanobacteriia; order Cyanobacteriales; family Nostocaceae; genus Nostoc. Next base: position 3,508 of record NZ_JBGTFY010000151.1, read on the forward strand.
ATAATCACCAGCGACTTTTTGCTAATTCTTTACTCTGCAATCAACTTCAAAAGGAGAAATCATGAGGTTAAAAACCTCAATCAGTTGAGTCATGATAGTATATATGTACTATTAAAGTTTTGATTTTTCATCATTTCACGCGGTTCATAGCCCTTTGGGGCGGCTTCGCCTACAGAGTTGGGCTTCGCGCTAATTACATTCCTCAATGATTCATCAAAAGGAGCTAAAGCAATGGAAACAGCCAAAACACAACAGGAGCCAACAATGAATACTGAGCCACAAAAAGAACATCAGTGGCTACAGAAACTCGTCGGTGAGTGGACTTATGAAACAGAGGCAATGATGAGTCCAGATCAACCGCCTGAAAGAGCAACAGGAACGGAAAGTGTGCGATCAATCGGTGGACTCTGGGTTGTAGGTGAAGGACAGGGCGAAATGCCCTGTGGTGGTGCGGCAACAATGATAATAACGCTCGGATATGACCCGCAGAAGCAACGCTATGTAGGCACCTGGGTTGGGTCAATGATGACTTATCTATGGTTGTACGACGGTGAATTGGACGCGGCTAAAAATATGCTAACGCTCAATTCTGACGGGCCCTCGATGACGGGTGATGAGAAGATGGCAAAGTACAGAGATGTAATCGAGTTCAAGAGTGATAATCATCGGGTGATGACATCTCATGTACTGGGCGATGATGGGCAGTGGCATCAGTTTATGACCGTAAACTCTCGGCGGAAGCAGTAGCAGAATGCCAAATCAGAAAGGCTGACAGGATGGAGGCAATACCCGTATTTCTCACCGATGCTCAAAGCCTGTGCTTGTACAGGTGCGCTAGGGGGAGCAGAGGAGAGTTATTGTACAAGTTCTTTCCCCTCTGCTCCTTCCCTCAAGCTTGTGAGAAATGCGGGATTAAACACCCAGGATAGTAGGCTGTTGACTTTGATGAAATTTGGACGTTTTTGACTCATGCTATTTTTGTGTCAGGGCAAAATCTCTCTTGTGTCATTGCGAGCTTTGCGAAGCAA
>NZ_JBGTFY010000152.1:0-20337 GCF_041747015.1 Nostoc sp.
TATGGCTTGAAGATGTTTCTGGATTTTTTTCTGATTAGCTGGTTCCATTGTTGTTGTGAAAATTGATTTCTTCCTATATTTTCATTGATTTTGCCACTATTCAATAGTTCATATGTTCTAACAAAGTTGACATGCTCCCCAATATATTTATAATCTTGCTTTTTATTGACAACATCTAAGACTGAACGGATCGGCTGTTCAAAATAAACCCGTTTGTGGCGTTCTAATTCTTCTAATTCAACAGCTTCTACTTGGTCAGTTTCTCGCAGCCGTCTAAGATGTTCTTTAGGCAGTTCGTGAACTTGTGCTAAAACTTGATGAGTTTCCCGGACATTTTGAGCAGTAAAAATCTGCCATAATTTCAGTTCGTTATAGGCATAGCCGCTAGTATCTAAGCTATCTAACTTGAGATTGCCATAGCGTTCGCGGATTCCTTCTTGATATTTAGTTAAATTAAAATCTACAATAACACCAGCAATTTCTTTTGTATTTATTTCAATCTCAGATAACTTTTGTAATTCTAGGATATGGTGTAAATCTTTTGAATCTAAAAGAAGTTCTTGGACTTGTGTTAAATACTGTTCTGTAATTGATTGCCAGTTAAACTTAGATGGCAGAGGTTTTAATTGCAGCCTGTTCCAACTATCTTCTAGGGTTTTAGCGTCTAGAGATTCACAATTAATATCAAAAGCCTTACCAAGAATTTCTGTAACCGATTTATCGCTGATAAATTTCTGGATGTCTGTGGTGTAGTTTTTAATCTCAGCTTCAGCAAGTTTGCAACGAACCTTTAACTGCTGCTGCATGAGTTGCAAAAATTCCTTTAAGGCTTTACCAGCAGCAATTTCTATGTCTTCCTTCTTAAGTTTCTCGACAATCTTGCCAGGGATGCCTTTTAATAAATCTTTAGCCCAATCTTTAGCAGCATCCTTGGCTAAGTCTTCTAGAATGGGTTTAAAAATCAACCCGGCGGCCTGAGTTACACCCCAAATAGCTAACCAGTCCAGCATAATACTCGCTTCTGTTGAGAGTTTGATTACGAGTATATCCACTAGCTGGAGTAATGTTTCCAGATTTCAGGGTTATTGCAGAAATATCACAGGTATCTAAGAACCTCTCTCTAAATCTCTCTCCTTTTAGGCTACGGTGTACACACAAATATTTGTGTAGTGCATCTGTCCCGCCTCGGAATGAATTCCGAGTCTCATAGCGAAAGTCATCTCAAGATGACTCAATCAAAAATGTATTCCAGTCCACTTCAGTGGACTTTGGCTATGAGCCTGGAACTTTAGTTCTAGGCGGGATGTGGTTGAACATGAAAGCCTTTTAGGAGAGAGATTTTGAATTTTACCTCTTACCGCGTCGTGAAGGGTTTAGGGGGTTAGGTTTTGCGTTGGTTTTTTAGATTAATTGGAAACTGCGATCGCCAAGATTTTCAGTAAAATGTACTAACCACACAGCTAATCCTGATTATGATTCTCTTGCTGAACTCTCTGAGCGATCGCTTCTGCAATTATCCGATTATTCTCTTCTATAGGTTTACCATCTTCAGTAAACATCGATGGATATATAATTGCTTCTGAGTCAGGAGTGCGGCGACTAAATAGGATTTCCAGCGCTTCTATATCTTCCCGATTAGCAAGCACATACGCCCTCAACTCTTTTGTGGACATTTGGGCAAAATTAGGTTTCATTGACAAATCTCCAAGTTCCATCACGAAATATAAGGATTTGTAGCTCATCACCTGCCAAAATAAACACATTGCCAGTTGTGTCACTAAAACGGAATAGCTGAATTTCCCGATAGAAATTAGACAAGTACTGGCAAATAATTACACACATAAGGGCTTGCCGGGTCGTAGGATATATATTATTTTCCTCAATTGTGACACAAATAATATTAAGCCTTAGAGGGTGAAAAATCTCAGTTGCCCTAAATGGCGATGTCTACGACGGGTTGCACCAACGCAATTTTACCCACTACACGCCCAGTTTCACTATAAATATGAGCCGCCGCGAGTTCTTCTAAGGGATATGTGCGATCAATCACCACACGAATTGTACCTGTTTCAATCAATTCTTTCAGATAAACCAAATCCTGAGTGTTGGGTTTTTGCAAAATAAATTTCGCTTTTTGAATGGGAAGGAACGCTGTTAAAACGCTCTCTAAGAAGACTTCGGGACTTGGTAACGTGGTGATATAAATTCCGTTGGGTTTGAGGACTCTTTTCGTTTGTGAGAGCGATCGCTTACCCACTGCATCAAAGATAATGTCATACTGCGCTATATCTTGGGTAAAATCCTGTTGCGTATAATCAATCACGCGGTCACAACCCAAAGATTTCACCAAATCCAAGTTTTTGGTACTGCTAACTCCCGTCACCACTGCCCCTAAAGCTTTAGCAATTTGCACCGCAAAAATCCCCACACCACCCGCAGCACCATTAATCAAAACGGTTTGTCCTGTTTGAATATTTCCCTCATTTCGCAGCGATTGCAGAGCCGTAAGCGCTGCTAAAGGTACAGCCGCAGCTTCTTCATAAGATAAGTTCGTTGGTTTGAGAGCCGCTACATTTTCTGAAACAGCTGCAAATTCGGCATAACCTCCTCCAGGGAAGCTAGTACTGCCATAAATAGCATCTCCTGCTTTAAAGCGGGTGACACCAGAGCCAATGGCTACCACATCTCCCGCCACATCAAACCCCAGAATCTTCGGAAAATTGCTGCCGGTAATCAAACTCAACATCCCTTGGCGAATTTTCCAATCAATGGGATTAACACTACTAGCACGAACTTTCACAAGTAACTGCGTTGGCTCAATTTTCGGCTGTTCCACATCTTCATACTGCAAAACCTCAGCCGCGCCATACCGACGGATAACCACTGCTTTCATTGCATTTCTCCTGCTACCCTGTTTGGCTGAATTAACTCAGACAGCCTGTTTTTCCTGATAAATCTAGTGTAGCGATTTCCTAAAATAGAAATATCAGTCTAAAACTACACCTGTATGCCAGCTAGAGACTTTTATCACAACAATGTCAAAAATGCTTTGATTAAAGACAAATGGACAATTACTCACGATCCACTGGCTCTGAAGTTTGGTAAAAAAGATTTGTATGTTGATTTAGGTGCTAGACAACTGTTAGCAGCGCAAAAAGGGGAATCAAAAATTGCAGTTGTGATTAAAAGTTTTAGCGACAGTTCGGATGTTGATGATTTAGAAAAAGCATTGGGTCAGTATATTTTATATCAGGATATCTTAATTGAATTGGAGCCAGAGCGAATGTTATATCTTGCAGTACCTAACAGAGTTTTTGATGATTTATTTGAAGAACCTATCGGCAAACTGTTACTGAGAAATCATCGTTTAAAGCTGATTACCTTTGATCCAAAACAGGAGGTTATTAAACAATGGATTATACCAAGTTAGACCACTCTGGCTGGAATTCCTAAAGAACACATTGTTCTGGGGTTTCGTCCACCGGAGTTAAGACCCTACACTGGCTATGCAGTTGCTTAAGGTGCGTAGGCGCAGCCCGTCGTAGACATCGCTCTTTAAAAGTTAACACAGAACATTCTCTTTATTCTTCAGTGTTAAATACAACACCTTCATACAGCAATTCAATCGGGCATTCAAATTCAATGCTCGATAGAGTGACGATATCTCCAGCCGTATAGGGATAGTAAAGCCACATCCTACCCTCACCCCGACAGTAACGTTCGACGGAGATTTGTTCCGAGTCAATCAAGATATATTCTTGCAAACTGGGGATTGTCAAATAATAAGTAAATTTTTCACCCCGATCTTTGGCGCTTGTACCTGGCGAAAGAACTTCGGCAATTAGCTTGGGATGTTGGATAAAGTTGCGGGCATTAAGGTCTTCAGGGTCGCAACTGACAATAACATCAGGATAATAGTAGCGGCTCTGGGGAGTGAGTTGCACTTTCACCCCTGACACATTCACTCGACAACCCCTGGAACGCAGATGAGGATGTAAGGCAGTGTACAAGTTAAGTGCAATGTCGTTATGGGGAATTGTACTGCCTGTCATAGCAAATACTTCGCCATTGGCATATTCGTAGTGAATGTCTTGCTGAGGTTCCCATTCCAGATATTCCTCAACGGTCATTTTTGGCGGCTGTTGGGGGATGGTTATCATAACTCAGATTTTTTCAAGCTTGGTTTGATTGTAGCTAAATAGTAAGCGCGGCTTTTGGACAACCTCTCTCCTATAAGAAGAAATATTTTGAATTTTGCCCCTTCCCGTTTTGGGAATGGGGTTTTTTGCTAAGGTTTGTAGTGAGCAATTCAGAAAATTCATTGCGATCGCACAATCATGTTAGATTATAGTTTGTTGTTTCTCTTAAACACAAAATCCCACAGTTTCTTACCCATCTCCTCATTGTGGGAATGAAAATAACGAGTTAAAAGTTAAGTTTTTTGAAAATGATATGCAGCAACACACCTATTTTCATTACCTCACATCGCTTATCAGACAAGACTTAGAACCACAATTGAACATCATTGTCAAAGCAAAAATTAAAAAAATATGAATTGCATTTTTACCCTCAAAAAAATGATATGTTAGATACAGAATTGAATTTCGCACGTTTCTGGAGTAGAACGATGTAGACTACTCCAGTTTTTCACCCTCAAACCCTTGGCATTTAATGCTTTTGACGGAACTTGAGGGCACTCTGAGTACACATTTAAATAACCCAAACCCAGTTGTAATTAGATTAAATTTCCATGCTGGGGTTGGGTTTTGACTGAGTACAAAGAAATCCTGAACCCCTATATATAAACACTAGAACCCCAACCAAAAAATACTAGAACCCCTACCCGAAAAAAACTTTTTTAATTCTTGTAATGCTTGAAGAATTAGGGTTTTTAGTATTTGAGTACAAAAGTAATAAATCCAATAAATTCTATCCTAGAGAGACGCAACATCTGGCTGGGAGACGGCTGCTATAAATCTTATATCGCCAATCACCCAACGCTCTGAAACAAAACAAAGCGAAGAGTGAGTGGAGGGATGACATAGCACCATGCCTGAAGTGAAGAGAAGTCGCGGCTGTAAGCACAAATTCTACCCAAGAACCGAACGTTGACACACACCAGCCGAACATCAGATATCTATCGCCTGTCTGACTTGAAAACAAGTCGCCCTCACCCAAGGGTTTGCAGGCAGTGTGGAAGACGCGACTTCAATTCTGGGCATGAAAGAGTAGCAACAGCATCTCCCACAGTGGCAGCCAAGTCCACCGACCTTTTGCGAAACTCAATGACATCACCGTCTACACGACTCCTCAACTCCAACGCTACGGAATCGCCAACCCAAGCAAAATCAGGTGGTTGCGGCTGTGACAGCACCACCAGCACCACCGTGGAAAGGGACGAAAAGCTCCAAGAACGCATTGCTAAACATCCCTGCTACAGCGAAGACGCTCATCACCACTACGCCCGGATGCACGTTGCAGTTGCTCCAGCTTGCAACATTCAATGCAACTATTGCAACCGTAAATATGATTGCGCTAACGAAAGCCGTCCTGGAGTAGTTAGCGAATTGCTAACACCAGAAGAAGCAGCACATAAAGCTTTGGTCATTGGTGGTAAAATTCCCCAAATGACAGTTGTGGGAATTGCCGGCCCTGGCGACCCATTGGCGAACCCAGAAAAAACCTTCCGCACATTTGAGTTGATTGCAGCGCAAGCACCAGACATCAAGCTGTGCTTATCAACCAATGGTTTAATGCTCCCAGACTACATCGATCGCATTAAACAATTAAATATAGATCACGTTACGATCACCATTAACATGGTAGATCCAGAGATCGGTGCTAAGATTTATCCTTGGGTTCACTACAGACGCAAGCGCTACAGAGGTCTTGAAGGCGCAAGAATTCTCCACGAAAGACAGATGGAAGGATTGCAAGCCCTGAAAGATGCTGACATCTTGTGCAAAGTCAACTCCGTGATGATTCCCGGAATTAATGACCATCACTTAGTCGAAGTGAATCGAGTCATCCGTGAGAAAGGTGCATTCTTGCACAACATCATGCCATTGATTTCTGCACCAGAACATGGCACACACTTCGGTTTAACCGGTCAACGCGGCCCCACACCCAAAGAACTCAAAGAAGTTCAAGACAACTGCTCTGGTAACATGAAAATGATGCGTCACTGTCGCCAGTGCCGTGCCGATGCAGTCGGATTGTTGGGTGAAGACCGCAGCCAAGAGTTTTCCAAAGAGAAATTCTTGGAAATGGCTCCCGAATATGACATGGAACAACGCGCTACTGTTCACGACGGAATTGAGAAGTTTAAAGAAGAACTTAAAGTAGCCAAAGATAAAGCGCTAGCTGGTAAGAAAATTGCCAACAGTCCGAAAGTTTTAGTTGCAGTAGCAACCAAAGGCGGCGGATTAGTTAACCAACACTTCGGTCATGCGAAAGAATTCCAAATTTACGAAGTGGGTGGAGACGAAGTTCGCTTTGTCGGTCATCGCAAAATTGACCAATACTGCCAAGGTGGATACGGCGAAGAAGCTTCCTTTGAGCATATTATGAAAGCGATCGCAGATTGCAAAGCAGTTTTAGTTTCCAAGATTGGTAACTGTCCTCAAGAAAAATTGCAAGAAGCTGGAATACAGACAATTGAAGCTTACGACGTGATTGAAAAGGTTGCTTTAGAGTTTTACGAGCAATACGTTAAGGAATTAGGGAATAACGAATAGGGAGTAGGGAGTAGGGAGTAGGGAATTTCAATATTTACCACTCACCACTCCCCAGTAGAGACGCGATTAATCGCGCCTCTCCCACTCCCCATTCCCCACTCCCCACTCCCCATTCCCCAAAAGGAGAATAAATCATGGCTTACCAAATTCTTACTAGCCAGTGTATTTCCTGCAATCTCTGTCTAACAGTATGTCCCACAAATGCAGTTAAAGTGGTTGACGGACAGCACTGGATTGACCCCGAACTTTGTACAAACTGTATTGGTAGCATTCATACTGTGCCTCAGTGTAAAGCTGGATGTCCCACCTGCGACGGTTGCGTTAAGCAGCCTAGCGATTATTGGGAAGGCTGGTTTACCAATTACAACCACGTAGTCGCTAAATTAACAAATAAACAAGATTACTGGGAACGTTGGTTTAACTGCTATTCCCAAAAATACTCTGAGCAGTTGCAAAAGCGCCAACCCCAAATAATTCGTAATTCGTAATTCGTAATTCGTAATTGAAGACAACAATGCAAAATAACTGCATCTATCTCGATAATAATGCAACCACTAAGGTAGACCCAGAAGTTATAGAGGTAATGCTACCTTACCTTACAGATTATTACGGCAATCCCTCCAGTATGCATACCTTTGGTGGGCAAGTCGGTAAAGCAGTGAGAACAGCAAGAGAACAACTTGCAGCCATCCTGGGAGCCGATGAGTCAGAAATTGTCTACACAAGTTGCGGTACTGAGGGAGATAACGCGGCGATTCGAGCCGCACTGTTAGCGCAACCAGAAAAGCGACATATCGTCACTACACAAGTTGAACATCCAGCAGTACTCAATGTCTGCAAACAATTAGAAACCCAAGGTTATAGTGTTACCTATCTATCAGTAAATCATCAAGGGCAGCTAGATTTAGATGAACTAGAAGCTTCCTTGACGGGTAACACCGCCCTGGTGACGATTATGTATGCTAATAACGAAACCGGGACGATTTTCCCGATTGAGCAAATTGGGTTGCGCGTCAAAGAATCTGGTGCTATCTTCCATGTAGATGCGGTGCAAGCAGTGGGAAAAATCCCCTTAAATATGAAGACTAGCACCGTGGATATGTTAACCCTGTCTGGTCACAAGCTGCACGGCCCTAAAGGAATTGGTGCTTTATATATTCGGCGCGGAGTTCGGTTCCGTCCCTTCATGATTGGGGGACACCAAGAACGTGGACGTAGGGCGGGAACAGAGAATGTTCCAGCAATTATCGCCTTGGGCAAAGCTGCGGAACTAGAACTGTTACACTTGGAAGAAGCCACCACAAGAGAAAGAAAGCTGCGCGATCGCCTCGAACAAACTTTACTCGCTAAAATCCCCGATTGTGTCGTTAACGGTGACGTTACGCAGAGATTGCCAAACACAACCAATATCGGCTTCAAGTACATCGAAGGTGAAGCAATCCTACTGTTATTGAACAAATACGGTATCTGTGCATCATCCGGTTCTGCTTGTACCTCCGGTTCTCTCGAACCCTCCCACGTCCTGCGGGCAATGGGCTTACCCTACACAACTTTGCACGGTTCAATTCGCTTCAGTCTTTGTCGCTACACCACAGAAGCCGAAATCGATCAAGTAATAGAGGTAATGCCCAGTATTGTAGAACGTCTACGCGCCCTCTCACCCTTCAAAAATGATGAGGCAGGTTGGTTGCAAGGACAAGAACAAGCACTAGCGCATCGTTAATTAATTAGGGAGTAGGGAGTAGGGAATAGGGAGTAGGGAATAAAGAATTTACTACTCACCACTCCCCACTCCCCACTCCCCCACTCAGCACGGGCTAAACGCCCCGCTACCGCTAACAGCACTCAGCACTCAGCACTTAATAATATGTGGGACTACACCGATAAAGTATTAGAACTGTTTTACGATCCCAAGAATCAGGGAGAAATTGAAGAAACGGGCGAAGCTGGAGTTAAGGTTGCAACGGGTGAAATCGGCAGCATTGCTTGCGGTGATGCTCTAAGATTGCACCTAAAAGTGGAAGTAGAATCTGATAAGATTCTAGATGCTCGTTTTCAAACCTTTGGTTGTACTAGTGCGATCGCATCTTCTAGTGCATTAACCGAAATGGTCAAAGGTTTAACCTTAGACGAAGCTCTGAAAGTGTCCAACAAAGACATTGCAGATTACCTGGGTGGTTTACCAGAAGCAAAGATGCATTGCTCTGTCATGGGACAAGAAGCGCTAGAAGCCGCTATCTATAATTATCGTGGCATACCTCTAGCTACCCATGATGATGATGATGAAGGTGCGTTAATTTGTAGTTGCTTTGGGATCAGCGAGGCCAGAATTCGCCGCGTCGTTCTAGAAAATAATCTCACTGGTGCCGAAGAGGTAACAAATTATGTGAAAGCTGGTGGCGGATGCGGTTCCTGTCTGGCGAACATTGATGATATAATAAAATCAGTTCAACAGGAATACGCCTCACCTGCTCTCAACGATTACGGCGTAAAAGTTGCCACAGAAATTGTCACCTCTAAGCAGCGATCGCTAACTAACGTCCAAAAGATTGCTCTAATTCAAAAAGTTCTTGATGAAGAAGTCAGACCCGTACTCATTGCAGATGGGGGAGACGTAGAACTCTATGATGTCGAAGGCGATCGCGTGAAAGTTGTACTGCAAGGTGCTTGCGGTTCCTGTTCTAGTAGTACAGCAACTCTAAAAATTGCGATCGAAGCCAGATTACAAGATCGTGTCAGCAAGAGCCTTGTAGTCGAAGCAGTTTAGGAATTGCTTTCTTGACTTAACCCACTTTACAAATACGCCCTAATATGCCTTCAGCCAGGAACAGAAAGTAGGATTTGAACCATATAATTGTCTCCACTCAATGCTTCAATCCTACCGACAACCGATAGCTAAATTAGCTATGACGGCTAACAGCATATAGGCTTCATAGATTAAGCAGCCTACTTGCGAATTTCATCATCCAACTCGCTTCAAAGGAACAGGATATGAGTACATTGTATGACAAGCTGGGCGGACAACCAGCTATTGAACAAATAGTAGATGAACTCCACAAACGCATTGCGACAGACAGCCTCCTCAATCCCATTTTTGCTGGTACAGATATGGTTAAGCAACGTAATCATCTAGTTGCTTTCTTATCTCAAATATTTGAGGGTCCAAAGCAATACACCGGTCGTCCAATGGACAAAACCCACGCTGGAATGAATCTACAGCAACCACACTTCGATGCGATCGCCACGCATCTGGGTGAAGCAATGGCTGTGCGTGGAGAGTCAGCAGAAGACACCAAAGCTGCACTAGAGCGCGTCTCAAATTTAAAGGGCGCTATTTTAAACAAGTAATAGGACTTAAGCATTGATTGTTGACAAAATCAAGTCCTATTTAGTTTTTCAAACTGAAACACATTACGACGTATTTGTAAATTGCGTAATCTCTTAGTCGTTAGTCACAACAAATGATTAATGACTAAGGACAAAAGAAAAAAAATTTAACCAGGAAATATATGTACTTGCTTTCGATCATTTTAGCTGTAGAGCGATCGCCCCCGGCGACGTTCTATATACCCTCACTGCTGTAGCTCAACAGGTGTGAGAGCCAACAAACAAAAGAAAACCCACCAACCAATTGCAGGATAACACGAATCATGACTGACGAAAAAATTAGACAGATAGCTTTCTACGGTAAGGGCGGTATTGGTAAATCTACCACTTCCCAAAACACCTTAGCAGCTATGGCAGAAATGGGTCAACGCATCCTGATCGTCGGTTGCGACCCGAAAGCTGACTCCACCCGTTTGATGCTGCACAGCAAGGCTCAAACAAGCGTTCTCCAATTGGCTGCTGAACGAGGCGCTGTTGAAGATATAGAACTCCATGAAGTAATGCTGACCGGCTTCCGGGACGTTCGTTGCGTAGAATCTGGTGGTCCAGAACCCGGTGTAGGTTGTGCTGGTCGTGGTATCATCACCGCCATCAACTTCTTGGAAGAAAACGGTGCTTACACAGACGTTGACTTCGTATCCTACGACGTATTGGGTGACGTTGTGTGCGGTGGTTTTGCTATGCCTATTCGTGAAGGTAAAGCCCAAGAAATCTACATCGTGACATCAGGTGAAATGATGGCGATGTACGCTGCTAACAACATCGCTCGTGGTGTTCTCAAGTATGCTCACACTGGTGGCGTGCGTTTGGGTGGTCTGATTTGTAACAGCCGTAACGTTGACCGGGAAATCGATCTCATCGAAACCCTGGCAAAACGGTTGAACACCCAAATGATTCACTACGTACCCCGTGACAACATCGTTCAACACGCAGAATTGCGTCGGATGACTGTGAACGAGTACGCACCTGATAGCAATCAAAGTCAAGAATATCGCGCATTAGCCACGAAGATTATCGAAAACAAGAATCTCACCATCCCCACACCTATTGAGATGGAAGAGTTGGAAGAGTTGTTGATTGAATTTGGTGTTCTCGAAAGCGAAGAAAATGCTGCAATGTTGATTGGCAAGAGTGCTGCTGAAGTTCCTGTAGTATAATTCGCTGCTAATAAATAATGCTTTAGCACAAGGAAAAAGGAAAGATATCAATCTTACCTTTGACCTTTGCTCCTCTCGCCTACATCTCCCCCCTAACCTTAGAGGGGACTCCTAGTCCCCCTATGCCCCGATCCTTACAAGTCACAGAGGCTAAGTATGACACCTCCAGAAAATCAAAACATCATCGAAGAAAGAAAAGAACTAATTAAAGAAGTTCTCAGTGCTTATCCTGAAAAAGCTGCTAAAAAGCGCGAAAAACACTTAAACGTATACGAAGAAGGTAAGTCCGATTGCGGCGTTAAGTCTAACGTTAAATCCCTTCCTGGGGTAATGACCGCTCGTGGTTGTGCTTACGCCGGTTCTAAAGGTGTGGTCTGGGGTCCTATTAAGGACATGATCCACATCAGCCACGGGCCTGTAGGTTGCGGTTATTATTCTTGGTCTGGTCGTCGTAATTACTACATCGGTACTACAGGTATTGACTCCTTTGGTACCATGAACTTCACCTCCGACTTCCAAGAACGAGATATCGTCTTTGGTGGAGACAAGAAACTTACCAAACTCATCCAAGAACTTGATGTACTTTTCCCACTCAACCGTGGTGTTTCCATTCAATCTGAATGTCCCATTGGTCTAATTGGGGATGACATAGAAGCTGTTGCTCGGAAGACATCGAAAGAAATTGGCAAGCCAGTTGTACCTGTGCGTTGCGAAGGCTTCCGGGGTGTTTCTCAATCTTTGGGTCACCACATTGCTAACGACATGGTTCGTGACTGGGTGTTCACCAAATCCGACCAAGCCAAGAAAGACGGTACACTCAAGTTTGAAGGTACCCCTTATGACGTAGCCGTTATCGGTGACTACAACATCGGTGGAGATGCTTGGGCTAGCCGCATCCTGTTAGAAGAAATCGGCTTGCGCGTAGTCGCTCAGTGGTCAGGTGATGGCACCCTCAACGAAATGTTGATGACCCCCAATGTGAAGATGAACCTCATCCACTGTTACCGGTCGATGAACTACATCAGCCGTCACATGGAAGAAGCTTACGGTATACCCTGGTTGGAATACAACTTCTTCGGCCCCACCAAGATTGCTGAATCTTTACGGGAAATTGCTTCTAAATTTGACGAGACAATCCAAGCAAACGCTGAGAAGGTAATCGCCAAGTATCAGCCAACAATGGATGCGGTAGTCGGTAAGTACCGCCCCCGCTTAGAAGGTAAGACTGTTGCCATCATGGTTGGTGGTCTACGTCCTCGCCACGTTGTCCCAGCCTTCCTAGACTTGGGCATGAAGATGATTGGTACAGGTTATGAGTTCGGTCATAACGATGACTACAAACGTACCGCTGGCTACATCGAAAACGGCACCATCGTTTATGACGACGTTACCGCTTACGAATTCGAGGAATTTATCAAAGCGCTGAAGCCTGACCTAGTAGCTTCTGGTGTGAAAGAGAAGTACGTCTTCCAAAAGATGGGTCTACCTTTCCGTCAAATGCACTCTTGGGATTACTCCGAACTTGGTCATTGAGGCTGGAAGTCACGTAATGCAATGTTTTTTAGCGGCGGTAGAAAAAAGAGCCTATTTCTAGCCTAAATGCCAGTTGCAGGGTTATCTAGAAATAATCTATTTTGATGCTTCAGATAGTATAACTCTTATGGAGTCTGGTTTTTAGATTTCGCTTGCATTCTGCTTAAAGAAAAACTGTAAAATAAAAGACTATTTTTAATGACGATTTTTTAGATTAAATGGTGACGCAGCTACGCCCGTCGTAGACATCGGCTCTACCCCTTTATAGACTGCACAACCAACGAGAAATAGATGCGACTTGGTTCTCTTTATTTAGGTTAGCAGCGTTACTGAGAGTGCCGTTTTCCAATTGATTCCAGATTTCGCCTGCCATCCTTCTGGCGATCGCTGATCCTACGAAGAAAGTAAGAGGTGAATGCCCTACTCTAGAAAATGCTTCACGTATACGATTTAGTGCTGCTTGTGCAGTTTTCCAATGCTCATCTGCGCCTGCGGGATCTATACCCCCTTTAAGTTCACCAAGGGCGATAACGTATGGCGCAACTACAGATGGTTCAATGGCGCTAGATTTGTTGGCTACTAACTGTGCTGGGTTGAGGTTAAACAAACATAGATCCACATTACTTCTAACTAGCGGGACAGTCAGGTTATAAATTAGTGTGCGCTCGCCAATCTCGCTTTCCCAAGTTATTCCCCGTAAAGATAACTCAATTTCTGAGTCATTATTTGTCATCGCTATCCACTTTTTACTCTTTGAGTGTTGCCAGTGGTATCTTGTACCAGCGATCGTGAGAGTAGAAAGAATTGCACGAGTCAGCTTTCTTTGTGCCAACGCCCCTCCAATATTTCGCATTGAGCCACCAAGTGTGTCACCACGAGTCAGCAAAAATCTAAAAACCAATTCCTCTGCAAAGTTTGCACCTGCTGGTTCAAGAAAATTTTTGATCAGACCATTTAAAGCTTCTACCTTATCCTCTGACATCAGATGCGCTAGAGATTTGTCAGATAAGCCTGCCGCAGTTAACAGTCCCATCTCAATGCCCTTAATCTTTAGTAATTCAACAGGACTCTCAGCTTGAGCAGCAGCTTCTTTAAGTGCCCTTGCTTCTGCTACATAGGGTGTAGCACGTCGATTTTTCTCCAGGGCAAGAGCTACAAAACCTACACGGATTGCTTCATAAGTTGTTATGAGATCATCAATGGATTGAAGATGATTACGATAAGAACACATAAGAATTCGAGTTATGGCTTTTTCCACACATAAACGCACTTCCGCAATGGATCGCGTCCATGATTTCCCATTTGCTGGCTACTATTACCCTTATCACTTGGCAAAACAAGAATATTTTCAATAACAAAACCTAGCTGTTGGGCGAAATCAGAGAGAATCATATCTACTGAAATGCTTGCGCCTGCATAGCGAACATTGTCGTTAACCAGGAATAAAAGTGCCCCTGGTTTAAGAACACGAAAACATTCTTGTATTACACACGCCATCTCATAAAAATACCCTCTGACCATTCTTGGTATATTATTGTTATTCAACACACCTTTTGCTTTTTGGTTATCTAGATATTTTAAGATAGCCTGCAACAAATTCTGTGAATCAGCAATAGTTAAGGCTGTTTTCCAGTCTGAGTTAATAGTCAATAAATCTTTGGGACGATTTTCAACAGTACAACTTAGCATTTCCTGACGAAGGTTAATTAACTCCTTTTCAGAAATACCAAGTAGAGCTAGTTCTAGTGCATAAGTGCGAGTATAGTCGTATCGATTGCAATAGGGTGGGGATGTAATAATTGCATCATATACAGAATTGGCTAGGCACGGCATAATCTCAAGACAAGATCCTCCATAAAGGTTAATTTGACCTTGAGAATTTTTAATTGGAAAAAGCTCAATTTGTTGTGTAGAAGGCACTAAATCATCAATAATTTCACTTATTTTATTGGTGATCGCATTATCAAACTCTAGAATTTCGCCTTTATTGAAAGGTTTTTTACTCTGTCCACGACCAGAACGATAATCCCAACGGAGGTACTGTCCATCTTTACGTGTGTAACTTATAGATTCTAAAACACACAGTAAGACAAAGTTTAAAACTGCTTGTACTCTACTATTTTCTTGTTTACAAGCTTCAAGATACTGCTCAATTGCATTTCTAGTTAGTTCAGCATAAGCTCCTTTTGTAATTCTCAATTCTGGTAAGTTTTTTTTCTGATCGCACTGCTTCCAAACCTGTAATTTTGACCAAGTTTTTATCCTCTCGAAATCTTCAGAACTAAATTCAGAATCTAAAAGCTTTTTAGCATTAATTATTTGTTGGCCAATGGGCAATAATTCAATGCCGTCAGCATCAATTCCAGTTTCTTTAACAGCAAATAGCGCAGTTCCACTGCCTGCAAATGGATCTAAAATCTTGCCTTGAGTAGTTTTATATTGTTGCAATAAATATTCTATAAGAGATGCAGAGAAAGCTTCTTTATATTTGTACCAACGATAGATAGGTCTAATTTTGTTAGCTTGAAAACTAACTATAAGTCGTGTCAATGAGGGATCAACCAAAAATTTATTCTGGAAGCGCCGATGCAGTTGCCTATCAAGGTTGTCAATTTCACCTAAACCATCACTTTCCACTTCAGACACGGTATTGGAGACACTTGCTAGGCTGACCACAGATGAATGTTCCTAGAGAATTAACTTGTCAAGCTAGTATAGTTCTAAATTTTAGGGGTAGATATATGATTGGCACAAACTTTACAAAAAGTCACTGTATATTTAGGTAGCCAGTCATAGCGATGTCTACGACGGGCTATGCCTACGCCCCAACTCAACAACACGCCACTGCATACTTAGAGATTGTGTGTGAGATGCCTAAAAAGTAGACTGTTGGTGCGATCGCGTGATCAGGGGATGTGATGTCTACGACGGACTACGTCTACGCATTAAACTGTCCAATCCTCAATTAACAATCGGGGTATCTTGCTGAAATGCCGATGATTGGGCGTTAATAAAACTAATTTACGAAATAGTGCGATCGGCGTAGCCCGTCGTAGACATCGCAGTAAAAGAAGTAGACTGTTGTTGCGATCGCCTTCATCTAATAACTTTTTACTTTTGCCCCATTTGGTGAGCTTCTGCATAGATTCGCAGAGCACAAAAAAATACAAAGATTGAACAAATTGAGCCTATTTCATTTTTGGCAGCAGCCCAACGATTTGCTGGTTGTGTTGATGGTGGTCTCGGTGATTTGGCGACGAACAAACAGTATCTTGAAGGTTTAGGAACTGAGTGAAGCAGCGAGTCATCATCGATACGGGACCATTAGTAGCTTTTATTAATCGCAGAGAGCATCTTCATGCCTGGGTAATTAATACCTTAGCTACAATTGAGCAGCCTTTACTTACTTGTGAGGCTGTGATTGTAGAGACTTGTTTTTTGTTGCGAAATATTTACGGTGGTCAGGAAACGGTGATGTCTTTAGTGGACGAGGGAAAGATATTAATTTCGATGTGCTTGAGTGAAGAAGTAGCAGTCATTAAAGAATTGCTGCGCCAATATCAGTCAGTTCCTATGTAGTTAGCAGATGCGTGCTTGGTGAGAATGACAGAGCTGTATCCTGAAAGTGAGTTACTAACAAGCGATGTCTGCGACGGGCAACGCCTACGCATAACAAAGATTATCTGTGAGATGCACTTATGAGTAGACCGTTGGTGCGATCGCCTTTACTCGACAACATTTAGGGATTGTGTGTGAGATGTATAACAAGTAGACTGTTGGTGCGATCGCCTTGTTGCAGGGCGATGTTAAGCTGTTTTAGACTTAGAAAGATGCTACGCAGTTTATAATCACTATGAGCTATCACGACATTATTACAATTGAGCCTGATAAGCGAGGCGGTAAACCTTGCATTCGACGGATGCGAATTACCGTGTACGATGTTCTCGGCTGGTTGGCATCTGGTATGTCTCATGGGGAGATATTAGACGACTTCCCTGAATTAACAGAAGAAGACATTAGAGCAAGTCTAGAATTCGCTGCTGACCGTGAACATCGTTTAATTGCTTCTCTACCAGACGCTACGCAAACGGTAGGTGGTGTTTGAAGCTGCTTTTTGATCAAAATTTGAGTCGCAAGCTAATAACTCAATTAGCAGACATTTTCCCTGATTCCAGTCACGTTCAGTTTCATGGGCTGGAAGTGAAGACTGATACTGCAATATGGGAATTTGCTAAAACCAATGACTTTTGCATCGTAACTCAAGATGTAGACTTTGCCGAAAGAAGCCGTTTGTACGGTTCTCCGCCTAAAGTTGTATGGCTACATTGCGGAAATCTACCAACAAAACAAGTTGAATCTCTACTTCGTTCTTGGGTGGAGGTAATTCACGAGCTTCTGAATAATCCAAGTCTGCATTGCCTAGAATTGTACTAAAGCTTTGCTTTTGGGAAATTGTCTGTGAAATGCACAATTAAGTAATCCGTCATGCGATGTCTACGACGGGCTTCGCCTATCCTTCAACTCAAAAGTAGATTCATCCGCTTGTGAGAACAAACTGTTACACAAATTAACTACTGAATTTTTGAACAATTGTCTGTACAATTGCCAAAATAGCTCCGACGTTATCCAAGTAATATCTTTGCTTGTCAAGCAGAGCCACTTTTTGCG
This sequence comes from Nostoc sp., assembly GCF_041747015.1. Classification (GTDB taxonomy): domain Bacteria; phylum Cyanobacteriota; class Cyanobacteriia; order Cyanobacteriales; family Nostocaceae; genus Nostoc. The sequence continues at coordinate 17,483 of NZ_JBGTFY010000152.1, forward strand.
AAAGTTGAAGAAACTGCCATATTTCTCCTGTTGTCACGCATCCATAGACGGGTATTTCTGCTTGTCCAGATGAACGATTGAATAAATCTGCCGCCACCATTTGGGCGATGCACTGTCCTAACCCGGCTTCCACATCATTTTTCTTTGCTTCTACAACAGTGAGAATTGGGGAGCGCAATGGTGGTAAAGGTGGAGCCATTGCTAAAATAAAATCACATTCTCCAATCAAACCTTGTGCAGGATCAACATCAAGTCTTTGTCCTGAGAAAATGGCCAAATTATCTTGGCTGATATCGCGGCAGGCTAGTAGAATCGGTACAATAATAAACTCGCTCCGAGCCTTTTCACTAATTAAAGATAACTGGGTTCGCTTTCCGAGAGTTTCATTTAACCAAGAAGGTATAGAAAGAGGTATAAGCTTAGGAAACAGATCGGCTTCTTGGGTGGTGATTCCCAAAACAGCCGAAACTTTTTCTAGAGTAAAGTCACTGTACGCCATAGTTTTGCGCTGCTTTGAGTATATGACGTTTTCAATAAAAGGGAATTGCTTCTATTTTACCCCTGTTGTAGAGTTGTCTAAGAATTGTGTGTGAAATGCTCCCAAAGTAGCCCGTCGTATTGACTAATTTTCGATAGCACTACCGAGAAATCCAAATTGGTTTGGAGAGGAGCTATAGGCGATCGCAACACCTATAGATAAAGTTTGCCATATTCAATCACAATAGTAATGGCTTAATACACTTGAGGGACAAAGAACTGCTCATTGCGGGGGGCGCGAAGATAATTCTCACCCACAGGTCTAGCCGGAAGTTCTAAGGGAGGAGGTGTCATATCTTCGTAAGGAACTTTGCTCAACAAATGATGAATGCAGTTGAGCCGCGCCCGTTTTTTATCATCCGCTTCAATTGTAAACCAGGGGGCTTCTGGGATATTTGTATAAGCAAACATGGTATCTTTTGCTTTGGAGAATTCTACCCAGCGATTACGTGATTCCAAATCCATCGGACTGAGTTTCCAGCGCCTTGCTGGATCGTGACTGCGAGAGAGAAAACGTTTCTCTTGTTCTTCATCGCTGACGGAGAACCAGTACTTAATTAAAACAATGCCCGATCGCACCAGCATTCGTTCAAATTCCGGGCAAGATTGCATGAATTCTTGATATTCTGCTTCAGTACAAAAACCCATCACTCGTTCAACTCCGGCTCGGTTGTACCAACTGCGATCGAACAGGACAATTTCGCCTGCTGTCGGCAGATGTTGCACGTAACGCTGAAAATACCACTGAGTTTTCTCGCGATCGGAGGGGGTTCCCAGAGCAACCACACGACAGCCACGAGGATTGAGTGGATCGGCAATGCGTTTAATTACTCCTCCTTTGCCGGCAGCATCGCGCCCTTCAAATATTACAACAACCCGATAGCCAACGTGCTTAATCCAGTATTGCATTTTGACTAGCTCAATCTGAAGTTGCTCTAGTTCAGTTTCAAAAGTCTTTTTGGGAATTTTATCAGCAAAAGCTTCAGTGCTACCGTCAAACATCCGTTTGGATTTTTTAGATTTTTTCTTGTCTTTTGTCTTTACCAGGCTTTCTATTAAACCTGTAGCGGGTTGAACTAGATCATTATTTTGCTGGTTTTCAACTTTATCAATTGACATTGCAGTGACTCCATGCGATTGAATCGGCATAATTAGAGCTTATCTATCAAGTATATATTTTAATACGCATTAAGTGTAAATATATACAGATGCTATGATTTGTTTCTCTCCAATTCTCGTAATGGATGGGTTGCAAATAGCAAGTAAGAGCAGCCTTTAAGATTTGGAAAATGTTCGTACAGCTTTTGTGTAGAAACAGCCATAAAATCGGCTTGTCTTTGTCTAGCAAGAGACTGGGTTAAGCTTCCAATTGGATCATGTCCAACAAGAGGTTGATGGTGTTTTGTACCTTCCTTATTTTCTTGTATGTACCAAGGCAGCAACCCAGCTAATCCATTGAGATTTTTTTCTTGGCTAAAAAGACCAAATTCTGGATCAAAATTAAATCTATCTTTTTTATTATTTTTGTTCTGAATTGCCAGAACTCACCTGCGATCATCTGATATGCGGCTTTATATGCCTGTGTTGTATCGGGTGTATCGGGTGTATCTTTATTTTTTACAGATACAGATTTACCCCTTAAATCGTCATTGCTGGCACAGTGATGACACTCATCAATGATGATAATATTGGGTTTAACTCCTCTAGGTAAATCTCTCTTATCACTGCTATCAAGATAGCGTCTAGCAGCGTGCATACTAGCAATACGAATACCTTTTTGACTAATGCGATCGCCATATTCTCTAAAAGAATCTACAACACTAATAATGCTCTCATCGCCAGAATCTTTAATGACGCTACGCAGTTTTTATTTAATTCTTGACCAGTCGCGTAAGCTTTTGAAGCGGATACCCCGGCGATCTAGTACGCTGTTTTCACTGTCGGTTGTTTCAATTGCATAGGCTAGGTGAGTGTAAGCATTGCGATGCGATCGCCGCTACTAGGATCAGCCCAGACAACATCTGCATGATTGCCGTTCTCACATGGAATTTCAAACAGTCTATAGGTCATGTGTCTATCCTGATAAGCTTTTGATGATGGCTAAGTTGCCAATGCTTAATATTAGCAACCTGAGTTCGATATAACAGAAACGCTTGAAAATCAAGCCCAATCAAGGTTCTATCAATTAGCAATTCTTATTGAGAATAGATAGTCAAAATAAACTAATCCAAAAACTGCTATTTTGGGAAATTAAGTTAAATAATTTACTTCAATTAAAAGAATAATTAAACTAACAAAGCAGGTAAATTTGTGACTTC
>NZ_JBGTFY010000153.1:0-9644 GCF_041747015.1 Nostoc sp.
GGCAACTGCGGATTCTGCAAAGCCTGGGGCAAGTACGGTAACTTGATAACCGCGCAAAGCGGCATACCCTGCTAGTATTGGCGCTTGCCCCTTGGCTTGTGCGGTGGCTGATTCTTGCTGTGCGTACTTGAAATCATAAAGGGCGATGGGTAGCCCCTGATCTACTGCGGAGCGGATCAAGGGATTAATCATTGAAAATGATTTTCCACTCCCCGGCCCACCACATACTAGGATGCCTCGTTGCGCTTCTGGGAAGTAAAGGGTTGTTGAATCTTCAGGGATACTCGTTTTCTTGATTCCATTGACAATCTCGCTCGTTGTATTCCTGGGAGTCCCCACATACAGCGATACTCGGTTATGCAAGCGTAGCTGGATTTGTTTACACGCCAACTTCCGAGCCGCTGTTTTCTCTGTTGTCCCGCCCCAGCGCGCGGTCGCTAGCTTGGCAATACCTCCCCTACTATCGATGATTTTGGCGATTACAATCACCGCGCCACAGGCGAGTACCCCTAAACCTGCGGGGGAAAACAGCGCTGAAGAGATGCCTGGGGGAATAAATTGATTTGGGTTAACAATAGTGTTTGTTCCTGTCATCGCCCAGTGCCCACAATCACCAAATCGTTCTCGCTCACGGGCAACCAGGGGACTGGCCCAATGAAGTAAGGGGTACAAGTTTTCTGCTGGAATGGCGGCCGCGCACAGATCCTAAAGAACAAGCCAAAGTCGGCAGTCCCCTTGGATTCATTAACTCCAGTTAGCGCCACTTTGAACCCACTACCATACACTAGCCGCCCCGTGGGTTCCTTGCCCCCATTAACGGCGGCAAGAATTCCATAACCACCCCTGACTTGTTGTGATGAACCAGATGCCCAACGCTTACCATACAAACTACCTTCAGAATCGGCAAAATCCCCCAGTTCTAAGTATGAGCATTCCTTGCTGGGAGGACAGGCTACTGAAACGGTGCGATCGCCTCTGACAACGCTGCCAGACACGAAGTAATCATTAAGAGCCCTTGCGTCGCCTTTCTCTGCTGTGCCAAGTACAACCGACGCAATCCCCACAACGCCTATATCAGAGCTAATAGGCTGAGGCATTTTATCAAAGGGCACTTGACTTAATTTAGGAATTTGATTGACATAAGCTTGCTGCCATGATTTAAATTTTCCTAACTGAGTTTTGCTCAATCCAGGAATTGAATCAAGCGAATATTTGCTTAGGTCAATCTTATCTAGTGTCAGGTTTGCGGCTTGAGGATTTGAGGCTATGGCTTGAGAAATAGTGCTGCTACCCAGTCCAGCACCATTCTTAGAAAATAGAGCCGCTAATGGGGGAACTTCTGATAGGCTCAAATTGCTTAATTCAGGCATTGCTTTAACTAATGTTTTTGGCGTTTGCCATTGCATTAATCCAAAGTCTTTGAGAGTGGGTTTGGTGGTTGTGGCTGTAGTGGGCAAAGCCAGCGTGCCAATGGCCTTTAAGCTCAAGGCAGACATTTTAAAAGCATCATCCGCGTCGCCCAGCATCACAACAGAATCAACCTTTTGTCCTGCGGTCCATGAGCGCGAGGGGTCGTAGCCAAAAGTCGAAATCAGGTTTTTAGGGATTACGAGGAATCCTGGTTGCTGAACGGGCGGCAAAGTATCCCATGTGATTTTTGACCAGTCGGGCGCTGCCGTCTTATATTTGCCCTGCGGATAATTAATTGTTGGGGTTGTCTGAGTAGTTGTCGGTGTCTGTGCGATTGAGGCGGAAAGTGGAAGTAGGGAAGCGATCGCAGCCAGGAAAAAAGGTTTAGATTTCATGATTGTTTTAAGTAATTGGTCGCTTGCATTTATCTAATTCTTTGCGAATAAACTTAACAAAATTACTCACAATCGCCCCCATTCAAGTAATTGATCAAAAGTTTTTTTATCGACCTGAGAAAGTGAAATCGCCTCCTCTTTAGTTTTGCCACGCCGTAATAGCTTAATAGCATCTTGCACCTTGTTCCATGTGGTAGATCCGGGCTTAACTTGGCCTTTCCGCCCCGCTTCTGCCAGACCAAAAGCAAGAGCGTTAGCATCGTTCCTTCCAGGATTGGGGCGTAAAACGGCAACAGACTGAGGCGGGTGGACTGTTATTGTTTGTTGCGGTGGCGAGGGCTGCTGGACTACTGGCGGCGCTGATTGCGGCTTTTGAACTGTTAGCATTAGCGGCGATCGCGGACGGGTAATTGGCAACGGGCGATCCGACTCAGATTTAACTACCAAGCTTGTATAAGCTGGGTTGCCCGTAGCAGGGACTATCTTAAATTGATATTGTTTTTCATTGGTAAGTACTGTAATTTGAGTGCTTCCATTGCTGCTAGAGGTAACAGGAAAGTTGATCGGGTTAATCTGGCGAAGAAAAATTACGGTTGCTTTACCTCCTGTGCAGTCAGAATCGTTGCTCTGCTTTTGGCATAAACCACCGTTTGATGTAAAGGCAAAACGACTTGGATCGCCGATCCAAACTTGCTTGATAGTTTCCCCGGTAGACATCAAATTAATAGTTAATCCGTAGCCCTTCCACACCTTTAATTCAATAGCGCTGGAGTTTGCATCATTCTCGTAAACTGTTCGGATGGGCATTGCCGACACGCTTGAGGCAGTAGTTATTAAGAGGGTTGTAATAATAGCGAGTCTCTTTAACATTTTTCCTAGTTACAGTAACGTTATTGTGACTAGAGCGATATTGTTTGATTAACGAATATTTGCACTGGCTTACCAACGTCAATCACGAACACTTCTTCTCTACCGCTTAACTGTTGCGAACGTGCAACATTTGAGCTTTTGATGTTGTCGAGAACGCTATTAAATGCACCCTCTCCAAAAGCGGCGGAGAGGTCTTTTTGCTCATTGGTAGTGGAAAGAGAGGAAAACCCATTTGAGCTAGTACTGACTTGAGTTATGGGGCGATTTTGTACCTCGGCAGCTTTGGCGACTCCCGCAACAATCGCAGAGATGAAATTGTTGCCCAGATTACTGCCTTTGCGAGATTCCGCTTTTAAGAAGCTACCATCCTTAGACATTATCAAAACAGCGTTTGGCGGCAGTGACTTTTCTTGGGTGTCACCATTGGAATTGACCAATACTGAAACGCCGCGCAATTTGGCAAAGCCCGATCCATTGGACTCGGACAACTGAACAACCAGATAAGCGCCTACGGGTAATACGCCGCTACCATCTGAGGCTTTTAAGGGTTTTGATACTTTCACTAAGTAATTCTGGTTGCCAGTGTCACCAGCACCCCAGGCGATCGGTGTTTCCAATGTGCCCTCTGCGGTACTGCCAACGAGTACGCGCTTTGTATTGTAATCACCAGTAGTTTTGCTGACCTCTGCGACTTGTGTAGCTCCTCCTGTCCCTCCTTCTATTCCAGTAACTTTTTGTTCCTCGCCTTCTAGTTCATCACCTGAGCTACTAAAACTGCCAGCATTTGCAGCGAGAAGCCATTGCTGTGTGGGGTCAACATGAACGGTGATCGCTTGGGGGCGCGGCTGAGGAGGAGATTGTCTAATCGGCTGGGCGCTCCTGGGCTGAGGTTGCGATCCTCTAGCTGTGGGAAAGGTTCTAGGCGCTGGAGGCTGGCTAGTAACGGAATAAGGCTGTTGTCCGCGCTGCACTGGTCTTAGGGTGGGGGTAACAGGCGCGATCACTACTGGGGTTGGGCTAGAGGTAGGCGTTGGGCTTGGCTTCTGATCACGAATCTTTTTAAATTCGTAGTTTTGGCTAGTCAGAGCAAGTGCTGTTTTATCCTTGCCTGTCTCGTCCACCACTTCTGTTTCTTTTGTTTGTTCCTCGGCTTTAGTCGGCTGTGCCTTGTTACTGGAAAATTTTAAGGCGTTCATTGAATTGCCGATCAAGGCTCCGACGATCGTGACAAAGGCAAGTACTATCAGCGCAACAACGCCCATTTTCAAAAGTGGAGATTGCGAGACTGTTCGAGCGGTAACAATTTCTTCTGGGGCGGGGTTCTCTTCAGGTTGAATTGAATCATTAATTTGAGAAGTTTTAGCGCCGTTCATGGCGGCAAAATCTTTTTCTTCTATCTCAATAGTTGTCGATAGCAAAGGCTCTTGCTGTTTCTGGATCATAAGTCTAAATCTTGAATCTTGTAAATTTCCAACCCCGCTTTCCGAACACGAGAGGCGGTTTCCTGAACATCGGACGCAAATCTAGGAATGATAGCTGTATCAATCGCCCTGACAAATACAGTTTTGTTAAAGGGGATGGGCTTGCCGACTAAATTGCTGCCTTGAAAAACAACGACCTCGGCTACCATATCCACTTTCCAGCGCCCATCCTTAATAGAAGTGGGCTGACTGAGTAAGCTGACTTTTAAAATTGATTGGGTAGACCCATTGAAGACATCGGGCGGCGTAAGATTACTTATCTCTTCAAGGAATGGGGCGCGAAAATCTTCTGACAACGCAAAGCCTGAAGCCCATGCACTAGTAGTAATCTTGGCTTTTGATGTCAATACCCCAATGTCTAATTTCAATTGTTTGGTGGGGTCTGGATTGTAATCATCGGTTGACTTTGGTAGAGCATTCCAACTCAAAAGACCTGTCATTGTCTGCCCTACAAAACGTGTAATAGCTTGGGGGGATCGCTCCTCACTGCCTATAGGAAGAACTCTGATAGATTCGCCGTCATGTAGCTCCACAAGGGTGGAAGCTTTGGTTTTAGATATTGTTCCTATCCGAGCAAAATTTACAACTTCTATTAATAAAATAATCACTAATAAAACAGCATTGACTATTAAAAAAATGGGAGTAAAGTTTAGCTCTTTTCTCTCTAATAATTTCATCTCCGTAACCCCACCGAGAATTTGACCCCACTAGTGAAAGCTGTAAATACTGACATTCCACCACCAGTACCTATGGCTACCGCGAGTAATGGCGAAAAGATGGCTTGCAAAAGTTGCATTAACAAAGGATTAGACGAGGGCTTGGCAACTATCGCGCTGGCAATAATACCTACAGTTATCGAGTACGAAATGAGAACCAATGTCAGCCCTAACCAGCCAGCTAGCCAAGCATAGATAGGCTTGCTTTGAAAAGGTAGCAAAGATAGAACTAGGAAGATTGGGGCAGCGAATGCAATCATTAAGAATGACAGTTGAACGATGTACTGAAAAGCTGCCGATACCCCGCTCAGGATGACATAAACAAAACCTTGGATTGCGCTGTTAATTAGTTCGCCGCTTAGGTCTAAGGGATTCCAACTTCCTCCCCCAGAACCTGCGCCAGTCTTTTCTCTAGCTTTCTGTGCGTCTTTTCGTGCATTCTCCACGGCAGCTTTGATACAAGCTTGTTTCTGGCTTAGTTCTTCACCTTCCTGCCTCTTTTCTCCTTTTTTTTCGCATTTAGCGATGGCTGTCTGCGCGGCTAAAACAAAGCTTTGGTCGGCATTGACATTTCGGATAGCATCTCTCAAATTCACCCCATTTCTAGTAATACTTAAAATGCTCCTATTTAGTCCGGTCGATACGTTTTTTAAAGCGACTGTTGTATTAGCGAGAAGGAACCCATTATTACTAAGCATTACAATTACTAGCAACGGTAAAACCATCTCAGAGATAAAATCATATCCGAACCCTTCTTCGGCAAACTTGCTGTACCAGCCAAATGAGGCAAAGCCAATCATCACAACCGCCGCAAGGGTAGAAATGGCGACAACAGCGGTATAAATTGGGCTTGTTCCAGATGCTAATTCCAGCCAGTCATTCTCAAACGATTTATAAATTAGCTCTGCGCCTTCGATAGCGCCTTCGACTATTTCACCTGAGTTCGTAGTACCTGTATTTTCCCCGGCTTGCTGCCCTGTCGTTTGAGCAAAAAGAATAGTTAAGAGTCCTATCATCTCAGCTACCGCATCGTTATGTTGACCTTTTTTAAATTCAAAATGAGTAAGAAAATTAATTTTGAATTAATAATTTTGAATTGATTATTGATTCTTCCAAAATGAATCGTTAACGGCGGCAGATTGAATGATTTGACGAGTAGCGGCGCTGGACTCTTGATCCTTTGCCGCAGCTTGCTCATCCATGCGATTAGAAATATCAGCAAGATTGATATTTGTAACAGCCAAAGAACGAGATTGTTTTTGCGCTTCTGCATGGATAGATTTGGCAAGTACAACACTTTGTAAGTTTTGAATTGCGACCTTTTTAAGAATCTCTTGGGTGATGACATCATCCTGCGCGGCATTAGCATTTTCGCTTGATTGGGCGGTAGCATCATTAGTTATTGCTGCCTCTTGCGATTGCACCCTCTGCCCTTCAACACCAAGTACTGATTCTGACTGACCGCGTGTATATTGTTGGTTCCATTCCTTGATGGCATTGTCCGCTTGAATGCGAGGATCTAGTATTAGTAATGCGCCTTCTTGCTTCTGGATAACTTTCTCGATATTCTTGCCAGCTTTCAGGGGATCGGGAATCCCTAAATCCCCAACGCTAGATTCAATTGCCTGGGTTAATTCAGCCTCAAGCTTACCTAAAGACTTGGTAAACTCTTTTTGATAGTGAAGAATGTAAGTCTGCAAGCTACTATAGATTTGTTGAAATTGAGTTAAGAAAGATTGGTTTGCACTACCTTGAGCGTTTGCCCTGAGGCTAGAAAAAGAAATCAAAATTGCTGCGCCTGAGATCGCGATCAATCGGTTGGTATTCAAGATACAAGTCCTCCAGGGCTACTACGAAAGGTTTTTTAGTGCAGTCAGATTTTACGGTCGCTTGTTTTTTTGCTAAATCAAAAGAAGCGGCTCGAACTATTAATGTTTTAGGCGACTCTTCTTTATTCAACAAACTGGTAAAGAAAGGATCGTCAAAGGGCAAAGCATTAGGCGGAAGGGTAGAAGCAGGGGAGCGAAGAAGCATAACATAAGCGCCTGGGCTGGCAGATTCAGAGTTAATCCCCGGCTGCCTTAGTTCACGTAGGCGCTTATTCTGATACTTCAATGCTCTTAGACTAGGACTGCGCTTGACCGCATCTTCGCCTAATTCTATATCGACACCGCAATTTATCTTTGAATCGCTAATAAATTTTTCGTATTGAGCTTGGTTGTATTGCCAAACCTGAAAATTTACTATCGATAAAACACCTGCGAGTATTGCCAACACTAACTTATTTTGAATGACTGAGAATAGAATCTTCATAATGGTTTACCCTGCTTAACGCAATCGACATAATGCTTAGAAAATTCTGCCACCCAGGTAAACTTGTCACTGTGAATTTTCTTGAACTTATCTCGCGTGGCTTGTTCCTCCCTGCTATTAGCAACCAACGCCAGCAGGGGATACGAGGGATAATAGCGGCAGCGCACATACTTATTGTTGTAGTCCAACAGCCACAAAGTATATAGCTGCTGAATGTTAGGGACAAAGCTTTCATTTTTGTCGATGATTTCTCTAGGGATGCCCAACAACTCAGAGAAGCTATTAGCCGCGCCTGGGACAATCCGCCCAATCAATCGCAATGGCATATTTTGTAATATCTGTTCTCCCGCCTCCGATTTAGCAATAGAAATGACATCCTGCGCCGCCAGAAATACCCGACAGCCCTGCTTTCGAGCCGTAGCGCATTTACGACCCGCAAGGCGCGACAAGGCAGAAAAACCAAGCAGTACGCTAGCCTCATCCATGAAAAATACACTATTGGGGGAGGAGAGGGATTGACGGGACGCGGCGATATAAGCAGACATCCCAAACACCTCTGCATCCTTCCCTGATTGGAGATTAGTCAGAGCACAGGTAATCAACTGGCTATCAGCCTGGAAGGTTGAAGGCTTGCAGATAGCGCTACCAATGCTACTAGCCTGCCAGTACTGTAAGCGCAAGCGGATGTAATTAAGTGCTTTTTCTACGTTGTCATCCTGATAGCCTAAATAAATATACGCAAGTGAGAAGAATTTCTCCATATCTGCCAACGTCGGGGTATTCGCCCACTCTGGGGTGTCTATCCCTGCTCTCCGCGCTAATTCAAATCGCTCTTTGATGTCGGCATCTTCATAAAAGGCTTTTGTTCCTAGAGGTATCACGGACTCGATAGTTTGTGATAGCAATCCATCGAATTTTTGCGAACCTAAAACCAATTGAAGAACTATTAAATTAATATCATTCCGATGGGCTTTTGTCCTTTCCTCCCACTGCGACTCAGGAATCTTTGACAGGTCTAATGGCTGTACAAGATTGTTTGATTCCTTAGAGATATCAAAGTAAAATCCATTAAAGTAGGGCGTGAAGTCTCCGAAGGTTCCTGAACCATCATCATTGGGCAAGTCAATCATTAATACTGACATTCCCAGCGCCAAACACTGATAAATAATAGAGGCGATGATTACCGATTTACCACTCCCGGTAGTGCCGATTACCATCATGTTTTTCGGCTTTGATAGGTCAATGTGAACCGAGGATTGACCTTCGTCAGCTACTAGTTCAAAACCTTGTTTATCGCCGTGCGCTGTTTGAATGACTGGCGTTAAACCAATTACTTCACTGGCAAAGAAAGTGGCGCGTCTGTTGAAAGGAAAAGTAAGTTGCGGTCGCTGTCTCAATAGCAAAGTATCAAGCCAGATTGACCATGTATACTGCATTTCTCTAATCAACTCAGCAGGTTGATTGATATAGCCTGAAATCAGCCTGCAAGCGTCGTCGATTTCGGAAGGAGAGTTGCGATAAACAAGGATTATGACAGCTACATTTTCAGGGACATCACCCGTGTAAAGCTGCTTCTGAGCATCGACTGACCGCTCCGTATTAATTTGCGCTCCTACGTCAATAGTCTTTTTGCTGGCGTTAGCCTCGGCATTTATTGACCGCCTCGTAATCAATTGTTGGGTAAGCCTAATCATTTTTTGATCGGCTGGGCTAATCTCTGTAATTATCTCGACATCATAAATAACCTCGCGTGAGAATACATCCCATAGAAACCGTACTTGCTGATGGGTTGAGGCAAATATCTCTGGCTTTTGGGCAAGCGTCATTACGCCGATATACTTCTTTTTTTCACCACATTGATTCGGCAAGTATACCCAGCGTCTATCGGCATAAGGTATGCCGTTATTTAAAAGTACTGAGGTTGCATGTAGCTGGTCGTTGTATCTCTCTGGCTTCGGCGCGGATTCGTTAAATTCCTCTCTTAATTCGCCAGTGTCATAAACTAAGGCATGAGGCACTTTTGTTGGCTTCGCACCCATCCGAGAAACTAGGTCGTCCCACAATTGCTTCTCTGATTTTGGCAAGGGAAATAAACCCATTTCAGACAGTATTTGTTGATGGCGCAAAGAGACAATTATTGCTTTTTCAAGAACTTGAATTAAGTTTTTTGTTGTGAGTTCGGTCGCTCCTGTTGGGGTAAACTTGCGCTGTAAAAAGTTCGCCAGCTTAACTATCGCTCTATCTACCGCGTCACCACCTTCCGTTCCTCCTGGGCGGACAGTAAAAGTCGTGTAAATACTGAGCTTGATATCCTTGCACTGATGGTTACGTGTGAGTTCCTGCATTCGGGCAACTTGCCCCCAATCAAGAAACTCACTCTCAGGAGATACAGGGCTATCTAGTCTCTGGCGATAGCTTTCAATCACTTTGTCTTCATCGCAAAACGAAGACCAACGAAA
>NZ_JBGTFY010000154.1:0-4772 GCF_041747015.1 Nostoc sp.
GCTAGCCATTGACAAGCAGGATTTAGAGGAATTTGATTGGGTGTATTTAGGTGAACGAAATATGCAACTAGCAAAGGGGGAAGCAAAGTTTGATATCTACGCTGGAAAAGTGCGAATAGATGGACAAGAGTTTAATATCCCTGTTTATGCAGGTGATGGAGTTTCAGAACTTTTACTCGGTCGTGAGTGGCTCAAAAATCGACGGTTGGTAGTGGATTTATCAGCAGGATTGTTAACCCTAGAAAACAGTTGAGAAAAATAAATTGGTAAGGTATAAGAGCGAGTGATTTAAACTATCCTTAAAAATCACATCATGGTGACTTCACTGTTACCGCTAGCTGTAATCCCAATGCATCCAGTAATTTACTCATACAATAAAATTCAATTTCACCTTGCTCAGATAACATCAAGTCGAGTTGCTCATAGCATTGCTTAACTTGCGCTGAAAACTGATCAATTCCACCCTGTGCCTCAATCACATTTGCGATGGCTTTTCCTAACATTTTTGGGTCACCCTCTTCTAAAACTACTTCGATATAAGATGCCGCTTCTAGTGGGTCTTGGAGATGTTTAATTAGTCCTTCGTGATAGCTTACGCTTCTAGGCATTATCTCTACTCCTATAGTCTTTCCAATATTCCTGAGCTTTATCAATATCTTGTTTCTGAGTGCTTTTATCTCCACCAGACAAAAGAATAATAATTGTTATCCCTTCTTGTCCAAAGTATATGCGGTAGCCTGACCCATAGTCGATTCTCAATTCAAAAACACCTTCTCCAACTGACTTACAATCACCTAAATTACCATCTTAAACTCGGTCAAGTCTGGCTCTTATTTTAGCTTTTGCTCTTCTATCTCGCAGAGAATCAAGCCACTCATCAAAAATATTTTTTCCATCTACTGTCAGATAATTCCTAATTTCTCTTGGTTGCACTTCCATGATTCTTTGGACTAGTCTATTTATAAATCATGAAATAATTCATAGTTTTCTCGCCGCCAGCCTTTGACTAACCAACTCAGCCGCTAAATGTATCGCTGCTTTCATACTCGTAGCATCAGCAATTCCCTTACCCGCAATATCAAACGCTGTTCCATGATCTGGTGAAGTCCGAACGAAAGGAAGACCAATAGAAGTATTAACTGCCCGATCAAAGGCCATCAGCTTCACAGGAATTAAGCCTTGGTCGTGGTAAAGTGCTAGATAAGCATCAGCAGGATTTTGGACTAAAAAATTTCCATACCAAGCTTGACCAGGTTTAACCCACATCGTATCTGGCGGTATCGGCCCATCTAGTTGTAATTGTGGTCTATTTTGCCGCTCTTGCTCTAACCAGGGAATTAACCAATCTTGTTCTTCATGTCCAAGTTGTCCCTGTTCGCCACTGTGGGGATTTAACCCAGCGATCGCAATTCTCCCATTTTCTATACCAAAATCCCTCTCTAAACACTCCACCAGCAAATCTAATTTCTCTGTCAACAACTGCGGTGTCAACGTATCAGCTACTTGACGTAAGGGAATATGTGTGGTAGCAAGTAAGGTGCGGAATGTCCAATTAGTGTGGGGCGATCGCGCTACAAATAACATCCCAAAACGGTCAACACCTGATTTTTGTGCCAAAAGTTCCGTTTGCCCTGGATAATTATACCCTGCGGCTTTCCAACCAGATTTAGCGATTGGTCCTGTGACAATAGCATCAAATTTACCAGCAAGTGTTTGAGCGATCGCATATTCCATATACGCAAAACTAGCCGCACCACTGGCCGCATTACCTATTGCTGCGATAATTTTACCTTTAATTTCCCCATCTAATTGCACATCGCTAACTAACAACTCGTCTGGATTTGCCAAAGGTGCTAAATTATCAGTTGAATTCAGTTTGTGATAAGTCTGTGCCAGCAAATCCGTGTTACCTACCACTGTAACGTCATATTTTTTACTAATTTCCGGCTCTGCCAAAGCTTTCAAAATCACCTCCGGTCCAATCCCCGCCGGATCTCCCAACGTCAGCGCCAAACGCGGACGATTTTCTTTACCCAAATTTACTAAATTAATTTGATACATAAAATCTCTTCATAATTATTATTAAGTTTTCCCAATTTATCTGTCTCACTCTCTCCCAACAGTAGGGATTGCCTTCCAAACCAGTAAAGATTACCTGCTAAACTAGTTTAAAATTATTTACACAGGTCTAATCCTACAGCAACTATTGAAAAGCTTCTGGTAGACCTAGTTTACACACCACTTTGCATAAGGAGAATCACACCAATGGGCGGCGAACTTTTGAATGCAGCTCTATTATCTTTCGGTTTAATCTTCGTAGGCTGGGGTTTAGGAGCGTTGTTACTGAAAATTCAGGGCACAGAAGAATAATTATTGCTGAGTGCTGAGTTAGGAGTGGTGTTAGCCGATAGCTAGGGTTTAGCCCGTGCTGAGTTATTATTCTCTCCACTCACCACTCCCTTTTTCCCATTAATCTCTCTAAATAAATTAATTTTCTGAGAAAAGATGTAAACTTTTGTTTACATAGGTTATTCTGATAACATTCTTTTCATAAAACATTAAAATTTATTACAACCCTCATGACATTATTAATCGTCGGTGCAACTGGCACCTTAGGAAGACAAGTGGCTCGTCGTGCTATCGATGAGGGGTATAAAGTACGCTGTCTTGTGCGGAGCAGTAAAAAAGCAGCTTTTCTCAAAGAATGGGGCGCAGAACTCGTACCGGGAAATTTGCGTTACCCGGAGAGCCTAGCGGAAGCTTTAGTTGGTGTAACCCAAGTTATTGATGCGTCAACATCTCGTCCTACAGATTCACTGAGTATCAAACAAGTGGACTGGGACGGCAAAGTAGCATTGATTCAAGCAGCAAAAGCAGCGGGTGTAGAGCGTTTTATCTTCTTTTCGATTTTAGATGCTGATAAATATCCAGAAGTGCCGCTAATGGAAATTAAGCGGTGTACAGAACTTTTCTTGGCTGAGTCAGGCTTGAATTATACCATCTTGCGGTTAGCTGGTTTTATGCAAGGGTTAATCAGTCAGTATGGGATTCCGATTTTGGAAGCACAGCCAGTTTGGGTGACAGGTAATTCTTCTCCCATCGCCTATATGGATACTCAGGACATTGCTAAGTTTGCAATCCGTGCATTGAGTGTGCCCGAAACGGAAAACCAAGCTTTTCCTTTAGTCGGCACTCGTGCATGGAGTGCAGAAGAAATTATCAACCTGTGTGAACGCTTATCTGGAAAAGACGCCAGGGTAACGCGGATGCCAATAAACTTACTCCGTGCCGTGCGGGGCTTAATGCGGTTCTTTCAGTGGGGATGGAACGTAGCGGATAGGCTGGCGTTTACAGAAGTATTGGCTAGTGGTAAACAGTTAAATGCTTCAATGGATGAGGTATACACAGTCTTCGGCTTAGATCAGCAACAAACCACAACCCTAGAAAGCTATCTACAAGAGTACTTCAGCCGAATTATGAAGAAGCTCAAGGAGTTAGACTACGAGAAAAATAAAAACAAGAAGCAGAAACCTAAAAAAACTCCTTTTAAACAGTCTTCAAAAGCCAATAGTCAATAATCATTACAAAACAGATACAGTAGATTTTAAGTTGCTGAAGTACACAAGCTAAGTCTCAAAGCCAAGTATAAAGCCTATTCTACTTCTGACTTCTGAGTGCTGAGTGCTGAATTATGCTGTATTAGTCATTAAACTCTAGACTCTGGACATTTGACTCTAGATTAATGACTACATGACCAAAAATGTGTAACGATTACATAATACAGAGCATCGCCTAAACTTGGATATTTAAGTGTGCCGAAAGCAGGCATTATCTACAATGACATCAAACCGATAGCGGGTCGTGTCGCTATTGAGTTGAAAGACAAGCTAACCGCTGCCGGTTGGAATGTATGTATAACATCGAGTATTGGTGGTATACTGGGCTACTCTACCCCGGAGAGTCCCGTATGCCATACTCCCATTGACGGTCTGACGCCCCCTGGTTTTGACTCAGATATGAAGTTTGCAGTGGTGTTAGGGGGAGACGGCACTGTTTTAGCAGCGTCTCGTCAGGTAGCCCCCTGTGGTATTCCACTGCTAACAGTGAATACCGGCCACATGGGCTTTTTGACGGAAACTTTCCTGAATCAATTGCCCCAAGCATTAGAGCAGGCAATGGCAGGTGAGTATGAAATTGAAGAACGAGCCATGCTCACCGTCAAAGTATTTCGGGGAGATTCAGTGCTGTGGGAAGCCCTCTGCTTGAATGAAATGGTGCTGCATCGGGAACCTTTAACCTCTATGTGCCACTTTGAAATTGTCATCGGGCGTCATGCACCAGTGGATATTGCGGCGGATGGTGTGATTGTTTCTACGCCTACGGGTTCTACAGCTTACTCATTGAGTGCTGGTGGCCCAGTTGTTACCCCTGGGGTGCCTGTTTTACAACTAGTACCCATTTGTCCCCATTCCCTAGCTTCTAGAGCATTAGTATTTCCAGATACTGAATCAGTCAACATTTACCCAGTAAACATTCCTCGGCTGGTGATGGTGGTGGATGGCAATGGAGGATGCTATATATTACCAGAGGATCGAGTATATTTGGAGCGATCGCAATATAGTGTCCGATTTATTCGCCTGCAACCGCCTGAGTTTTTCCGAATTTTGCGAGAAAAATTAGGTTGGGGTTTGCCACATATAGCTAAACCAACTTCGGTAGAATTGCCGTAGAGACGCGATTAATCGCGTCTGTTTTTAATCCCACTCATCTTT
>NZ_JBGTFY010000155.1:0-10967 GCF_041747015.1 Nostoc sp.
AGATTTAATTTATATAAAACTACTAACTTACTACTAAGTTTACTTCCGGAATTATTGATAATAAGTTTCATCTAATAGCTGATATAGATAAATTTACAGAATATTTTTTACAAAGTCATGGAAATTTAATTCGACAAAAAATAATTGTTTAACAGTAAAGCAAGACAATAATATTGAGTTAGGATGATGATTAAAGTACAAACAAATTCGTAGGCGTTTATTCATGGCACAACTAACAGGATTGACATTTGGAGGTAATCCCTGGACACCTAAATTTGCCCAGGAAATTGACTACGAAAAATGTATCGGCTGTGGCAGATGCTTTAAAATATGTGGTCACAATGTATTAACATTGAAAGCTCTCAATGAAGATGGGGAATTTGTAGAGGATGAAGAAGATGATGAAATTGAGCGCAAAGTAATGGTTGTTGCTAATCCAGAAAATTGTATTGGTTGTGAGGCTTGTTCACGGATATGTCCCAAGAATTGCTACAGCCATACCGTAGTAGACAATTAAAACTTTGGGGATTGGCTTAAGGTTTTTCTGGTTATAAAGGGTACTCTGGAAATAAAGCACAAAGGCACTAAGCAAGGTAATTAGAGGGGAATTATAGATACTTACTGTAACTAGCAAAGAGTTCACAGTAAACAGAATTGTAAATCTTAAATTGTTAGTTATTCACAAATTCATACTTGCGGCTCAACTAGTACAGCATGGCGTAAATAGAGAAATCATTCAAAGTCAATAAAAAGCTTATTGTATAGGCTTTTTGACTTTTGATTTCCGCCCTGCGTTGCTAGTCTGATCAATATTAAGGCTAATAGTGTCATCTTGGAGTACCTAATTTTTTTGCATTAGCAGCAGCTGGCGTTACAGAAATTTAAATATAGTGTTAAGTTTTGGGGGTAAGGATATGAAATTATCTGGAAAATTCCCCCAATTTTTGTCAGAGTGAGATAGAAAGTTAATAAGTGAAGACAAAAAACGCTGACCTGTAAAAATGTAAAAACCAGTAGCCACGACTATGGTAAAAATCATCAAAATACAAGATAAAAAATCAAGCATTATCTTGTTTGGCTAGGTTGATACATCAAAAGTGCAGGATGCGATCAACTGGGAGTGGGGAGAGACGCGATGAATCGCTTCTGTACAAGAGAGAGTATCTAAATACCTAATCACAATCTCCTGATCCCAGAAAATCACACCTTTAATGACCGCTTAAATAGCAGGTAGCATATATGCAAAAAGTTCCTGTTTCACTATGGACTCTGGTTGCTGGTATAGTAGTCACAGTAATCAGTATTTGGATCGGTCAAAATCATACTCTACTGCCAGAACAAGCATCGCAACAAGCGCCCTTGGTAGACGCATTTTTCAATGTCATGTTTACCATTGCGATCGCACTCTTTTTGGTGGTAGAAGGAACAATTGTGACTTTTTTGATTCAGTTTCGTCGCCGTCGCGGTGATGATACCGATGGCTTACCAGTTGAAGGCAACGTTCCCTTAGAAATCTTTTGGACAGCAATCCCAACAGTGATTGTTCTCGGTTTGGGCATCTACAGTGTAGATGTTTTTAACCAAATGGGCGGCTTTGAACCTGCGGGTCATCCTCATTCAGCAGCTCATGTTGCTCATGCGCCAGGAACCGCTCTTGCAGGTACATTAAGCGATACCTCCCAAGCAACTACTGCTCCATCAATTGCCCCTCAAATTGCCCCTAAAATTGGTATTGGCGCGTCTCCTCAAACCCTAGACAAACTAGCCGATTTAGTTGTTGATGTCAAAGGCATACAGTACGCCTGGATATTTAATTACCCTGATAGTGGCATTACATCTGGAGAATTGCACATACCTGTCGGTGCTGATGTGCAACTCAATCTTTCAGCACAAGATGTAATTCACTCATTCTGGGTGCCAAACTTCCGCCTAAAACAAGATGCACTTCCCGGTATCCCTACCCAACTACGATTTGTTGCCACAAAACCAGGTACATATCCCGTAGTTTGTGCTGAGTTATGCGGTGGTTATCACGGTTCAATGCGGACACAGGTAATTGTCCACACACCAGAAGAATATGATAGCTGGCGGACAGAAAATCAGATTACTCAACAGCAAAACCTAAATCAAGTCGTTGCAGTTAATTTAGCTGAGTTATCAACATCAGAGTTTCTTGCGCCCCATACCCATGATATGGGAATTAGTGCAGCAACTTTAGAGTCAGTAGTCATTGGTCAAGAGAGACGCGATTAATCGCGTCTGTACAAGAGACGCGCATAGTGTCTGTACAAGAGTCGCGCATAGTGGTAAAAGAATATGACGCAAGTAGAATTTCCACTGAATACTCCACCAGAAGAAAATAAACCGGAAACTCTGGCGGTTGGCCACACCTCTCATCTGAAGGCGTGGAAATGGCAGGATTATTTTACATTTAATGTTGATCACAAGGTTATTGGTATCCAATACTTAGTGACCGCCTTTGTATTTTATCTTATCGGTGGACTGATGGCGATCGCTCTGCGTGTCGAATTAGCAACACCAGACGCAGACGTACTTGACCCCAATCTGTATAACGCTTTCATGACCAATCACGGGACGATCATGATCTTCCTGTGGATTGTCCCTAGCGCCATTGGGGGATTTGGTAACTACTTGGTGCCGTTGATGGTCGGTGCTAGGGATATGGCTTTCCCGAAGCTGAATGCCATCGCCTTTTGGTTAAATCCACCAGCCGGAGCGCTGATCTTAGGTAGTTTCTTTTTTGGCGGTTCACAATCGGGTTGGACAGCTTACCCACCATTGAGTTTGGTGACAGCACCAATCGCTCAAACTATGTGGATACTGGCGATCGTTTTGGTGGGAACTTCCTCAATTTTGGGTTCGCTGAACTTTGTGATCACCATTTTGATGATGAAGGTTCCTAGCATGAAATGGGATCAAGTACCCCTATTTTGCTGGGCAATCTTGGCAACCTCCCTGCTGGCACTTTTCTCCACACCTGTATTAGCAGCCGGTTTAATTCTGCTGTTATTTGACCTCAACTTTGGCACCTCCTTCTTTAAACCAGATGCAGGCGGTAACGTTGTAATTTATCAACACTTATTCTGGTTTTATTCTCACCCGGCAGTATATTTAATGATTCTGCCCATCTTCGGCATCATGTCGGAGGTAATTCCAGTTCACGCTCGGAAGCCAATATTTGGTTATAAAGCGATCGCTTATTCTAGTGTAGCCATCTGCGTTGTCGGTTTGTTCGTCTGGGTACACCATATGTTTACCAGTGGCACACCCGGTTGGATGCGGATGTTCTTCACCATCTCTACTCTCATAGTTGCAGTTCCCACTGGCGTAAAGATTTTTGCCTGGGTTGCGACTCTGTGGGGTGGTAAAATCCGCTTCACCAGTGCGATGCTTTTCGCCATTGGTTTGTTGTCGATGTTTGTCATGGGCGGCTTAAGTGGTGTGACGATGGGAACAGCCCCCTTTGATGTTCACGTCCACGACACATATTATGTAGTCGGACATTTCCACTACGTTCTGTTTGGCGGTTCCGTGTTTGGCATCTACGCCGGTATTTATCACTGGTTCCCCAAAATGACCGGACGAATGCTAAATGAAACCTGGGGACGCATTCACTTTGCCCTGACCTTCATCGGCACAAATCTGACCTTTTTACCCATGCACGAGTTGGGTTTAAAAGGAATGCCGCGACGAGTGGCAATGTATGACCCCCAATTTATCGACCTCAATCAAATTTGTACCTTTGGTTCATTTGTTTTGGGGATATCGGTAATTCCCTTCGCCATCAACATGATCTACAGTTGGCTGAAGGGGCCTTTGGCAGGTGATAATCCTTGGCGAGCTTTGACTTTAGAATGGACAACTAGCTCACCACCCGCAATTGAAAACTGGGAAGTGTTGCCCGTTGTCACTCATGGCCCTTATGACTACGGTCATGGTCATAGTACTGCAATACAGCCATCTGCAACGCCAGAAGCTACTGCTTAGTACAGCATTTCATCAAAAAAAATTGCTTTGATTAAACCTTTGCGTTCCTCTGCGCTAACCTTTGCGTTTAAATTCCAACCCTCTATTCGCCGTTAGTAGAGTGAGTAGTGCAATCGCACTCAAGCTGACTACAATTTCTAGTAATTTGATTTGAGAACTCGGAACTCCAAGCTTGGAACTCGGAACTTCAAGCTTGGAACACAAACACCCGAATTCAATAAACAAACACCCGAATTCAATAAACAAACGCCCGAATTCAATAAACGAACACCCGAATTCAATAAACGAACACCCGAATTCAATAAACGAACACCCGAATTCAATAAACGAACGCCCGAATTCAATAAACGAACGCCCGAATTCAATAAACGAAACTCGGAATTTTGAAAATTCCTGAACAAGTCAAGAGTTTGGCTAAACAAGGATTTTGTATAAAGAATGGAAATTTTGCTGATTCAGACTTCATTCTTTATTCAAGCTTCCACAACAGACGCAGCAGATAATATTGTCAAAAAATCTATGACTATAGCTACAACGACGAGCGAAGATCACAGTGCCGGACACGAAGAACATCCAGATTTAAGAGTTTGGGGACTTTTGACATTCCTTGCCTCTGAATCCCTGATGTTTGGCGGATTTTTTGCCACTTATTTGTTTTTCCGAAGTACTACAGCCGTTTGGCCTCCAGAAGGAAGTGAAGTAGAACTACTTGTGCCGACAATTAACACCATTATTCTGGTGTCTAGTAGTTTCGTGATTCATTTCGGTGATACGGCGATTAAAAAGAATAACGTCAAGGGAATGCAACTGTGGTACACAATTACTGCACTCATGGGGGCAATTTTCTTAGGTGGTCAGGTTTATGAGTACTCGACATTAGGATATGGACTGACTACCAACGTCTTCGCCAACTGCTTTTATATCATGACAGGGTTTCACGGTTTACACGTTTTTATCGGACTGTTATTGATATTACGTGTATTGTGGCGATCGCGCCTTCCCGGTGAATATTCTGCAACCAATCATACTTTCATCGAAATGACAGAAATTTACTGGCACTTCGTAGACATTATCTGGATTGTTTTATTTACCTTGGTGTACGTTCTCACATTGTTTTAAATTGGGCATGGGGCATGGGGCATTAGTTATTAATTCATCTCCCTCACTCCCCCTACTCCCCATTCCCCACTCCCCATTTAGGACTTTATTATGCAACTTGATACAAACAAATTTTCATGGTTCCAGGTTCCAGAGGACATCAAAAGTTTATTAATTTTAGCTGCACAAACCTGGGAAAACACATCAGAATCCGAAAAATATATTCAACAAGCTTTAGCCCAAACTGGTGAAAATATAGATGTCTTGGTAGCAGCATATAGATTTTTCTATTATAAAAATAATTATTCTCTTGCATTACAAACAACAGTCAAATTATTAGATAAAATTAAAGAAATAGAAAAACTTCCTGATGACTGGGAGCAACTTAAGCCGATATTAGTCAATCGCAAAGAAGACACACAAATTCGATTGTACTTAAATGCTTATGCTGCTTCGGGATTAGTACTAGCAAAGTTAGGAGCAATTGAGGAAGCAAAAGAAATCAGCACCAGAGTCAAACAGATAGACGACAAGAATGATTTTGGTGCTGGGATTCTCCTGGATATTTTGACACGTCCAGCAGAAGAAGATGATTAATGAGTCAGCAATGAAAAATCAAGGTGAAAATCATGAACAATTGGTTATCTACTAGATCATATTCCCTATTGGGAGCGGCTACTGATAGTAACTCTATCTTCCCTGTTATTACCATACCTACTAAACTTCCTGGAGGGAATCTTCCTAATATCTCGCCAATCATTGTCATCCAATCTTCTCCGTTATCAATTTAAAACTTATGAAAGGTAGGGATTGGCTGGTAACAGGGGATGGTCAGTATCAAGCCTGTAAATCTGTGAGAGCATGGGATTTATTGAGAGAAAATTACCGCCTTTATCGGTTTTTAACTGAGGTGGAAGATGTTCTCAATAGTGTGGATAATCAAGCCAGTCGTCTGCCAGAAATCCGAATGCTTGTAAGGCGTTTAATAGTAAATTCCTACTGGGTGCGAAGTCAAAATTTAGAGCCTTCACCCAAAATGGGAACCTCTGTTTTACTCCTATATGATGAATTGGGTTTTCCGTTGACGGTGCAAACAGTAACATTTGCGCCGGGAACCCGATCAACCATTCATAATCATGGGACTTGGGGAATAGTGGCGGTGTTAAAAGGTCAGGAAAAAAATACTTTTTGGCGACGCACCCCTAGCCCAGATTTTCAGGACAAAATTGAACCGACGGGAGAAGTAACTCTATTTCCAGGAGACATTATTAGCTTTACTCCCGATGCAATTCACAGTGTAGAAGCAGTGGGTGATGAACCAACTGTAACTTTTAATGTTTACGGCGAAACTGATCCAAATGAGAGATTTGAGTTTGACTCGGTTACTCATAAGGCTAGGAATTTTTGATTAGGAATCGTCATATCAGGCTCGTAGTTGCGCTTTAGCGCTAAAGCGCAACTACAAACAATTGAGTAATTAGAAGGTAGTTAAATGGCAAGAGTAATTTTCTATAGCAAACCAGGCTGTAAAGGTGGTACTAAGCAAAAAGTTTTGCTCACAGCTGCCGGTCATGAGGTGATACCATACAACCTGCTAACAGAACCTTGGACAGTTGAGCGGTTGCGTTCATTTTTTGGCGATCGCCCCGTAGCTGAATGGTTTAACCGTTCCGCCCCCAAGGTAAAATCTGGTGAGGTGGTTCCTGAAACAATTGATGCAGAAACCGCTTTGGTGCTGATGCTGAGAGAGCCACTGTTAATTCGCCGTCCTTTGTTAGAAATAGGCGATGCCTCCGGCGGGCAAAGCCTACGCCGCGAGGTAGGATTTGATGTAGAAAAGATTGATGCTTGGATTGGCTTAAAGCCTGTGGACGAATCCTTGCAGGAAATCAGCGAAAACCTGATGAAGCAAGATTTGCAAAACTGCTCCCACGGTCATAATCACAGTCATCATCACCATAATTAGCAAGGTGGCTGTAAGCATTAGTCGGCTATAGGGCAATACGATTCTCCTTAACTGAACCGTATTGCACCGTAGCCTAGAGGGGGGAGGGGTAATTTCAAGAAGCTCCCTCATCTCCCCCCATTCTGCTTAACGCACCCCAGCAGTTTCTAAAGACAAGTCTTGAAACATTGGTGTGCTAAGGTAACGTTCGCCAAAGGAAGGCTGAATCATCACGATTAAACGTCCGGCATTTTCTGGACGTTTACCTACTTGAATTGCGGCGCACAAAGCTGCACCAGAGGATATCCCAGACAATAAGCCTTCTTCTTTTGCTAAACGTCGGCCATAGGCGATCGCTTGTTCATCGCTGACTCTAATTACTTCATCAACCAATTCTAGGCGGAGAACATCTGGGATAAATCCAGCACCAATACCTTGAATTTTATGTGGACCGGCTTCACCACCAGAGAGAACTGGACTGTTGCTGGGTTCAACTGCGATCGCTTGAAAAGTCGGCTTGCGCTGTTTAAGTACTTCTGCAATCCCAGTAATCGTCCCACCAGTACCTACCCCAGCAATGACGATATCCACTTCCCCATCTGTATCCGCCCAAATTTCTTCTGCGGTGGTTTCCTGGTGAACTTTGGGATTGGCAGGGTTGCGGAACTGTTGCAGCATGAAAGCATTGGGAGTATTAGCCACAATTTCTTCAGCTTTGCGAATAGCTCCCCGCATTCCCTCAGCACCAGGTGTCAACTCTAAAGCTGCACCATAAGCTCTAAGCATAGACCGTCGTTCTTGACTCATCGTCTCAGGCATTGTCAAAATCAAACGGTAGCCACGTGCTGCTGCTACCATCGCTAGAGCAATTCCTGTATTACCTGAAGTAGGTTCCACTAAAATGGTTTTTCCCGGGGAAATTGATCCAGCGGCTTCTGCTGAGAGTACCATACTTAACCCAATCCGGTCTTTCACCGAAGCCGCCGGGTTCATCCCTTCTAATTTGACAACTATTCTTGCTACTACTCCCTCAGCTTGAGGGATCTTATTGAGTTGAACTAAAGGAGTTCGTCCAATAAGTTCTGTTACATCTTTAGCAATCCGCATTATTTAACTCCTAAAATCCTAAAACTTATTACAGAGTGTTTAGTTATAACAATAAGCTTTTGTGTATTTAATTTGTAGTTTAGTGCCAATGAGTGCATATACTATGTATTTTAACTAAACCGCAAAATATGAAAGTTTAGGAAGAACCTTTATCAGATGTTCCTAATGATTCTCACTAGCACATACTTGTATTTTAGCATTTAAAATTGCTAATTATTGCCTCTTTGGCTGAGATTCGGTTTCTAAAATTCTGTATATATGCATAGCTTTTCCCATTATTTTCAATATTTTGTATTTGTTATGGGAATATAATTTACTTTCAAAACATTTAATTGTTTTTCTTAATTTATTAGTCTATCTTTATCAAGAGACATTGATATTTTCTTTTGAGTGCAGGTTTTGTCCGCCCATAATTGTCTCAAAAACAGTCCTTAACCATTGCCTACATTGCTTTTAAGTTGAGTGCAGAAATACCAGAACCCCACCTCGAAAATACTAGAACCCCGTCCTAAAAACACTAGCACCCATACCCCAATGAAATTTTGTAAGACTTATCGGGTGGGAATTACAAGCTTTGAGTACTATTCTAATGAATTTAATAATCTTAACGGGGCTGAGATAAACTGTTTAGTGGAGAGGGGCTGATATAAATCGTATAGGATTTACGCAGAGATTCCCCTCTACCCCCCAACATTCCTGAGCGAAAGCTTAGTGAACTAGGGGGGACTTCTTAATCTCTCTTTTGAGAGTAGGATGAAACCACATTCTTTGAATATGGGTGCGTTATTTCTGACTGATTAATCCTACGTTTTGTGAAAAGTTTGGTAACTTTTCAGTGGTCAGTGGTCAGTGATAATTAGAAAAATAACTGACAACTAACGATTTTGAAAATTACCGTTTAGACATATTTTAATATCAAAACTGTTTCAGAGGTAGAAATATATAGCTACTTTAGATAAACAGCAAAAGATATTTTCTTACTGGGGGCATACTACCTAGCAAGGGAGAGCCAAGATGAAAGCCAAACTTTTAAATGTTCTTACAGTTTGCGTAGTTACCTTAGCAGTGCTTTCTCCAGAACTAGTAGTATTTGGCATAATTTGGGAGCGACATCTAGACTTAGTAAAATCCCAGAATCTAGCCGACGAAGTTAACAAGGCTAATACAGATGCTCTCGCCTTGGTTCCCCAGACAGAAGGTACACATTCCCCTCAGACTAGTATCCAATTCTCTGACCGTAATGTGGTTCATCAAATGCTGAGTGTTGCTGAAGAATATAAATTTGCCACTATCCTGCAATGGTTCTTCTTGTTAACCCCTATTTGTGTTGGGCTGGGGATTCTCTTTTACGACAGATATCTTGTTCATCGTGCGGCTCTTTTAAAAGAACAAGTTGAAATGTTGGAAAGACTGTGGCAGCAAAGCATCGAACAGTAACCAATTCACAATTTACTCACTCAAACCAACAAAATTACCATGACAGAACAACGCCAACAGCTGTATTTTAATCTGATTGATGAGTTACTGAAATG
The DNA here is from genome assembly GCF_041747015.1 of Nostoc sp. Taxonomy (GTDB): domain Bacteria; phylum Cyanobacteriota; class Cyanobacteriia; order Cyanobacteriales; family Nostocaceae; genus Nostoc. Next base: position 9,691 of record NZ_JBGTFY010000155.1, read on the forward strand.
CCCTAATGGTCAGGAACCAGAAATTTTGGAATCTAAGCCAGAATTGATTGATTCTGGTTTTGTAGAAACAATGTTACAAGTAGCAACTATGTTTGCTCATGAAGGCAATCAAGATGGTGCCCAATTTTTATTTTTTGTTGCACGTGAGCTTGCTAAAGAACTGGGTTTATACCCTGAAGTTCCCAATACTGAAGCTGCAAATCCTGAAGTTGCAAATAAGGAGTAAAAATGCTATTGACTTCGACGGATGCGGGACAAATAGCTTTAGAACTGCTGATGGCAGATTGGAATATTTCAGAAGAGAACAGAGACTGGTTCACAATCTTTAACTCTCGTCTGATTGGCGAGAGTTGGTATACTGTGGAATTAGGTATAGAAGGATTTCCAGATAGGTGGTTTCTTCAAGTATATGACAATGGAGTGTGTGACCCAAACTATACCTTTATATCACCGATAGATGGTTCTGGAGGATTTACGGACTTCATAAATGTACCAGATATTATAGCAGAGGTCTTAGTTTGTGAACGCAATGCTCGATAGTAAAAATTAAAAATTCAAAGTTTGGAATTCAACATTGAAATGTGGTAGTTAAATACATTTGATTTGAATTCATAATTTTCGATATCAGAGTATTTGGGTGCATCTCACTTTTGCAAATATACCTGGCGATTAGAAATCGCGGCTAAATCAGGAATTTGAAACCCACGGAGGTGGGTTTTGTCTGTATAGCTGCTAATTCTATTGGCCAAAGTTAGAGGTATTTAAAGTAATACTTTGATAGTTCGGAGTTGCATATTTGTGGGATAATTTTTTCACGCAGAGGCGCAGAGACGCGGAGAGTATAAGGAGTTTTGGATTTCAATATATAAAATTTCATCCCTTGATTTAGCAAGGTCGATATTTTACTCAAAATAAAGATGCTTTACGCAAATATGAGGTGATACCAAATAAGGTACACCTCTTTTTTTGGATGATATTTAATATTTTATTTAAGCTTAATAAGCTATTTTGTCATATTTAACTGACAAAATTATGTTATATTAAATAGCGTGATGGACGCTACAGAAATATCAGTTCCAATGATTGCTGAAGATATCTTAGCCAAAGAATTCACAAGAGTCGTCAACCATTACTACCCGCAAGTTGGGGAATTGCTGGATGGGTGTTATGTGAAAGTCATCACCTGTTTTTGGGGACGACCTGCCAGACGTTTGCAATATATAGGAATTTATTGCTCTGACGAAATGATTTCCTGTGTGCAAGCTCAAAAAGAAATA
>NZ_JBGTFY010000156.1:0-3619 GCF_041747015.1 Nostoc sp.
CTTAAAACTCAAAACTTCAAGCTCAGAACTTGGAACTCCAGCCTCAAAACTCGGAACTCCAAGCTTAAAACTCGAAACTCCGACCTCAGAACTCGGAATGTCGAGCTTTTAACTCAAGTATCCAAGCTCTAAGGTCAAATCGCCGAGTTATTTTCTACACTCCCGACGCTTGAGGCTGCACACTCCGAGATTTACGGGCAAACCTCCGCCCCATCTCATCCACCACTGCATCTAAACCCGCTCCCTTCCCGCTGGCTCTGGCATAGTTGTAGACCTGTAATGATGCTGCATATGCTTCACTACCAACTGCCACAACGGTATCATCTACCAACTCGTGTAGTTGCGTCAGCGCTAGTAAAACTGGGTATAGTGCCTCAAACAACTCCACATCTTGCCGCATCTCGTCCAAGTTGAACGATCGCGATAGAAAGTCCTGGTTCTGTGTCGCCACTTCCAACGCCTTACTCACAAACGCTCTACTTTTGTCGCCTAGCTTGGGTAATGACCGTCGCTCCTCAGTCGTCAAATCAAGCAAAAACGGTAGCTTTTCCCGAATCGTGGCGATCGCTATCATCACCGCCTCGCGATCTGCCTGAGAAAGACTGGCACTAATCCGATTGTCTGCCATAACTGTAGATCCTATAGGGTAGTTGAATTTAGTATTCCCAAATTAATAAAAGCGATTACTATCCAGCTTGATAGAGTTTTCACCAAGGACTGACCTCGTTTTTGGGGTAAAATTAACAGTTCGCACTGAATCACAATGCTTGCACCGAAGGATTTGCTACTATGGCGCGGATGTACTATGACACTGATGCAAATTTAGATTTATTAGCTCAAAAAACAATTGCCATTATCGGCTACGGTTCTCAAGGACACGCCCATGCCCTCAATCTCAAAGACAGCGGCATGAATGTGATTGTCGGGCTGTATCCTGGTAGCAAGTCAGCTGAAAAAGCAAAGACAGCAGGCTTGGCTGTACATACAGTTGCTGATGCTGCTAAGGCAGCTGATTTCATCATGATTTTGCTGCCAGATGAGGTGCAGAAGACTATTTATCAGCAAGAGATTGCACCCCATTTAACAGACGGCAAGGTATTAGCTTTTGCTCACGGCTTCAATATTCACTTTGGTCAAGTTGTCCCACAAGATAATGTGGATGTAGTGATGGTTGCCCCAAAAGGGCCGGGGCATTTAGTGCGGCGGACTTATGAACAGGGACAAGGAGTGCCAGCATTATTTGCAGTGTATCAAGATGCAAGTGGTCAGGCACGCGATCGCGCGATGGCTTACGCTAAAGGTATTGGTGGCACTCGCGGCGGTATTCTAGAAACAACTTTCCGCGAAGAAACGGAAACCGATTTATTTGGCGAACAAGCCGTATTGTGTGGTGGTTTGAGTGCGCTAATTAAAGCAGGATTTGAAACCCTTGTAGCAGCTGGTTATCAACCAGAATTGGCTTATTTTGAATGTCTGCATGAAGTCAAACTAATTGTTGACTTGGTTGTAGAAGGTGGTTTAGCCAAAATGCGTGACAGCATCTCTAATACTGCTGAATATGGTGACTATACTCGTGGCCCTCGGATTGTTACTGACCAGACTAAAGCAGAGATGCGGAAGATTTTGAAAGAAATTCAAGAAGGTCAATTTGCGCGGGAATTCGTGCTAGAAAACCAAGCAGGTAAACCCGGATTTACAGCCATGCGTCGCCAAGAAGCAGAACACCCCATTGAGGAAGTTGGCAAAGATTTACGAGCCATGTTCAGCTGGCTGAAGCAGGATTAAATTGTGGTTCAGCGTCCTAAAGTCCAACTTATTCGCTGTACGTTGCTATTGTTAAGTATAGGGGCGGATCTATTGCCCCTGTCTTGGCTACGGCTAGAGGTAATTCAAGCCCAACCAGTAGAATTTAGTGCAAATAATACATTTGAAAAAGACAGTAAGCAGCAAATTCATAAACCAGCTTATAACCCAGTTAAATTAACGTCCAGCAATCAAACGTTGCTGGAATGGCTCAGGCATGAAAATATTCCTGGTTGGGTCAGAAACACATTCTTTAAAAAAGGTCTAAACAAGCGTTATACATTTTATTTCAGGGATATAAGACCTTTATACTTACGTGGAGATTTTAACGGCGATAATCAAATAGATATTGCTGTTATGCTCAAAGAAAAACTGCCTAAAAACGCCATACATCGTAATCCCTTGATGGCAATTTTTCATGGTGGCACTCAACAAGTATTTTTTATCAGTCCAGAAGATTTGCCTGCTGACGATCTGTGGGAGGTTGTTCCTAAAGGGGATTCTACTAAGGCAGGAGAAGGTATTTTTATGGCAAAAGCAATGTCATCCAGCAAAGTGTTTTATTGGGATGGCAAGCAGTATAGCGCTACTGGGACTAGTGATTAATGAAAGCTAAATTACAGCAGTTTTCAGTTGGGTAGACCATAAACTAAGTAAACTTGGATGAGCAGTAAAAATATTCATACTTATGCCTGTCTCCTACTCAAATGAAAATTTCTATAAGTAATGATGTTTTTCAAGTATTCGCCCTAACTAGTCCAATTTGAGAATTGTCACACTCAAAATGATCAGAGTCAATACTCACGTATTAAAGAATAAGTTTATATATAACAACGCTTCGGATTACTTTTGAATAAAACTGACAAGCTATGTACTACCCACTATTTAATAGTTAGGTTCACGTATTGACACAATGCTTTATTAATATCTTACTGAGGTTTATATATTGTTAATTGTCAACAACGTTAGAGCGTTGAAATTTCCAGGTATAAGCCAATAATGCCCCCTATTCAACTGATCTACACCAACGTGTCTAAGTTGCAGTTTGGTTTTTTAGTAAGCTTAATCTGCGCCCTTAGCGCTTGGATTAATCTACCAGCAGCAGCTTTACCAGGGCAAGACGTTGAGAAAGTAATACTATGGTCAGATGATCATCTGTTGATTGCTGGACTTATGCCTAGCCTCAAATTACAATCGGCAGAACCCGATTTTTACTCTACATCTAAGTGCCTTGGCAACGAGTTAAGTTTTTTAGTTTGGTCACCTAATGGCTTGGTGAGCCGAGAACTCATAAGTTATCAATCTAGTGATAAGTCTTTCAATTTCGAACCGAAGAATTCAGTCGGAATTAATCTGATTCGACAAGTGTACGATTCTACGATCGCTCAAGATTTTGCTTCTTCCGCCCTAATATATCAGAGAAACAATAATACTCAAGCACCCAGTTTTTACAAAGGCAGACGTTATGGATATGTCACGAAACACTTTCGTGATCTGCGCCAGCCTAGAACTCTGTATGTGTCCCAGCTAACAATAGTGCCTCTTAGCCAACTAAAAAACGAAATTCAAATCGATAAAAACACACCTAGTATTTCATTCTAACTGAGCAGTTGATATGGTATAAAGTCGTCTCCTTTTAATCCTGAGACCAGATACCTTAAATTGCCATCTTTACAGCCTTTGCAAACCTGATCAATATGGGAGAGCAGGCATAACAAGGAGGATTTTTGCTACCGCCTATCTTCCTATATTTGTGATCTACCCAATTGAAAAGTGCTGTGTTCTAGGGCAAAAGCTGGGCGGTACTGGCTCCAGG
>NZ_JBGTFY010000157.1:0-7578 GCF_041747015.1 Nostoc sp.
ACTGGAATTGCGTTCGCACCATTCAGCTACTGTCTCCCTCAGCAGGGATGTCGTGATAAACCCATTTACCGCCCAAGAAGCGATCGCTAATAAGAGTGCTGATTCCTCCCGTGTAAACGCTGGTAGAGAAATGTCGTGTAACTACCAATTCCCGACATCACCGCCCACAGACTACAACGTTTTTGATCACTTCTAAATAACGCTGCAACAGTCAGACACCAAACAAAGTGCGATGCCTGCGGTGCGCCCGCTAAGAGCGATGGCGTAACGCCCGCTAAAAGTGCGCTCGCTCTCATTTAAAAGTTACAGGTTGCCAAACATACTGTCCAGAATGATTAATAAAACCTTCACTAGCTGCATTAACTTTTACATAAGCTAGTCCATTTCTAAAAGGTGACACTCCGTTAAATTTTGGTTGAATAACTATCGAACCACTTCTATTGATGTAGCCCCATTTGCCTTTAATTTTTACAGATGCTAACCCCTCAGAAAAGAGTTTTGCTTCTTGGATCTTAGGATCAGAGGGAATAGCAATCTTTCCTTCCATATCAATATAGCTACATTGTGATAAACTTTTTGTTTGATTAGCTAACTTTAAGCGCACTGGTATTAATCCTTCTGCAACTCCCTTGACAAGACTTTGAAAATCAGTACCACAAGTCAAGCTGAGTTGATTTGTTAGCACCTTTCCGGTTTGATCAATTAATATAATTTCATCGCCAGAGCTATAGTTATATTTGATAACTATAGCTCTGTTCATCACAAAGTCAGTTCCAACCCTATATAGGTTTTCAAAGGGAATTTTTAATTTTCCTGAGCGATCGATATATCCTACCAATGCTTGAACACCTTCTCCAACTTTTACAAATGCCAAGCCATTAGAAAAACTTCTAACACTATCAAACTTAGGCTCAATTGCGATCTCTCCTTTAGTATTAATAAAACCCGATTTGCCTTTAACTACTATAGGAGCTAACCCTTCCTTAAAATCCCCATCAAAGCTCCAATTAGGTTTGGATTCAATTACCACGTTCCCTCGCTGATCAATAAAGAAAAATGAGTTTCCTTCTAAATAAACTAATGCTAGTTTTTCTGAAAACGGATGAACATTAGTATATTTTGGACCAATTACAAACTCCCCTTTATGATTGATAAAACCCCAACGTTCTTTAACCCTTACAGCTGCCAAGCCATCAGAAAAAGGCTTTGCTTCTAGAAACTGTTGTTTAATAACTACTTGACCAGCTTCATTAATAAAGCCGATACCATCAGTGTTTTTGATAATGGAAAACTTCACAATCTCATCAGAAATTTCAGGAATATATCCACTGACACCACATCCAAATATGAAGATGAGATAAGTGATCACAAACAAAGTTGCAATTTTGCCTTTTTTCACGCTCATTTCTCTGTTTTGAAATTTCTGCGTGTATTGTAAAGCAAATTACCAGATTAAGAAATTTGGTCATTTCTAGTTATACTCGCCTATACAAGAAGATATAGCAATGCATGAGTCAGCGATGGCGTACCCACCCGCTGTAGACATCGCGTGCTAAAAACCCTGTAGAAGGTAAAAAAAACCTAAACCTATCTCACTATCTCACCCATCGCTAACGACCTACCACAAGCTACAAGACACGCTAAAAGAGGCTGGACGACCATAACACCAATGTAAGGTATAAGCACTGTCATATTAAAAATTTATTTTTAGTAAAAATTACAAGGATAGACAAGACACTAAAATACTATAAATCACCCCAATCAAAATTCAGAAAGCGTCGAGCATTCAGCTTGGTATATTTTTCAGTGTGTTTGATATCCCGATGCCCTAAAAAGTCTTGAATCTCTCTGGTGTTATAACCCTGATTCACCAGATAGTAACCGCAAGCATGGCGCATCATGTGGCAATGTACTTTGATATCAAGCCCCGCCTGCACTGCCAGCCGCCCAAGCAGCTTTCGCACTGCATCAGTTGACATCACCTCACCACGCTCGGAAACGAAAATATATTTGCTATCGGGCAACATCTCTCTGAGTTCTTTGAGCAATTCCAGTTCATCATCTCTCAAGGGATGAACCCCTGAGTCACTACCTTTTTCCCTGGTGATGAAAATCTGACGTTCGGCCCACATCAGCGCATCCCACCTTAAACCGCACTTAGCCCCTACAGCTTCCCCCACCCGCAAGCCGTGGCGAAACATGAGCAACATCAGTGTATAATCACGGTGAGAATAACGAGCTTTGCGTTCTAATGCAGCATTCAGCAGAGATCGCACTTCACTTGGTGTAAGGTATTCTCTAGACCTGTAATGCTTGTTTGGTAGACGAGTTGGGGGTGGTAGCCTCATTTACTCTCGCTGGTAGTGTCCGGTTTACGCAACGTTTTATGGACAGTCTACCGCGCTGGGATGCCTATTATTTCGTTGACAGACCAGCCACTGAGAATTTATTGCGAAAACTTCTCAATTTACAAATACTCCGCTTTTTCAATAAGAAGCACAAAGTAATTGGACTTTGAGTTCCTCACGGCAAGTCTACCTTTCGTAACATCTCTGATGCTGTTTCTTCATCGTAGATTTGCGTTAACAGTCCTGGTAACCAGTCTGTTTTAGCACCTGTATTGTGAGTCTTATGCTGTTGCCAAAGCTCCAGAAAGCCATACACTTGCTCATCAAGGTTTGGGATTCTCCTACGGACTTCATCCATAAACTCCTGAGTACCACCAAGTAAACCGTGATATTCATGACTTGTCATGATCCCCCATTTGCCTGAAGGTGAGTAAAGAACATTCTCAGCATTAAAGGCGGAGCCGAACATTTTATAATCATGTCTTTTGTAGGCGGAGATTTCTGAAAAAGGAATGTACCAGTGATTGAATTCTCCCTTAGCTTCTTCGTTCATACGCCAGAGCATTGTGAAGTAACATCCTGTATCACCTACACTGGATGCAGCAGCCACCAATGCATCAATAAGGGGCGGTCTTACCGTATATTTCAGATCGTACTCTAAGCCAAATACGACTCTTCGTTGAGGAATAGTTTTAGCAAAGGGGTACGGAGCAAATGGGTTATCACTGGTAAAAACTTGTCGCAAAACTGGCTCTGCCTCAGCTTTGAACTCTTTCTCTGTTAAAGGACGCATATATCTTTTTAAGTTAGACCAGAGTTTATTTATGATGCTTCTATGCTAACGGGTAATATGTTAAGTCAACTCCGATTAACAGATTTCTGCTATCCCTGGTTTTAATATTAAATTAGAAATCTCGATCCATCTGGCTCCCAAATTTTATAACGGTATCAATACTTGAACTTAACTTCTCTGACAAAAAAATTTGGGTTAGGGCTATTATGGTCAAGAGTATCTATTGTTGGATAAAGTCCACTACTTCCATATTCCCTAATATTAGCTCTTCCACCTCCTATTAGGTCTGCCTCATATATCCAGCCAGCATTTGGTGACCAGTATGGCCCTCTGAGTGATCCTGTTGTTACATAGGTAAACCATCCCCATGCATCGTTATATGCATTATCGTAATTAGAATGACCTCTTATCTCCTTAACTTGAGGTGTAGAGAACACTGCTTGGTTAAAAAGTTGATCGAGTTGAGTGCTGGCAGCCAGCAAAAATCCTTCATGCTTTTTTAAATCGGTCTTTTCAACTGGTTGAGTTGCGCTATATAATGTAGTTGCTGCTGTTGAGTGAACAGTTAAAAAACTTAAGGATAAAATCAAAGTCAATCCAATAAGTTTTGTTAGTAAGCCTAACTTGCTGAAGATTTTTTGAAATACCATAAAATTATTAGAGTAGCGTTATTAACCAGCAGTTTGAGGAAGAACAAATTCGATTTGTCTAATTTTTTCGTAACCAGGAATCTTGTAACCAGAAATACTAATTGTTGCAGTAACAGGAGATTTTTTGGAGTCAACTCTTAGATGGAGAATCCCTCCACTAGACAATCTTCCCTTTTTCCCGTTTTCTTGAAATTTTTCTTGATTTTGTGGTTTCGCAGGAGGAGATGACTCTCTTTCAACTATGCGACTAAACTCAGCCCAAGCAATTACACCAGGAAGTTTTTTTAAGGCATCTTCAGGTAGCGATTCTCCAGAATTATTGGTTGGTATTGGAATAACGACTTTACGAATATTAGGAGATTGGGTAGGTTCAGAGAATTGTAAGAGTGCCTGCAATTCTTCTTCTCCAGTTTTGGTTCCAAAAGGCACGTTTTGTAGTTTCATAAGCGGGCTTTCGCTTTCATCATCTGTCCCAGATACTTGAGCTTGTGATTTTTGCTCAACTAAATTTGGATAGAGAATCAAACAAGTAGCTGAAAGACCGACAAGAGTAATGAATAAGCGTCTTTTAATCATTTGTTTTCAATTTAGTTAAATTAACATTTACTATTATTTTTTACTTTTGGTATGTATCTTTATGCTGGTGAACAAACCACTTCTACCATCATTATTAAACTAAAAATGAATTGACCTTTTTTAATGAAAGGTTTATATCCCACTAGATACAACATGATATTTGCATTATATTATAGTTGCTGACTAGTTGAATGTTAATTCATTTTACAACAAATAAACAAAACTAAATAAAACAAAAGAGATTGCTCCTCCGTCACGCCCAAATATTTTTCAAGGGCAAGCCAGGGAGCGATGACCGCTGATGAACTGTATATGCCGTAACGGGATACCCGCATTACTTACTCATCCACGTTAACATTGTCCGCCTAAAGCTGTGGGTGGAGATTCCTCGCTCATCCAAATCTACACGTCACAGCGCCTTCCTCAAGATTCGGTCGTATCGGTTTTATGGATATGCTCCAGTCCGTGACGACCAGAGAACAAATGTCAAAGTCATCGCGTAGGTGGCGAAAACCTTAATCTCTCGTCGCCAAACCCTAATCATTACCAACTATTGCAAACTCTTTTCATCTGTCTCCACTAGATAGTTGACACACGCACAATACAGCTATCGGTCAGCTAGACCGTGACATTTTTACAATCGGATTTGGTAGTACATTTGCATGATTACGAGGGAAGTTGCGATCGCACTCTAATCAATCAAAATTGCTTATCAGTTTTAACGGGAGCAATCCTGATTCTGCCATGAGAGCATAACTAACTCTTAAAAGCGATCGCCGACGTTGGGATAGTTGGTGCAAAGATCCTGTTATCAGTTGCCCTAAGTATCCAAAAACTCTAGTTCGCTAACATCAATAAGATTTAATCCACCAGCCGCAGCGCCAGGACGCAACTTAGAAGCAGCTGTGAGCGGCTCAGAGGTTCGGGCAGAAACCAAAAGCACTTTATCACTACCACAGGAAACCCAAGAGATTTTATATTCTTCGCCGCTTGAAAGTAGCTTCACACGATCTCCTCTAACGGGTTGGCGAGTGGTGACGGATGGTGACGGCACTGGTGACGGCACTGGTGACGGCTCAAAACCATTATGAGAACTGGCATTGACCTTGGGTGACGGCTCAAACCCCAATCCACTTTTATTTATTGCCGAATCATTTTCAACGAGCTGTGGTGGAGATAGTTTTTCTCCTCTTAAATAATTTTCATTTTGAGTCTCCGGCTCTAAAACTAATTCCGCTTTTTTTTCTGGCGGATTTAGGAAAGTGCCGTCACCTACCTCTAATCCTTTACCTAGTGGGGGTTCTGAGCCGTCACCTGAGCCGTCACCAGTGCCGTCACCTTTGAAAAGATTTTGAGCAAGAGTGTAATCATGGGTGGGAATGAGATCATCTATCCCAGCCACCCTCAGCCTCAGTCCCCGGATAAATTTACCCGTTTTGGTAGATTCTTTCTCCACTGACCAGCCCAAAACGCTGCGGCATATTTCCAGCAGGTCGGGCGAAAAGTTGTTATGATTTTTCGGTTTACTGCCAGCCTTATGACAATAGCGGTTGTAAGAACCAAACAGGGTGGTAACGGTTGAGCCATCCTCGCCTTCAAAGCGATCGCTGCCAATGGGAGTTTTTGCCATTGGGTCAGCAATCACGTACTGATTCAACCACGCCGCGATCGCGTCAACACGGGTGCGGTTCTCCCAAAATTCCAGTGTGCATTCTGGGATTTCTTGCAAGCCCTTAATTACTGCGGTAACATGGTCGTCTGATAGACTCAGAACGTAATTGGTAAACGCTGCTAGTTCTGGCTCAAATTCAATATCTAGATTCCGGCGTTTAATTGGGTCTACAGCATTGTTGCAGGGGAATGAAATTACCCGCCGCTTCACCCGAGAAGCAGAATCACCCATAAAAATTGGCAGATTTGATAACACCAGCACCATGCCGTCATATTGGTAATGGAAAGCCTTTCTTCCCTTCTCCTCCGCCCGAATCGGGTCTTCTCCAGTCAGAGAGAGGAATTTACCCAACTTCCCGGTTTGTCTGTCTTCGTCAGCGAAGAGTACCAGCCGCTTCTTGTGAGCATTCGCCCCCTCGAACCGATTACTGCACCAATCTTCGAGCGTGGTGCTGTGGACGTTTTCTGAACCAATCAAGTTAACTAGCAGTCGGCTGAAAGTACCTTTGCCTGTCCCACCCAGCCCAATCAGGTGAAGAAATTTCTGTAAATCGGAACGTCCCTTTAACACCGCATTACAGTAGCAAATCAGCAAATCTTTGAGCTGTCTGTTGCCCGAAGCCAAGTGTGTCAGGAAAGCGTCGATGTGTGACCAATCTGTGGCTTTGGGGTCGTGTGAGCGTGGCAGCTGCCAAGTCAACCGATAACCTGGAGAATGGGGTAAAAATTTCCCAGTGGCAATTTCAAGGACTCCATTGAAAAAGGGCATCAGTTCCTTGGGTGAGCGCTCGTTCCATTCCCGCACAAAAAGTTGCGATCGCAGGAATTTGACAATATTAGTAATGTAGCTGTGGGTGCTATAGCCCTGGATGCCCCTGGCAGTGATGATTTGATAAACAATCATCTCTATGGCTTCTTCGGTTTCCCCTGACCATACCCCAGGGAACTTGATCTCGTAGTGCATCCACTGCCTAGCTTCATTGTTGTAAGCTAGGCGCTCTCGGAACTCTTCGGCTATCTCCCGGCTGATTATGTCCGCAGTCGGTCTTTTGTCGGTTGAGGAGTCCTTTGAAAGAGCAAATTGTGACTCCATGTAAGCGATTGCCTTATTGTAGGCATCGTCAAAAGCCTCTTCTCCCTTGTTCACGATCAAATCGTCCAATCCTTTGCCATCTTTGGGACTCCATTCAACAATAGCAAGGTTAGCACCCAGGTTTTGAAGTACAAGTTTTAGCTTTCTTATCCCCCTGGTGACTGCTTTGACGGCTGTTGGTTTTTCATCTTGATCAAAGGCTATGACCAATGTTGAACCAGGGCCGACAAAGCCCGCTAAGTCCGGGATCAGAGTGGGCGGTCTTCCCGGTGCGCCACATTCACAGCCATATAGCCCAATCATGATGTGTCCTATCGATAGGGCGCTAAGGGTCTTTTTACCTCCTTCCGTAGCTCCCACCTCATTCACTGACTCTTTCACCCATTGCCAAAAATTGCCGAACATTGGCACATCCAAGCCAGATTTCTGGGCGATGAGTTGGCGTAC
>NZ_JBGTFY010000158.1:0-4570 GCF_041747015.1 Nostoc sp.
ATAGCATCCAGAGGTTCAAAAACCTTGCACTTTCGTCGGCGAGCGCCGGGCAAATTGGGAAACTAAGCGACGAAACTACTATTTTGTAAGCTGTGTGGCTTCTAGATTCGCTCTGGAGACTTATTCAGCAAGCCCTATATACAGTATTGTTATTCTTAACACGGCGGTATTTGAAGAGTGTTGGTGTCGGTAGAAAATCAGCAAAGCCGCTCAACTCACTGGCTCACTGATACGCATCTATGGATGCAGCACACGTTGGGGACGAACATCTGTGCGCCCCCACAAGTTGATTATTTACAAGCCTTTATTTAAGTTCCCAACTAAACTTTTGATTCCAAAGATTTGAGTAACTCAGTATTCACACCCGATTCACGAATCAGGGCAATTTTGCCAGTGCGAGCGATTTCTCTTAAGCCAAATTTTTGCAACACTTGCACGATCGCTACCATCTTACCCGGATCTCCCACAACTTCTAAGGTGAGAGAATCTTCCGCCACGTCTACAACTCGCGCCCGGAAAATTTGAGACAGTTCGATAACTTCTGAGCGATTGCTGCTGTTAGCATTCACCTTAAATAGCATCAATTCTCTCTCTACACAAGGAGTTTCGGTAATGTCCTGTACCTTGAGAACATTGACTAACTTGTATAGTTGCTTGGTGAGTTGCTCGATCACGCGATCGTCACCAGGTACAACCATTGTAATTCGGGAGACTCCTCCTTGTTCAGCCGGGCCAACAGCAAGGCTTTCAATATTAAAGCCGCGACGGGCAAATAAACCAGAAATGCGGGAAAGAACACCCGCCTCATCTTCAACCAGAACTGAAAGGGTATGTTTCATTTTCGCCAACAGAGGCTAGAACAGGATTTGAGTAACGCAGACACTAGTACAGCACGGCGGAATTCAAAATTCACTCATTCAAAATTCAAAAATCCTTGAGTTCCAAGCTTTTGACATTTTGTCAAGTGTATGTTCATTTCCGCCGTGACGTTTTAGCTAAAGCTACGCTAGACGTATTGCTGCACTAAATTGTAAGTGCAATCTTCTATTTTAAACTTAATAGTTGCACTTGTTGCATTCTCTAGAGAGAAATTGGGCAGAAATCATACTGCAAGCCGGAATTTCATTGAATGCATATCTTTTCGTTGGCAGATGCTACATTTTTGTAAAACTTTTATACTCAAATATAATAAGCCTCTAATAGGAGAAAAGTTTTATGGGTTGGTTAAAAAGACTATTTGGAATGGAAAAACCTCAAAATGCAGAAGTAAACCCTACTCCACAGGCAATACCACAAGCCTCTAGTACTAGCGTTGCGCCTACTGCTACTCAATCAATACCGCCAGAACGTCTAGGATTGAACGGTGAATATGACCAGAGTGGGTTAGCAAAGCGGGTAGCATTAGCTTTTGATCAAGACCCCAAACTGGATGATGTAGATACCCTTTGGGTTGCTCAAACTGGTAGTACTGTAGTACTGAAGGGTAAAGTTCCTAGTCAAGAGATTCTCAACCAGATGATTTCTGTAGCCCGTTCTGTAAGTGGTACTACAGATGTTGATACCAATCAAGCGGCCATTGGTTAGCTACTAAATAATTCAAAATAAAATAACCCAATGGTGGCAAACCTGTTAGCTTGCCCGATCGCCCAGAAACTATAACGTATGAGGAATAACCAAAGGTTGGCGATGCCTGCGGCGGGCTACGCCTACGCCAACCCGTTTCTCAATCCAATCTAAAATAGCTTGGTTGATTTGTTCTGGGCATTCATCATGGGGACAATGACCGACATCTTCTAGATTTAGCACTTCTAATTTATCGTTATACTGGGCAAATTGGTTAGCAAGGGCTGGGGGAACAAACCGATCTTTTTGCCCCCAAATTAACAGCATCGGAATTGTTAAGGTTGGTAATACTGTCTTGACACTAGGACTAAAATCAATTCCGATCGCAGCTTTGAACAAAGCACTAAACGCCCTAGCTGAACCCTGATCTTGGGGAGGTCCAGCTAAAATTTCTATCAGTTCATCGGTAATCGCCTCTGGATTAGCGTAAGCGAGACTAGCCCAACGACGTAGCACACCAGGCCGGCGCACGAAGTTAAACACAGGTTTAAGTATCAACGGGGAAGCGACAATATTTTTAATTGCTCTGACAACTGGTTTTAGAACCGGAGGAATTGCTTCTTGTTCTAATGAAGGGTCGGGTAAACTCATCATCACCATACCCCGTACCATATCAGGATGGGTGGCAGCGGCGGCCATAGAAATCAGCGAACCGTTAGAATTGCCTACTAATATCACTGGCTGACGGATAAATGTTTTCCAAAAATCGTAAACCTGCTCTACCCAGAGTTGGATACTATAATTAACTGGGGCTTTTTCAGAAGCCCCAAAACCCAGCATATCTAAGGCGTAAACTGTGTGATGCTCACCCAACACCTCTAAGTTATGTCGCCAATGACCAATGGAAGCACCAAAGCCATGTAACAGGATTAGGGGCGTTGCATTGTGGTTATTTTGGACAGGGCGAATGTAAGTGTAGCGAGTTTGCCAGCCCCGCCAAACCCAATCCCTTTGATTACCAATTCGCTCCTGCCAGTGTATCGCCGTGGTCATAGTCCCCTCCAATTTATCAGAGTTGAAATACTATTTTGACATTAGTAAAATTCAACGAGTTCCTCACAAAATCCGCTGGTCTTCAAATCCGTGCGTGTGACTTTTACCACACACAGCTTTTCAATGAATTGGCACATTGTCATATGTACTTCACAACTGAAGATGGTTCAGTTGTTTTTCATCATGACAGTGGCTGTGTAATATAATTTTTTTCTTCCTCAACTGCTGTGAGTTTGGAGCGCCTACTTGAGAGCTTATCCACAGGTCTGAGACATTACCCAGTTTTTGATGATAAAAAGTCAGGTGAATTGAGATTTAGTTCAGGTAAGTGGGAACTCTAAGTGTAAGTTGCAGAGTGCTGCCTTCCGAATCGGATTAGGACGCTGCTATTCAAACTTACAATGAGGTAATTATGTTTCAAGTTGTTGTTGGTCATAGTGACGATCCTGATTCTCATAGCGCGATCGCTGAAGTTCTTCAACAATGTAACCGTTCGCTTGCAGGGTCAACTCCTCAGGCTGGACTTTTATTCACTGCTATAGACTTTGACCATGCGTTAATTTTACAATGCATCCAGAATGCTTTTCCCGGAATTGAGTTGATTGGTGGAACTACGAATGGAGAAATTTCTTCAGTTTTGGAGTTTCAGCAAGATTCTCTGACCTTAATGCTGTTTGCTACAGATGAAATGGAAATTCGGGCAGGTATTGGACGAGAAGCATCTAAAAATCCACATCTTGCAGCCCAACAAGCGATCGCCCAAGCAAAAGCCAAGAGTGCATCCCTGCCACAATTATGTCTTACCTTTCCCGATAGCCTCACGAGCAATGGAGTCTTGATTTTAGAAAGTTTAAAACAAAGCCTGGGAGCGCATTTTCCGATCATTGGGGGAATGGCTGCCGATGACTACACCTTTGATAAAACCTATCAATTTTTCCAAGATGAAGTCTTAAGTGATTCAGTTCCAGTGCTGCTATTTTCTGGACAATTACTATTTTCCCACGGAGTTGCCAGTGGTTGGACTCCCATTGGCCAACGTAGCCGTGTAACTAAAGTCAATGGCAACGTAGTATATGAAATTGATGGACAGCGTGCCTTAGATTTCTATCAGTATTATCTCGGTGAAGAACAATTTGCAGCCAACTATGCGATTCATGCCCTGGCGGTTTTTGAGGATCAAGACCATTTCTATATGTGGGCACCTAATGGCTACGATCAGCATTCTGGTAGTGTAACGTTCTTCTCAGATATTCCCGAACAGGCAGTTGTGCAAATTACCGATGCGACTCGTGACAATATTCTGTCAGCTTCTGAGGCTTCACTGAAGAATGCTCTCGCCGATTATCCCGGTGTCAAGCCAACGGCAGCGTTGCTCATTTCCTGTGCAGCCCGTCGGCGGATTCTTGGGACTCTTGCCAGAGAAGAATATCAGCTGATCAAAAAGCACTTACCAGAGGCATTGCCCTGCTGTGGTTTCTATGCTTACGGTGAAATTGCTCCTTTAGTGGGTGGAGGTCAAGCCCGATTTCATAATAAAACATTTGTAACACTGTTGTTGGGAACAAGCTAAGTGTCTATGGACAATCAAGACGTTTCCATACAAATCCAAACATTAGAAAAAGCCAACCGCATCTTTCAAAAAAAGCTGGAGCGCTGCGAAGCTGAACGTCGTCAGCTAGAAACTGACATTGCAACAAAAGAATTTTTACTTAAGAAAGTCATTTGTGAGTTAGAAGACTCTCGGACAGACTTGGAGCGAAGAAGCCAAGAGTTAGAAAATACCTTAAATACTTTGCATCGGATGCAAGGTCAGATGATTCAAAGTGAAAAGATGTCTGCTTTGGGTCAAATGGTAGCTGGTATTGCTCACGAAATCAACAATCCCGTTAGCTTTATTTACGGAAACCTTGGCTATATAAGCCAATACACCCATGAGTTACTGAGACTAGTCCAG
>NZ_JBGTFY010000159.1:0-27547 GCF_041747015.1 Nostoc sp.
CCGACGCAAAAAGTCACGGATGAAAGACAAACTCACTTTAAATCGTTTTGCTAAGTCTCTTTGTGTACCTTCTTTGTTTTGCCACGCACTTAATATCTTCTGTCGCAAGTCAATGGAATATGCTGCCATGTCTTAATAATCTTCTTTTTTTACATCTTTTAAGTTTACCAGCTTTGTGGCAGCTTTGATCTCAAATTGCTGTAAGTACGTAGCTGCCGCGATTCATTCCGGCTGCGTAGGCGTAGCCCGCCGAAGGCATCGCATCAAGTGCAGCTTTGCGATCGCTATCTATCTGAAACGTAATATTTTCTTTGCTCATTATCTTGTGAAAGTTGTATTGCAATATGTGGCAATGCAACATAATTTTAGTGCAATACGGTTCTAACTGAACCGTATTGGTTTTTTACCTAATAGATATTTGGTATTTCTGAACTCATCGAACTCACGTAGCTTTAACTTAAATTCATATTTAATCAGCAAAAAGGTTTATGGCTTTCTCAAAACTTCATATTTAGGAAGCAAAAAGAGCTTTGACTTACTAAATATGAGCTTTGACTTATTCATTTTGGTGTTTTCCGCAAGTCAAATGAGCTTTGACTTACTAAATATGAGCTTTAACTTCCTCATTTGGGTGATTTCCGCAAGCAAAATGAGCTTTGACTTACTAAATATAAGCTTTGACTTACTCATTTTGGTGTTTTCCGCAAGCAAAATGAGCTTTGACTTACTAAATTCGTTTGTTTACTAGTTTATTTAAGTAATTCACGCATTCATTCCTTCCTACAAATAGTTGAAACCCTAACCGTATTGAATTATAGTGGCGATCGCTATTATCTCAGAGCGCCTCTAGGTTGGAAGCTTCGCACTACATGAAAAAAGCCTGCGTTGACAGGCTTTTTTAGAAAGTTTTGAAAGAGCGATCGCACTGTTATAAAATCAAAATGTCCATTCGTGATCTGGATCATCGAGGGCGGCGCGAACAGAAGCTAAATTTGCAAGGTCTTTGAAGGGGCTAGATTTAGCTATTTCTGTAATTGAGTTTAAGGTAAGGGCTAGTTGTTCATTATTACCGGATGCGATCGCATGATCAACGACAGCAAATAAAGCGCGAAAGTTTTCCGCACGTTCATCAAAAGAGCGATCTAGATACGCCATCAACAACTCTCGCTGGGCGTTAATCTTGGTGATTGTTTCTTTTTGCCAAGCCTCAATCTCTCGTCTCTTTGTCTGTTCTTGTTCGGCAATTATCTTATATTCAGTATAAGCTGAAGAAAATGCGTCAACACATTGCGTTTTTTCCAAAGCTGCTATCTCACGCCTTTTAGTCTGTTCTTGCTCTCCAATTTGCTTGTAACTGGAAACAATGCTCACTAACGATTTTGTGGCGTTAACCGCAGTAGATATTGTAACGATACTTGGTAAAATCATTGCTAAATACCTCCCAGAGTTTTGTATTTAGCTTGAATGGTTAGAGTAAAAGGGTTTAATAGTCCTTCATTATCTAAAATAGGAATTTTCATAATTTCTGCAAGTGCTTTAATTAAAAGTGCTACCTCTTGAAATTTGCTAGCATCGCGATCGCGATTAAAAGATTGGGCTTCAAGCTCCTGAAGTGCGGATTTAGCACGGTTGTTTAAATTACACACTAAATTAGCAAGTTCCACTGTTCGCCGTTTAACCTGTAAGAGAAAATTTTGAGCTGCTTCAATATTGGCAATTTCTACGTTGATATTAACTTCATACTCCCGCGCTTTAGTCAAAGCTTCCTCACCCTTACCAGCAAGTTGAAAACCCCCAACCATTAACATTGGGGCGAGTGTAATACCTCCCAATACAGCACCACCAACCGCCATACTACCACCACCTAACCAACCTATGGCTCCAGTCAAAGCCGCAGTACCACTAAGTTGTGAGATACCGACTTGAGCAGTCCGCAATCCAAAGAAGCTGGAAACAGGAACTTTCCCTACATTGCTTGCTAAGGTAATTGCACTAGAACCTGCTGCTGAGGCTGCAACGGCTGCTGATACACCACCTTTCACCCACTGTTCAGCTTTGATAACTTCTGTTTTGTACTCCTGAATTTGCTGAGTGGAGATGTCTAATCCAGCTACAATGTCCAGATTGTTTTGGGAAGCTCGCTGACCAATTCTCTCAATAAAAGCTATAAAGTTTGAAATTGTACCCTGTTTGATACGAAGTTGCATTTGACCATAAACTTCTGCTGACTGGTTGGTAATTTCCCAGGCTGCTTTTAAATTTTGCAAGCTACTTTCGTATTTTTGTTGAGCCTGTTCACCAATTTATTTTGCCTGATTCATATTGCCAATACCTTCAGCACCTTTTACTGCTCCGAAGGCTCCAGTAGCCAAAGCAGCAGCACCCAAAATCAGTGGAATCATGAAATACTCCTGATTGTGATTAGTATTTGGTTAGTACTTGTCTACGGGTTCACCATAAAAACAAGGCATCACCTTATACTTATATTTCCCTTTAGTACCAACTAATAAACATTCAGAAGGTATAAATTTGAGAGTGCGATGAATGCAGTTGTCAATTCTTTTCGTGTTGAGTGCGATCGCACCTGTGGGAGGCTAAAACTTCAATGCAATGGACAAGCGATGTCTACGACGGGCGTAGCTGCGGCACATCACTGTAGATTGATTTGAAGTAAAGAAACCCAGCACGACTTACCGCAGGCATCGCAACTGTTAGGATAAGGGACAGGAGGGTTTATTATGTCAAATACTGCCCAAGAAATATACAGCCAAGTTGTTTGTAACTTGTCACCGACTGAACGGCTACGCTTGGCAACCCTGATTCTAAATGAGCTAGTCGAGCAAAACTTATCTATCATCGACCAAAGTGATACCTGGACTGAACAAGATCAGCTTGATTTAGCATCCTTCTCCTTAGAGTACGCAGCTTCAATTTTCCCTGAAAGCGAGGAGACAGTTTAGTGACGTTCAATTCCGGTGATGTAGTCACAGTTGATTTTCCCGGTGTCACTGGTATTAAGCGTCGTCCTGCTGTAGTTCTGTCATCTGCCACTTATCATGCAACTCGTCCCGATGTGATTATTGGACTGCTCACTACTCAGATAACTGGCCTTGGAATTACTGATTACACACTTCAGGATTGGGCAGCAGCAGGTTTGCGGGTTGCGTCTGTTTTCAGAAGTTTTATTGTCACCTTACCACCCTCAGCTAATTTGGTTTTGATTGGTCACTTGTCAGAAGTTGATTGGAAAGGTGTTCGTGCGTGTGTCAAGATAGCTCTGGCTGAGTTAGATGATTCTAAACCATCATAGAGATTTATGTATCTTTAGCAACTACAGTACTTGTGCGTAGATGCTTTTTAGCGGCTTGCCGCAGGCATCGCGCCTGTGGGAGGCTAAAACTTTAATGTAACGGACAAGCGATGTCTACGACGGGCGTAGCTGCGGCACATCACTGTAGATTGATTTGAACTAAGGAAATCCGGCACCTCTTACCGCAGGCATCGCAACTTTTAGGATAAGGGACAAGAGGGTTTATTATGTTCAATACTGCCCAAGAGATATAGACAGGCTTGGATATCTTCGAGTTCGAGATCGGGAAAATCCTCTAAAATCTCAGAAACACTGACATTCTCAGCCAACATTTCTAAAATGTCACTCACACGAATTCTCATACCTCTAATACAAGGATGACCACCGCACTGGCCAGGAGTTTGAGTAATACAAGTCAACAAATCAGCCCTTGGGTTGATGCAAGTATTTTAATATCTGGTACTTTTATTTAACTTTAATTATGCGATCGCAATTACCCTGCGTAACATCTAAGTGCAACTGACAAGCGCTCGCACATCACTGTAGATCAGTTTGAAGTAAGGAAACCCGGCAATAATTTATGAATATTATAGTTGAGCAAAGCAAAACCCAATGTTAGACTTTTTTCAAAGTTATCATCTGCAATCAATTCATGACAACTGTTAGCGATGTCTACGACGGGCTACGCCTACGCGCTGATTTTGATAGCCCTTGGAAAGAAATTATAGAAGCTTATTTTCCCCAAGCAATGCATTTCTTTTTTCCAAAAACTTCTGCATTAATTGATTGGGAACGTCCCTACGAATTTCTAGATAAAGAATTTCAACAAATAACTCGTGAAGCTGAACAGGGTAAGCGATATGCTGATCAATTAGTTAAAGTTTGGCAAACCCAAGGGGAAGAACTTTGGTTATTAGTCCATGTTGAAATTCAGGCACAAAAAGAAGATAACTTTAGTAAGCGAATGTTTACCTACAACTTTCGCATATTTGACCGCTTTGATCAACCAGCAACAAGCCTTGCAATTCTCTGTGATCCAAACCGAGAATGGCGACCAAGCAATTACAGTTACAATTATCCCAATACTCGCTTAAATTTTGAATTTGGTAGTGTTAAACTTTTGGATTATGAAAATCGCTTTCACGAGTTAGAAAATAGCGATAATCCATTTGCAACTGTCGTCATGGCGCATTTGAAAACGCAGCAGACACGCCATCACCCGAACAACGCAAAATATGGAAGTTTAGCTTAATTCGCAGGCTCTATGATTTGGGTTTAGGAGAGCAGGATATTCGTAATCTGTATCGATTTATCGATTGGGTTATGATATTACCAAAGGCATTGGAAAATCAATTTTGGCAAGAGTTTAAACAATTTGAGCAAAAGCGGACTATGAGATATATAACTACTGGTGAGCGCATTGGCTACGAGCGCGGTAAACAAGAAGGTAAAGAAGAAGGTGAACAACGGCTTATTTTAAGGTTATTACAAAGACGAGTGGGAGAATTATCACCAGAATTGCAAGAGCGCATCCAATCTCTTTCTTTAAATCAATTAGAAACTCTTGGTGAAGCTTTGTTGGATTTTACTGCTATGGAAGATTTACTTCACTGGTTGCAAACAAATCAATCAGCTTAAAATCTATTTTTATGAAAATTGTAAAAAATACATCTACTCACTTACTCATACAGGATTTTTTGGACTCAGTTCGATGAGTTTTTTTTACTTTAACGAAGTGAGTAACAAAAAGGGCAGGTAGAAAACCCGCCCTCAAAGTAATCAATATTTAAACTAAACTAGCGATCGCAACTTAACTAGCGATTTCCGGTGCACTCAAAGAAACCTTTAGCATTTCTTCTTTTCGTTGTGCTAATGTTGGCACGGAACCACGCAATCTTGATGTCAATTGTACAGTTGTAGCGTCATACATTTGAGTCAGCAACTTCGGATAAAAACCAATACCAATAATTGGCACTAACAAACAGGCAATGATAAATACTTCGCGGGGTTCGGCATCTATCAAAGCTTGGTGAGAAACTAATTCCTTGTTCTCTTCTCCATAGAAAATTTCCCGCAACATCGACAGCAGATAAATCGGAGTTAAAATCACTCCCACTGCCATCAAGAACACCACAATGACTTTGAAGGTAGAGCTATAAGCATCGCTAGTAGCAAAGCCCACAAATATCATTAATTCTGCCACAAAACCGCTCATCCCTGGCAATGCCAAAGAAGCCATTGAACAAGTGGTGAACATGGCGAAAATCTTCGGCATTCTCTTACCGACACCGCCCATTTCATCCAACATTAAGGTATGGGTGCGGTCATAAGTTGCGCCAACGAGGAAGAACAAACTCGCCCCAATTAACCCGTGAGAAACCATTTGCAAAACTGCCCCACTCAATCCCAAATCGGTGAAGGAGGCAATACCAATGAGAACAAAGCCCATGTGGGAAATTGAAGAGTAGGCAATTTTTCGCTTCAGGTTGCGCTGGGCAAAGGATGTCAAAGCAGCGTAGATGATATTAACTACCCCCAAAACCACCAACACCGGTGCAAAATAAGCGTGGGCATCGGGCAGCATTTGGGCATTCATCCGAATTAAGGCGTAACCGCCCATTTTCAGCAGAATACCTGCCAGCAACATATGCACGGGGGCTGTCGCTTCACCGTGGGCATCCGGTAGCCAAGTGTGCAAAGGAATAATCGGCAACTTGACGGCGTAGGCAATTAAGAAGCCAGCATAAAGTGCAAGTTGGAAATTGAGGGCGAAATCTTTAAGGGCGAGCGATCGCATATCGAATGTCACCGTATCGCCGTAAAATCCCATTGTCAGGGCAGACAGCAAAATAAACAACGATCCGCCAGCAGTGTATAAAATAAATTTGGTCGCTGCATATTGCCGCCTTTTGCCTCCCCAAATCGACAACAGAAAGTATATCGGTACCAGTTCAAGTTCCCACACCAGGAAAAATAACAGCATATCCTGGACGGCGAACACGGCAATTTGACCGCCATACATCGCCAAAATCAAGAAGTAAAATAGCTTGGGCTTGAAGGTAACAGGCCAAGCTGCTAAAATCGCCAGCGTGGTAATGAATCCAGTCAAAATAATTAGGGGCATAGACAAGCCATCTGCCCCTACTGACCAATTCAAACCCAATTGTGGTACCCAAGGGTAACTCTCTACCAACTGCAAATCGGGATTGGAGAAATCATACCCAGTATAAAAAGCGTAGACAATCAGTGCAAAATCGAGCAGCCCGACAATCAGGGAATACCAGCGCACTGTTTTGCCGTCTTTATCCGGGATGATGGGAAGCAGTAGCGAAGCCGCTATCGGAAACAGAATAATCGTCGTCAGCCACGGAAAATTAGCTGTATTCATCACAATTTGTCTGCAATTAAAATCATGTTTGGCAAAAAGTCACTAGCTATTAATTAACAGCTTTTTGGTGCTTTGCTCTTCATTGTTAGGTTGATTTAATTAAATTTGCAATCCCCCATTTTTTCTCTTGGGAGTCTCTTTTGACAGTTGAGGTACTGAATTACTCTCAGTAAAGTCAAAAATTTACCCTAAAAAAGTCGCTAGACTATAATTTTAGCAGTGCGATCGCGTAACCCAACCCAAGCATCGCTAAAAATACATGATGCTGTTTGGTGGTTGTTAAAAAAAAGCGATTTGGTGCAAAATTTTAGTTGATGCATTTTGGACAGGATTGGTGAAACCTCTTGGGCGGATTTTAACTTTTCTTTTTGGGTTTCGTTCAAAGAATCTTCATTTTTAATGAAACTATATTTGCTTTTATTTAATCCCTCTAATATTCGGTCTTTTTCGGCTTTGTTTTCTAGCGACATTGCTGCTCTCTTTTCAGCTTTACGCATTGCATCTAACTCATCATTTACTTGTTTCATTACATGAAATCTATCAGCAGTTACATTGGCTGTCTTGCTTTAATTCTTCTACTAAGCTTTTATAAGGCGACCAGAGATCAATACTCACTTCTTGGATTTGTTCAAGCACCTGAACACCCCAACTTACAAGAACTTCCTTGATTTCTTCCCTTCTTCTGGACTTCACTATTTCAATGGGTTTATGAGTATCTAAATCTACTAATACCGCTAAATAGTTTCCTTGACCTTTAACCAAAGCAATTTCATCTATACCTAACCTTTTTACCTGACTTAATTTTATGTTTAATATTTGTGATACTTGTCCTTTTAACATTGATTCAACTTCTTCATCACTCAAGTCATTCCTTTCAGCTACACTATGAATATTGCTCTCTAATACTTGCTGTACTATCTGAAGAGCTAATCTCTTAGTATATCCTTTGTTTTTCTCCACGAAATCTAGTTTTTCGCTAAAAACTTTTTGACATCTATTACATTTAAATTGGCGACGATTTATTTTTAATAAAACTGTTTTCTCGCTCCAAGATAAATCATGAATCATTCGCCAATGATTTTGATGTATACTGCGAGTAGTTTGTTCACACGAGGGACAATTACAATAGTTGATGTATTTCTCTATACTTATAACTATTCCTATACCTTCAATTTCTTCTCTGCGAGACGCTACGCGAAGAAAATCTAATACTTTCATATCGGGAAGATTTAGGATTTCCTCTACAGGAAATTTCATAGCAAGCACCTAAAATTTTAGTATATGCGGATTTAGATTATAACATATGTGCTATTTGATAGTATCTTAACATTTGCAACCTATTGCAGTGTCAGCATTTCAGGTATCAAGCATACTAAATTGTAACTATTGAAATTGAGTTAATTTTGATTTCTGCCATAAAAGTAACGCAAGAGCCATAAAATAGTGTGTTTTAGTTTTACCACAACGATTTTTTTCTATTAATATACATCTTTATATTTACTGGTTGAAATCGTCAGTAAAGCTCTGGTATAACTAGTTTTCTCTTGCTGGTGGTGTTCGTCGATGTTGTGTTAGCAATCCAATTGCCATACCAATGCCGACAATGGCAGTAAAGTAGAATAAACCAATCAATCGGATATAAATTGGTGGTGCGATCGCTTCAACTTCAACTAACTGCGCCACTTTCACCGGCGGAAATTGAGGATTAACTCCAGGGTTAGGAGTTGCTTCTACCTCGACTTTGTGGGGTGCACCATCAAAAAACTGTTCAAGCCATGTTAACTTGCCTTGTTCGTCAGAAACTCCTTTGTAGGCAAAGACTGTTAAATTATCTTCTAAAGCGATCGCTTTCACCTGCAAGGCTACATCCCTGATAGGTTGTCCTGTGGCGGTATCTTTCACCTGTAGCGCTAAATTCGCAAGTTTTCCGACAGTCGCGTTTTTATCTCCCTCAATGCTAATTTCCAATCCCTGAGATTTTTGAGATGATGGTGCTATGGCTTCGGTACTGTTTGAGTGTTCGCTGCCATGAGCTTCTGCGACTTCTGCACTAATATTGATAACTAATAGGGTTACGATAGCCACCACTGTCAAAGCACTTAATAAAAGGCGCACTGACTGCGGTGCAATTTCGCCTTCTTGCAATTTTTCTTGTCCGCCAATAACCCAACCACCCACTAATCCAAGTGATAGTAAAATAGCTGCAACAACAGCAAAATATTTATATTTTACGGGATTTTCTCGGACATTTAGATTCAAGGTTTGTTGATAGGGAGCAAAAGCATTTGCTACCAAGGGAGACACGTTAACCCGCAGTTGATAATTACCACGGATGGGTAATATCTGCTGAATTTCTAACTTACCATCGGGTGCAGCAGCATTCATTTGCAGCAATTTTGTTCCCTCGACAATGGGAAAATCTGTTGTTAACCAAGGATTAGGCGGTGGCGTTAGAATTTGTAAGTTAATTTTGGCATTTTCTAATGGTTTACCCGCAGCATCAACAGCTTGTAACGTCAGAGTAACGGGAGATTGTGGTTTTTCTGTTCCTGCTTCAAAAGGAAGAATACGTTCTAAAGCTGGGTTGGTGGAGAGTAGCACTCTGGATGTAGGAATTTGGGAACTCCCCACAAAAGAATAAAGAATTGACAAAGTGATACAAACAGCGCTAATAACTCCAAAAAGCCGATATTTTTTCATAAAAACTTCCGGTAAATGTGAAACCTGTGTACTTTTTACAACTGAAATCTAACAGCAGTGGGTGAAAGTTACCCCAGATTATTAGTCTCTTTATTATTAGTAATAGGACTTACGCAAACAATAGCCAAAACCCTGATTTTTAGGTAGGGGCAATTCATGAATTGCCCCGACAGCGTGTATTTTCGCGTCAGTCTTAAGTAAGTAGAGGAATTCTAGTCAAATAATTAGTAATAAATCAGACATCATATTAAATTAAGTTCAAGTGATGTAGAGATGCTTTTTTCCATCTCTACAAAACCTAAAAATTATTTCCAACTAAAAACATTGCCGGGAAATCCGCACTACTTTAGCGTTATAACTTTGTTAGGTGTCAAAGCATTACTTGATACACCTAAAAATCTTGGAATTATGATAACTTAGTGACACGCAACGCCTAAAGTGTGGTGACGCGCTGAGTGTGCTGTATTATGAGCCGCAGGATAGGTAGAGAACAAGACAGTCCAGATAACCAAAGAAGATAGCAGCATATAAAGCGTTACCTGCACAGGCTTCGATAAGGTAATACCTGCGGTCTTCTGCAATACTGAAATACGAGAAAAACTAGTCATTTTTGACATCCTATAATAAATTTGGGTAATTCGTCAATTAAAGGCCACAATGCCACTTGATTGCAAAAAGATATCCGATTAACTTTGTGTTTGACAAGTGTGTATCAAATATATTGTGTAATTCAACCATAGTGAATACTATACAATTCTTTGAACATTGGCTCATCACGATGCAGCAATCTACACATAAAGTCTATTCTATAAAAATAACAAAAGAATGACACAGGGTTTTAGGTGATGGCATTTTCAAGGGACACAACACGAAGGTAACAGATAAAAATTAAAAATGGTCATGTTGCCAAGTATTCAAAATTCCTTGAAATGAGATTTATGTTATCTCTAAGCCAATTAAATACGTCACAGATTATCAACAGTTTACTGTAAGTAGCAGTTTTGAGGCGCGTGAAAATTATTGACAATAATTATTAATTCCTATAAGATACACAACAGCAATTGCAAATTATTTGCAATTCTCTTTTGGCGCTAACCGTAATTAAATGTAATGCCCAACAACTTCGCTCTGGGTAACGAAAAACTTTGGAACCGCCGTCAACTATTGAAGTTTGGTCTAGCAAGTGCTGGAGTGACTGGTGCAGCAGGACTTTGGCAGATGTTAAATCTACAAAGCAAGTCAATCGTCAAAGTACCATCACTTGAGATGGACTCACCAGAGGATGTTACTAACCCGATGAAGATGGTGAGAGATTTTGATTATGGGACGCTCAAGCAAGAGAATGGGCGCACTATCCGAGAATTTCAGTTAACTGCGGGTACTTCCATAATAAAGCTCAATAGTGCTGTCTCTTACAACATCTGGGATTTAAACGATCGCATCCCAGGTCCAACGCTACGGGCAAAACAAGGCGATCGCATCCGAGTAATATTTCTCAACAACGCGGGACATTCTCACTCTTTACATTTTCATGGCGTTCATCCAGCAGAAATGGATGGCGTTCGCCCGATCAGCAACGGCAAAGCCACAATTTATGAATTTGATGCTGAACCTTATGGTGTTCACTTATACCACTGCCATATTGAACCAGTCACCCGTCACATCGCCAAGGGACTGTACGGGATGTTTATCATCGATCCACCGACTTCCCGTCCCCCGGCTGATGAGATTGTACTAGTGATGGGTGGGTATGACGTGAATGATGATAGCCATAACGATTATTACGCCTTCAACGGTCTGCCGCACTATTACATGCATCATCCCATTCGCATTTACAAAGATCAGTTGATTCGGCTGTATGTTCTCAACATCATTGAATACGATCCGGCAGTGACGTTTCACTTGCACGCCAACTTTTTTGATGTCTATCGCTATGGCATGAGTATGACTCCTAGTGAGAAAACTGATGTGATTACGATGGGTATCGCAGAAAGGCACATCTTGGAATTTGCTTTTCGCTACCCAGGTAAATATATGTTTCATCCTCATCAGGATGCGATCGCAGAAAACGGTTGCATGGGTCAATTTGAGGTTATTACTGAAAGTAAATCTCAAAAATCTGTTAAAAATTCCTGACAATATTATGAATAATTCGTAATTAGTTCATTAAATTTTTAGTAACTAGTTGATAAGAAATGTCATTATATGCAACAGTAAAGTCTATGACAATGTGTCAAACAAACTAGCTTTCAGTAATAGTTTTAATGTTTCAATTAATACATTTTAAGTTGCGTGAGGAGCAAAAATGATCAAACTTCGTTATGTCTGTTTAACAGCAGCAGTTGCGGCAATAGTAACTCTAAGTGCCTGTAACACTACGCCGACCGCAGAAAATCCATCAGCACCGGCTGCTAGTCCTCAAGCTACAGAAGCAGTAAGTAATAACAATCATAGTGGTCACGGTGGCAAAGAAAAAATTAACATTAACACTGCTATATTGTCAGAATTAGATAAGTTTGAAGGCAAGCTAGGTGTTCCGGCTTTATCAAATAAAATCCAAGCAAATCGTCCCTACGGTAGCCCAGAAGATTTAGTTACTAAAAAAGTAATTACTCAAGAGCAGTTCGACCAAATTAAAGACCAGGTTGGTGTTCAAGAAGTAGTACTCACAGGTGAGGCAAAAGATGTTGACTATATGTCTAAATTAGGCTTAATGAAAGGGCATCTTTTGGTAGCACAAGAACTATTAGATCAAAATCAGCCGAAACAGGCAGAACCTCATATTGGACATCCAGTTGAGGAGATTTACGTTGATGTAGAAGAACAATTGAATGAGCGTAAAGTTAAAGAATTTAAGACAACTTTGGTAAGTTTGCAAGATTTAGTAAAATCTACTCCTAAAGATGGCAAAGTTAAAACTAATTTTACTTCTTCAGTGCAAGCAGTAGACGGTGCGATCGCAGCATTACCAGCAGATCAACGCTCAAAATCAGGATTTGTGTTACAGGTAATTAACGAATTATTGGATGCAGCCAACTCTGAATATAGCGCGGCGATCGCCGATGGTAAAGTAACCGCGCCAATTGAGTATCAAGATTCTCGTGGTTTTGTCGTTTACGCCAATGAATTATACAAAGGAATTTCTAGTCAAGTAGCTCAACAAGATCCCGAAGCACATAAAGCGATCGAAACTAGTTTAGCTGAACTAATAAAAGTTTGGCCTGCCGCCATCCCACCGACGAAAGCAGTTAAAACTCCTACTGATGTTACCAAGCTAGTGAAAACCATTGAGGAAAACTCTCAAAAAGTGGTTGATAAATCCAATACTCAAGCGCAGCGATAGCACTTTTATTTAATGGGAAGCATAGGGTAGGAAGTTTAAAATTAGGAAATAGTTAGGAATTACGTTAGCGTAGCGGTAGCGAGTCCGCGTTCGCTTTTAGCGTCTCGTAGAGAGCGTCATTACGTACTCCTAACTAATTACACTCCATTCGTTACTTGAACTAACAACTGATGCAAGAACTTGACCAGAAAAAGACCATTGACCTGCTAAATGCCATCATGGAATTTGAACTAGCAGGGGTAGTGCGCTATACACATTATTCTTTGATGGTGACTGGCCCTAACCGCATTCCAATCGTGGCTTTTTTCAAAGCACAGGCAAGTGAATCTTTACTTCATGCCGAACAAGTGGGCGAAATTCTCACCGGTTTAGATGGGCATCCCTCCCTAAAAATTGCCTCAATGGAAGAAACCTACCAGCATAAAGTCAAGGATATCTTGGAAGAAAGCTTATCCCATGAAAAGAAGGCATTAGAACTGTATAAAAATCTGCTCGAAACTGTCACCAATGCCAGCATTTATCTGGAAGAATTTGCTCGTGGCATGATTGGGCAAGAAGAGATGCATAATCTCGAACTCAAAAAGATGCTACGCGATTTTAGTTAATAGTTATTAGTTATTAGTCACTAGTTATTGGCTAGGGACTAATGACTAAGAATAAAAGACAAAGGATAAAAGATGAATTTTAGTACTGCTCTACCTACTTTTGTGATTACACTCCGAGAAGGAGTAGAAGCCGCCCTTGTTGTGGGAATTGTGCTAGCTTTGCTGAAAAAAGCTAAACAATCCCGGCTGAACTCTTGGGTATATGCTGGTATCGGCGTTGGCCTTATCGTCAGTGCCTTAATAGGAGTGCTATTCAGTTGGGTGACTCAAGCACTAGGCAAAGCTTATCCGCAATACACGGGAGTAATTGAGCCAGCGCTGGAAGGTGTATTTTGTGTATTAGCGATCGCAATGCTCAGTTGGATGCTAATCTGGATGACCAAACAAGCCAGATTTATGAAAGCTGCGGTTGAAGGAGCTGTTAACAGCGCCTTGACAAAAAACACCAATGCTGGATGGGGTATTTTTAGTTTAATTTTTGTGGCTATTCTGCGCGAAGGTTTTGAAACCGTTCTGTTTATTGCCAGTAGTTTTCAACAAGGGTTAATGCCTGCTATTGGTGCCCTTGGTGGTGTGATAGTTGCGATCGCAATCGGTGTGCTTTTATTTAAATGGGGCGTTAAAATTAACATCCGCCAGTTTTTCCAGGCAATGGGCATTTTATTAGTGTTAATTGTTGCAGGGTTAGTTGTGACAGCGCTGCAACGTTTTGATGAAGCTATTGCTAGCATTGCTCTCAGTAACCGCGCCTCGGAGAACTTTTGTTTTTATTACGAACACTTTACTAGAATCCACTCCTGTATTTTAGGGACAATGGTTTCTAATACTTCCAAAATCTTACCCGACGAACAGTTTCCTGGTATTATTCTCAAATCTTTATTTGGTTATAGAGAACATCTTTATCTAGTACAAGCAGTGGGATATGTAACATTTTTATTCACCATTGGAGGACTGTATTTCCGCAGTCTTGGAGGTATATCTCCTGAAGCTAAAAAAAATATCCCAGTTAGTCAAAAAGCCATTAGTTATACCAGGGATTAAAAGCCTTATCATTACCAACATCTTTCAAAAACTTTGCGTTCCTCTGCGCTTCCCTCTGCGCCCCTAACCTGCGGGAAGGCGTTCGCGTAGCGTCTCGTAGAGAAGCGCCTATGCGTTTAAATTCAAACCTCAATTGTCCACAAATTTCCGATAATTGTGTACTAAGTGCTTTGTGATGCCAACAGCGATTTCTTAAGCTCCTGACAAGCCTTTTCAATTGCATCTATACTACCTGGATTTACCAACCCATAGTAATCAAACACGTAAACTCGGTTATTTTTAGTCGCTTGCAATTGCTGCCAAAAACCTTCCTTTTTCAGCGAATCTAAAAGTGCTGCTTCCGAATTCCCTTGCGGCGAATTAACCAAAATTATCACCTCTGGATTTGCCTCTAAAACCTTCTCAGCCGAAAGTGTCACATAACCGCCAATTGGACTTTTACCTTGTAAATCTGCTGCTATATTTTTCGCCTGAAATTTTGCAAGCAAATCCCCTGCCCAACTGTTTTTATTCGGGGCTAAAATTGGTTGACGACTAACTAGAACTAAAGCCGAAAGATTCTGCGTTTGCTTGTCTGGCAAAAAAGTTTTATAACGGTTTAATAAAGGCTGAGGATCAGCATCAATTGACTGAGCCAATGTTTTAGTAAGTTCTTCTAGAGATTCCCAGTTATTCACCTTGGTGAGCAAAGTCAGAATTCCTAGCTGCTTAAGTTTTTGAATTGGCACGGTAGAAAAACCTTCAGCACCAATAACTAAGTCCGGTTTTAGTGCTACAATTTTTTCTAAATTTGGCGGATTTTGACCTTCACTAACACGGGGAAGATCCTTGAATCTTGGCTCATTTTGAAATAATTTACTCCCAGTAATTCCAACAATTTTTGTTTGATCGAGTTGAGAGATGATATCAGCAGCAAGAGAAGAAAGAGCAACAACTCTTTTTGCTGATCCTTTTGGTAATTGCTGAGAGTTCGTGTTAGCTGCCTCAGTGGTATTTTCCACTTTGGTTTGTGGTTGCTGAGTAGTTGCAGTGGTGCAAGCAACTAAAACTATACTCAACAAAATTGCGAAAGTAGATAAGAGCCAACGACGATGCATATTAAAATTCCTTCTGAGATAATATCGCTTGAATAGCAAAAGTGGTTAAGGTTGTAAATAAAAATAGATGTTGCATTTTCTGGCACTAAGCTAAACTACAATTTAGCGATCAAAATAAAATAACCACTCTTAAGTCTGTAGATATGAACTAGTCTAAAGTTTGATTCCTAAAGCTCGTAAGTAATCGTCTATTTTAGTTTCAAGTTCAGAGCGTTCAGCCTCTAGCTGATGAAGTTTGCTAATTTCCAAAGTTAGATCAATTTTTTCATTAGCAGGAGGAATAACGTAGCAATTAACGCTGAGGTTATGTTCGTTATCAGCAATTTCTCCGACAGTCCCGAGTTTTGCAAACCCTTCTTCATCTGAAAAGCTGCGATATGTGGAAACAATATGATCTATATGCTTACAGTGTAGGAAATTATGTCCTTTTACAGCTTCATATTCACGGCTTGCATCAATAAATAAAATTTTATTTTTATTAGATTTTCTTCGATTGAAAATCACTATCACAACTGGGATTGAAGTGTAATAAAAGAGCTTTGGAGCAAGTTCGATGACCGCTTCAATCAAGTCTGCTTCAATTATTCTTCTGCGAATTTCTCCTTCGTCTCCTTCACGAAAAAGGACTCCACGCGGTAGTAACACTGCTGCTTTTCCGGTATTATTGAGAGAGGAGAGAATATGCTGGATAAACAGAAAGTCCCCTATACCGTTGCTAGGGACTCCATAAGAAAATCGACTAGGATAATTAACGTGCATAAGATCCATTGGTAGGTATTTGAGGTTAAAAGGCGGATTACTTAGCACTACATCAAACAATCTCGGCTTACCATCTTCAACAAAACAAGGTTCTAAGATGGCATTGCCTATCCGAATATGAGGGTTATCAATTCCATGAAGTATTAAATTAGTTTTGGCAGTTGCATATTTGTGAATATTTGTATTCTGTCCATATATATTTACTTGGGATGAATTTCCTCCAATTTTCTTGATGAATTTTACAGCTTCAGCCAAAAATTCACCAGAGCCACAAGCAGGATCATAAATACTTGTTTCTTGCTCTGCATTGATTAATTCAACCATCATCTGAGTAAGTTGACGTGGAGTATATATTCCTGCAATTCCTTCAAGATAAGCACTTTTTTCGATAAAGTTTTCACCTGCTTTACCTAGTTCATTTAAATCATCAAAATTTTCATTGCTAAGGTCTAACTCAGAAAAAAGTTTGATTACACGTAGTAGTATTTCATCATCAAACCTAGTCCAGAAGTTAATTTCTGAATTAGTAAAAACTCCTCTTAGGTTAGAGTTAGTTTCTTCTATGACCGTCAAAGCTTCACTGAGTTTTTGAGCCAGATAACGCCGTTTTGTTTGTATAACAGACCAGCGTGCTTCTTCAGGAACAGACAATCGTGTTCTTTCTTCTATACACGATTGATCTGACAATCGCTTAAAGAGGAGCAACTTCAGCGCACAGTCTACACTTTCACCTAGAGCATATTTCTCACGCAAGACATCAATGATTTGCCAAAGTTTACGTTCTATTTCAACTGCACTGATCATATTTGTACCCCTAACGCTTGAAAAAGAGCAACTTCGGAGAGTTTTTGGCGAATTTTAATTGCTGATAATGTGACCTTTTTTGCTTGCTCAACAGATAGAAAAAGTTGAGCTATCTGATTCTGAATCTGCAAATCTGGTAACGGGATTTCTAAATTGCGAAGGTCAGTAACCCTCATAGCAGGCAGAGTAGTAGTAGATTGCCTTTCTCTGAAAGATGGCAACCGTTCAAAGTATTCTGAGCGTAGCAGCACAGTTAAGTACAAAGGGTTAACTTCGTGAAATTTTGAGCGGAAGAAGACCGTGTTTTGGTTACATACACTTCCTTGGATAGCCACAGTAACCACTGAGGATTTAAGGAGTGTACCTCGAATTGCTATAACTACATCGTTTTCGAGTAGCTGATACCGTTCAATGTCGGGTATAGCAAGTTGAGCTTGACTGTGGACATTTTTTACATATAGGTCTTCAAGATCACTAACACTAACGACACGGTAAGTCTCTCCTTGATTGCTCACATAGCGACTAGGGATGATTCCTTGAGAAATTTGACCCAGTTCTTTGAGTGGAATGGATTGGGATGCCATAGCCTAAAGCACAAAAAAATTAGATATTCACAGCATAAAAACTTTTGATATAAGCTATCTTATAGCAAGTCACCTATATGCTCAAGTGGAGTCATCTCATGTTATCGAAAAAACCCTTGCTCAAAAGACATAAATCCTCACACAATCAGGACTATTGGACGTATCGTATGGCTGTCGTCACCCTAGCAATAACCGTTATAGGTTGTGTTGCTGGTGCAATAGTGCTTCAAATCTATGGAAAATCTACTCCAGATTTACTCACGACGTTAGCGCCCTGCGCGATTGCTGCTTTGGCTGGAATCGTCACACCCTCTGCACCGAATCCTTAAGCAGGAAGTTCCTGGCTGGAAGGATTCGCGTAATTAGCAAATTCTCAGACGATCAAATAACCCTGATTCTGGTGATTGCCACAGTCAGGGCTATTGAATTTGATTTTTGATCAATGTAAATGTTCCAATCCTCAGTTCAACTTACTTTGTCTCCATCCAATTTTCACCTACACGCGCATCCACCAGCAACGGTACACTCAACTGCACTGCGTTTTCCATCACCGACTTAATTTGCACTTTTAATTCTTCCCACTCATGAGGGGGACTTTCAAACACTAATTCATCGTGAACTTGCAACAACAAACGCGCCTGGTAATTCTTCAAAATATCATGCAATCTTACCATTGCAATTTTGATAATATCAGCGTTGGAACCTTGAATTGGTGCATTAGCAGCAGAGCGTAATAAACCCGCATCAAAAGGGCCTAAATTCTTCAATTTACTCAGATCAATATCTTCTGGATTACTGCCTTTTAATTTACGTAAACTGTTATTAGTAAAGTCAAAATAACGACGACGACCGAGAATAGTCTCTACATAGCCAAGAGATATTGCTTCTTTTTTCACTCGCTCCAAATATGCAAATACTTGAGGATATCGTTCATTAAACCGCTTAATGAACTCGTTGGCAATAGTCTTATCTATCCCAGTTGAGCGCGAAAACCTTAGAGAACCCATTCCATAAATCACGCCAAAATTGATAGTTTTTGCCATCCCTCGTTCTTCTGATGTGATATTTTCTTTTTCAAAAACTAATCGCGCGGTAACGGTATGAACATCTTCATTTTGCTGATATGCTTGCACTAATATCGGCTCTTGACTCAAATGAGCTAAAATCCGCAATTCAATTTGTGAATAATCAGCCGCTACCATTAACCAACCAGATTCCGGTAAAAACGCCTTCCGAATTTGGCGACTAAAAGCTGTACGAATGGGGATATTTTGCAAATTGGGATTAGAAGAAGATAATCTACCTGTTGATGTTGCTGCTTGATTAAAATCAGTATGCACCCGTTGAGTATCTGGACGCACCAATGCAGGTAATGCATCAACATAAGTAGATTTTAATTTAGATAGAGTGCGATACTCAATGATCGCCTCAACAAATCCAGTTTTATCATCTTCTTGGAGTCTTTCTAGTGTTGCTGCGTCTGTAGAATAGCCTGTTTGAATTTTACGAGAATGTTTGGTACTTAATCCCAACTTTTCAAACAAAATTTGGCTCATTTGTTTAGGAGAACCCAAGTTAAAATTTTCCCCAGCTATTTCAGTTGCTTCCTCTTTTAACCTGGCTAACTCAGTTTCTAAATGCTGCGAAAGTTCTTGTAAATAAGCTGAATTAATCCGAACACCTGTGTATTCCATTTGGGCTAAAACTGCTTCTAGTGGCTGTTCCACTTCCACTAATAGCTTAGATAAAGCTGGAAATTTATCCAATTCCTCACGCAATTTCGCTACTAAGCCAAAGGTAGAATAAGCATCCATACCGCAGTAATCTGCTACGGCGGAAATGTCTATATCAGCGATAGTTTTGTCTTTAGGAACTAAATCTAAATAACTTTTAGCTATCAATCCCAAATATCGCTGCCCCAAATCCATCAAATTATGACTAGAATCTGGATTTAGGATGTAACTTGCCAGCATGGAATCAAACACTACTCCCACCAAATTAATTCCTTGACACTTTAAAACTAAGCGGTCAAATTTGGCATTTTGTAGAGCTTTAGGATAATCAGCACTTTCGAGAATTGGACGTAATGCTTCTAGCACCAAATCTTTATGCAAATTTTCCCCAGTTTTGTGTCCCACAGGAATGTAGGCCACCTCATCGGGTTTCGTTCCCCAACAGCAACCAATTCCTACTAACTCAGCGTCTCTTGGTTCTAAATCGGTGGTTTCAGTGTCCCAAGAAACAGGTATTTCTGGGTTGGTGAATTTTTGCAAAAGTTCCACTAACTCAATTAGTTTTACTTCGGTATCGATGATACGTGGCGTAATTGGAGAAGTAGATTGTAGTGGAACTGCTGCTGTATCACTAGCACTAAAAAACCACAAATCATTATCTTCATCAGCGCGGAATTCTGAGTTAGTAGAGTTGGGATTAATTGCGTCTGTTTTAGCTTCTTGGTTTTCTGCAACCTTTCCACCAAAACGTTGCTGGAGGTCGTTAATTTTGTCTAAAAATTTACTTAATTCTAATTTTTCTAAAATTGGTGCAAGAATACTGGCATCAAATCCGGTTAATTTACAATCTTCTAAATTAATTTCTATAGGAACATTAAGAACTATATTTGCTAAATAGCGGGACTTTTCGGCATCTTCTTTACCCACTGCCAGTTTTTTCTGAATAGCTCCTTTAATTTCATCTAATGCAACATAAATATGGTCAAGGGAACCATAGGTATTTAGCAGCTGCACTGCTGTCTTTTCGCCAATTCCCTTGACCCCAGGAATATTATCAGATTTATCACCACAAAGAGCTTTGAAATCAACAATTTGTGAAGGTAAAACGCCCATCTTTTCTTTGACTTGTTCTGCTTCAAATTCCGCGATGCTATTTGTAGAGCGTTTTAGGGCATCTGGACTAAAATACAGGACAGTAATTTCCTTGTCAGGATCGATTAGTTGAAATAAATCGCGATCGCCAGTCAGAATCTTCACCCTATACCCAGCAGCAGTTACGCGCTGTGCTAAGGTTCCCAAAACATCATCTGCCTCGTAACCAGGAGCAGTGAAAATTGGTAGATTGAAGCCATTGAGCAACTCATGGAGATTTGCTAAGTCGGGAATGAAGTCTTCTGGCGTTTCTTTGCGATCGGCTTTATAAGTCTCGTCGGCTTCGTGGCGAAAAGTTGCCTCACCCAAATCAAAAGCGATCGCCATTGCTTGAGGTTGTTGTGTTGCCATTACCTCCAGCAGGCATTTAACAAAACCAAAACATATACTCGTAGGAATCCCCGTTTTGGTATGCAGTCCTCCATCTCGTCCTTTGGCAAAAGCAAAGTAGGAACGATAGGCCAGGGAGTGTCCATCTACGAGGATGAACATGGGACGTGTTGCGGTTGCAGAAGTCAAAGTTTCAGACATAGCCCTATTTTAGCCAGAAGCTTTGTTACATAGTTAGCAATTTCAGATGCTCGTTCGGCTTGGCTTTGGCGACAATAGCGCAGTTTTTGCATACCAATTGCTCCTGCATATAATTTTAGACAAAGTGATGTCTACGTATTTGCAGCTTTAGTACAGAAGCCCAGGAGAACCAAACTTTTTGCAAATACGTATAAGTACGTAAGTGCCTAGAGAACCCAATTTTTTCTATTATTCCCCACTGGTCGCTATAGCCTGTTAACCTCTTACAATTATTAGAGCAGAAAGACCACGAGTATGTGGGTGACTCAGAATACGCAATACGTCCTTTAGGCGTGGATGAATGCGTTCGCGTAGCGTCTCATAGAGAAGCACCTTTCTTTAGGTACAGTCCAGGTATTTCATTAACACTGGTTGAATAGCAAATCTAACTATTTCAGACATCGGAACCTGTCTATCTTCTGCTGCTTTTTGTAGAGCTTGGTACTCTTTCTCGGTCAAATAAAATTGAAACTTTTGCCTTCTAGTCATTGCATATACTCCTCAATGAGAGTATATTAACATTAAGGAGGGAAAATGATCGGAACACAAAAGAACGCAACTAAACCGGATGCTGTATCAAAACTAATTTTAAATGTATTAGGTATGGCTTCTAATAGTCTGTACAACACTGGCGTATATTTAAGTCGTCAACAATACTTTGAAAACGGCAAAACCATTAGCTACGGTAAGTTATGCAAGGATTTAAAGGTTGATGAGAACTATAAAGTTATGCACTCGCAAGCAGGACAACAAACCCTTAAAAGTGTTGCTGAAGCATTTAAATCTTTTCAAGCATTAGAAAATAAAGCAAAAAAAGGAGAGCTTAACCAAAAGCCAAAACTACCTCATTACCGTGCAAAAGGAGGAATATACCAAGTAGTTTACCCAGGTCAAGCTATTAAAATAATTGATAAAAATGGAACGAAGTTTTTAGAAGTACCGCTAGGACATCCAGGAAAGAAGTACTTTGAAGGAATTGAGGCAATTACTGTGCCATACCCAAAGCGTCTTTGGGGTAAGCCAATCAAAGAACTCCGGTTCATTCCCACTCATGGGAGTTGGTACACTGAATATGTTTATGAGATGGGTGAAGTATCGCAAACAACTGGGGTTTATGCTATTGGAATTGACCCAGGTTTAAATAATTGGGTGTCTGCTGTTTGTACTAATGGCAAATCTTTTTTAGTTTGTGGGAAGCGACTTAAGTCTGTTAATCAGTGGTGGAATAAAACCAAAGCTGCACTTAGCACAGCAGTTAGCAAACAGTTTGGTGAGGATGCTTTTTTCACGAAGCGTATGGCTCGTCTTACTGATAAACGCAATAGACAGATGAGGGATGCAACTAACAAAGTAGCAAGACAAGTTATTGATTGGTGCTTGAATAACGCAGTTGGAACTGTGGTTTTTGGTTGCAATCTCGAACAAAAGCAAAACATTAATATTGGGCGGAAAAACAATCAGAATTTTGTGCAAATTCCCACAGCTAAACTGAGAAAACGGATAGAGCAGTTGTGCGAATTACATAGAATTAATTATGTAGAGACAGAGGAAAGCTATACTTCCAAGACTTCGTTTTTAGATGGAGATTTGATACCTAAATTCGGCGAAAAACCTGAAGGGTATAAACCATGTGGTAAACGAGTTAAGCGGGGAATGTATAAAACATCTTCTGGTGAATGCGTTAATGCGGATCTTAATGGAGCCGCTAATATATTAGCAAAAGTAAGCACAAGACTAGGGATAAATCTTAGTCGAGTAGGTAGGGGTTGCTTGACGCAACCCATGCGATTCTACGCATGAATCCCACGGCGTCAAGGAATTCCGTAATTATCTTTTCGATTATGCGGGGAATGTATAAAACATCTTTTGGTGAATGCGCCAACGCGGCTCTTAATGGAGTCGCCAATATTTTAGCAAAAGGTAAGTACAAGACTAGGTTTAGACCTCAGTTGAGTAGGTAGGGGTTGCTTGACGCAACCTATGCGGTTCTAGGCATGAATTCCACTCCTTCAAAAGGTGGGAGCGTCAATGGAACTTAAAATCTAGGAAATTATGCAGAAAGCATCTACTGATCATCAGGCTGCTGCAAAAGACATTAAACTGCTAGTTTTGGATATAGATGGCACGATCGCCGGAGAGTCTAACACCGTCAGCAAACCTGTAAAGCAAGCGATTGTTGCGGCGCAAGCACAAGGAATCCAAATAGCGATCGCTACGGGTAGAATGTATTGTTCAGCCTTGCGCTTCCACCAAGACATCGGCTCTACTCTACCATTAATGGCTTATCAAGGAGCCTGGATTCAAGAT
The DNA here is from genome assembly GCF_041747015.1 of Nostoc sp. GTDB lineage: Bacteria > Cyanobacteriota > Cyanobacteriia > Cyanobacteriales > Nostocaceae > Nostoc. The sequence goes on from NZ_JBGTFY010000159.1 coordinate 23,394, forward strand.
CCAATCACCCAAAAAATTCATCGCCATTGGGCTGTTTCCAAAGAAATTGCCCACCAGTTAATCGACTATTTTGAACAACCTGAATTGCGATCGCTTCTATCTGTCCACTTTTACATCAATGATCAGCTATACGTCCGTGAGTTAACTAGAGAAACCCAAATTTATGCAGAACGCTCTGGTGTTATCCCGATTCCTGTGGGTGATTTGCGCCAAGCCTTAACGAATGAACCAACAAAAATTCTCGCTTTGTGTGATGACACTGATGTGATCAACCAGCTATTGGGGAATTTGCGCCGCCAATACACACCTGCCGAACTTTATCTGACAACATCTGTTGCTACCTTTTTTGAAGCAACTAACGCCTCTGTAAATAAGGGAACTGCTGTGCGTTATCTAACCGAAGACTTGCTGGGATTACAGATAGCCAACGTTATGGCCATTGGCGATAACTTCAATGATCTGGAAATGCTGGAGTATGTTGGACTTGGTGTAGCTATGGGCAACGCACCAGCAGGAGTACAAGCGATCGCTCACTGGGTAGCTCCTAGTGTAGAGGAAGACGGAGCAGCAGTAGCAATTGAGAAGTTTTTGCTGTGATGAGGACACTTTTTCAAACCTAAACCATAGAAATCAGAAAGGACACCGACGACTGGCCGTGTTTCGTCTCGGTGCCCCTGCTGGTTCGCTCCTCACACATTTGCTAATGTAGCCGAGGCGATGCATTGAGTCAATAGCTATTATAAAAGTTTTTATTTCTACCTAAGCGATATTACCGATTTATAACTCCAAGGGCGCAAAAACCCCCAGGTTTCCCTCTAGAACAAATCTTAATACTGACTGAGTAGCCATCAGCAATCCAAGTCTGGCTTGGGCTAACTCTGGTGACGTAATTTTAATCTCACCCCAAATCCGGCAATTAGACCAGAACTTTTCAAAAGCTTGGCTCAAATTCAGTGCTACTTTTTCCCATTTTACAGAACCGCTAACATCAGGACACTGTATGTCTACCACTTGTACTAACTCAGCAATTAGACGACGCTCATCAGGGTGATTTAGTCGCAGTACTCCATCACAGTTGAGCCAAGGCAGAGGTTTAGGGGAGATAAGACTCCAAAAAGCTGGACTAATATTTGGAACTGGCTCTCTAAGTTTAATTAATCCCTCTCGGTGAGCCAGCAACACTAGCGAACAGCAACGTGCATGGGCATATTGAATAGCAAACAATGAATTGGGCATTGGATATTGGGCATCAATTGTCCTCTGCTCTTCCCCTGCTCCCTGCTCCGTGTTCCCCTGTTCCCCTAAACTCCCGATTGCGAGACTTTGTAACCAAGCTGCTAACGTCGAGTGAGTCAATTCAAAATGTATCCAACCAGGGGGAACTATTTGGATGCTAAAAACGTCACCACCGACCCTCGATAGATCAAAGGCGATCGCACTAGCAAGCTCCATAGCTTTTCGATTCTGAGATTTTGAAAGTCGCAGGGCTACACCTGAGATATATAAAACTTTATTATTATCTCTACCTTTATGTAGATAATTTTTTTCATCTTTTATGATTGTATCTTCTATATTGTAAGTATCAATACTTAGTGATTTTATTAAGTAACTGTATACTAGCTGTTTTACTGACGTATACTTGCTAAGTAGTAATTTTTGATGCACGTAATTTTATTTAAGTAATAATGTAATATATATTTATTGATTTTCTGTGATCTATTTTCCGGTATAAGTCTAATCTACATGAAGAAAAATGAGAGGAGGATAAAATTTAATGAATAATCGATAAATAGTAAGTAAACTTTACTACCATCATTGTACAGTAGGAAGTATAACAAAAGAATAGAGAGTAATTTGCTTTCTATTCTTTGGATGGCTGGCGCTGTTAGGCGTTAAGCCTGCCTGCCAACACAAAGACACTCCTTGCACCTTTTTATTTACGTCTTTGTCTTCAGCCGAAAGCTCTTTGTTACCTATGCAATCTCAATCCTCCTTTTCTGAGGCATCACGGCCTTTTTTGACTTGGCAACGCATTCTTGACTGGGCTCAAGAACACTACCGCTGCCGCACCTTTAGCAAAGATGAGCGCATTCCAGCCCGACCTGGATTGCTATATTTAGTGCAGAGGGGTGCGATCCGCATGGTAGGAACCGCCCAAGTCAGTGCTACAGCTAGTCAGCTAACGTCTCGACGAATCAACAGAACCCCAGAAGAAGCGTTCTTGGGTTTTGTGGGAGCGGGACAGCCATTTGAAATTGTTGCTCAGTCACCATTCACACTCCAGGCTTACGCCCATGTTGACCAAACTGCGGTGTTGTGGATGTACTGGCATGATTTAGATAATTGGCCTCACTTCCGTCGTGAAGTTATGGATGCCTTTAGGTATCAGCATCAACGTAAGCTGTTGTGGCTGAGTGCCTTGGGACAACGCCGCACAATTGACCGACTCTTAGGATTTCTCACATTGTTGATTGAGGAATATGGAGAGCCAGCAATGAGCGACACTGATCCTGATGTGATTCGCGGCTATTGTCTGCCTTTCCCCCTTACCCATGCCCAAATTGGTAGTGCGATTGGTTCCACTCGTGTTACCGTCACCCGCTTGATGGGCAAGCTGCGTCAACGCGGCTTAATCCTTACCCAAGGGGATAATCTCATTTGCTTGCCAGCAGAGTCGATTAACAGAGCTGGTTAAAGCACAGTTCAGAGCGGCGATTTCCGCCACTCTGTCTGAGTACGACGATGCTCCGCCCCACCGGAAGCGATCGCAGATGTCAGCGAATTTTGACAAATCCAGCTTGGGTAATCAGTTCCTGTCCCTGCTCAGTCAGCAGTAAGTTGGCGTAAGCGACACCTGCTTGCTGCTCAATCTGACCATTCTGTTTGACCACCACAAACAGATTGCGGGTAATTGGGTATTTTCCTGATTTGAAAGCCTCAATGTTCAATTTGTTCCGTTTACCAGGACATTCAGACGGGAGGACAAATGTTTCTTGGTAGGGAGCAATGTATTGCCCTTGTGTCCGCCCCAACGGCAAGGGTTTGATTGAGCATTGAGGAACGACCTCTGGGGCAGAAGCGTAATAGATACCACCAGGACTATCAGCCAATTTTTGCAAGGCTTGGGTGGTTGTGGAGATAAATTCTACATTGGAGCTGAAAGCTTGACCACCCAAGATGTCTTGGACAAAAAGTTCGACCGTACCGCCATCAACAATGCGGCGGGAATAGGGCTTAATCGGAATATTGGGGCCGCCCACCTGGCTCCAATTATTGATTTTGCCCGTGTAAATTGACTTTAACTGATCTATCGTCAGTGCTGCGATGTTGAGATTGGGATTAACTGCGACTGCTAAACCATCAATTGCCACAGGAATTTGTTTCAAACTGAACCCACGCTGTTGGGCACGGTTTAACTCCTGATCTAAAACTGGTCGAGAAGACTGGGCAAAACTTAGTTGACCGTTTATCAGCGATTGAATACCAGTACCAGAGCCAGGAGATGCATTGCTGGGTTCTACATAACGCAGCCGGAACTCTGGTCGCAACCCTTGAATTACGGGGTCAACTACTAGTCGAATTGGTGCCCAAGATGTACTGCCTCCGTAATTGAATAATCCTGTGGGAATATCTTGTACTGAGTTGAAAGTTTTGGCATTAGGTTGTCCTGATGCTGTTTGAGGCGTGTTAGTGTTACCAGAATTTATTTTATTTAGGTCAAGACCTGATTTTCTGCTGAACCACCAAAGACCGCCAGCTACTAGTCCGCCGGTAATTAGGATGGATAGGACAAGAATAGGTATTTCATTTTTTTGGGACATACTAAATTACTCCGGCGTCCGTTCAATATAAGTTAATACAGTTCAGATCAGCCCAAAGCCCTCATGTAGAGACGCAATTTATTGCGTCTTCAAAGACCAACTATCTACACCAATAACCCTTAATTGAACTGTATTGCAATATAAGTACTTTTTAATATTTGATTATTTTGCTAAATCTAACTATTTTGATCACTTAATTCTGACAAATCCAGCCTTTTCGATCAGTTCTTGACTTTGAGGTGTCAGCAGCCAATTTGCATAAGCTTCACCAGCTTGCTGATCTGTTTGACCATTCTGTTTAACGATTACAAATAAATTCCGGGTAATTGCATA
>NZ_JBGTFY010000160.1:0-63402 GCF_041747015.1 Nostoc sp.
TTGTTTGAAAAGTGTCAGCTTGAGCCTTAAATGCAACTTAGAGAAGTGATCGCAAGTCCCATAACTCTCATTATCTCGTTTAACTTCTCGATAGCCAGAGTAGTCAAACATACGTTGGATGACTTTTCAAACATCCTCTAAGCAAAATGGCATTCGACTTACTCATTTTGGTGTTTTCCGCAAGCAAAAGGGCATTTGACTTACTCAAAATGACATTCGACTTACTCATTTTGGTATTTTTTGCAAGCAAAAGGACATTCGACTTAAGCAAAATGGCATTCGACTTACTCATTTTGGTGTTTTCCGCAAGTAAAATGTCATTCGACTTACTCATTTCGGTATAAGTACTTATTTTGGTGAAAGCAAGTGTGCGTAAATAATTAAAGGTTTGTGCGCCTCTACTCCCAAGTAGACACATCTCGCAGCACACTAGGAATTTCCCCTTGAGATAAGGGAAACTCTAACATAGTCTCTCTATGACCCAAATACCCAGATTCAGCAAACGATAAAAGCATTCGTGAAAGTGCCAGCCAAACCTCCGGTTCGTATTCCCAATCACGATAACGCGAAGCCTTTCCAGCAATTGAACGCATTGCCCAAAAATAAGAATTTCTCACCACAGAACCAGCCTTTTTAAACTCTGGCAAATCTTCGTGGTGGATAAAAAGCACTTTATTTTCTATTTTGGCTCTCATAGCAATTTTGGATTTTAGATTATAGTAAAATAATGTTATTCACAAATGATATAAGACAAGGTGAGAACATGAGTAAATAACTTAAAACTCTTACAGGCGATTTCAGATAAAGAAATAAGTTAGCAATTCTTTATATTCTGTCTCAGGCGCTCAAATTCCCAGACGTGCGATTTTCAAAGGCTAAAGATATTGCGTTTTATAAGCAAGCTAGGCTCCAAAAGGCAAAGGTAAATAAGCCTCAAAGCCTCTTCCATTGTAGTAATTACGAATTGCGTTAGCATTAATAAAACTAGACCCTTGACAAATATAATAGATAGAAGGCAATAATTTATGATTCAAACCTTAGGTAAAATAGTTACATTCGATGAATTCGTTGCTAGATATCCAGACAACACAGGAAAACGTTATGAATTGCATGATGGAGTAATAGTCGAAATGTCCCAACCAACAGGCGACCATGAAGAGGTAGTTGGATTTTTAGCTTTTGAAATTACTAGAGAGTGTATTCGTTTAAATCTCCCCTACTTTATACCGAAAACAGTATTAGTAAAACCGCTTGAAAGTGAATCGGCTTACTCACCAGATGTGCTGATATTAAATCGCCCTAATTTGATAAACGAACCTCTTTGGAAAAAACAATCTACCGTAAATCAAGCGGAATCAATAGCTTTAGTAGTTGAGGTAGTGAGTACAAATTGGCGTGATGATTATTTAAAAAAAGCTGCTGACTATGAGGCTATGGGCATCCCAGAATATTGGATTGTAGACTATGCTGCTTTAGGCGGTAGGCGATTTATTGGCAACCCCAAAGAACCAACTATATCGCTCTACACTTTAATTGAGGGAGAATACCAAGTCAGCCAGTTTCGAGGTAGCGATGCCTGCGGCGGTAAACAACGCATTATCTCACAGACTTTCCCAGAGTTAAATTTAACCGTCGAACAGATTTTTCAAGCTGGTGGATACCCTGCATAGTGTTAGAAAAGAGCAATTTCACTATTAGCGGGACAAAAAGCCCCACTAATTGTTAACTATTGAAGTTAAATTTTCCTTTACTTCCAGTCTTTATCTGCTTGTGAAAGCACATAAGCAGCTACATCTTCAATCTGATTAGGTTTCAAACGGCCTTTAAAAGCAGGCATGGCATTTTTACCATTAGTAACCTGAGTAATAATTGCCTCTGCTGAGTACAAACCATATTTTTCTAAAGCATCTTTCTTCAGTGTTTTCTGCCCTTGAACCAGATTTTTGCCACCTGCATGACAAGAGGCACAATTAGCACTAAATACTTTAGCTCCACTAACAGTATCGTCTGCCAAAGCTGGACTACTGAAGGCAAAGGTGAAGATTGCTATGCCTAACAGCATTAGTGTAATAATTTTTTTCATTTCGTGTTTCCTCTACAATATCCTTCATAATTGTCAATTGAACTGCTGCCATAGTCAAATGACAATCTGTCAAACTTAGTCCTAAAATTTTTGAATATTCAGGTTTTGAGATTTAAGGCTGTTAGTACGCAGTAATATTTGATGACAACTTGCTTTGCATTTACGCTGACGATTAAAATGCAAATATATATAAATTTTTATAAGTTATAACTAAGAAATCATAACGTTTAAGGATGAAATATCAAAGATAAAAATTATCTTGCTTTATACTTCATTCTTTGTTGTTTATTTGACAGATGCTAACTGAGTAAGCGCATCTTCTGTAACGCGGCAAATTCGCCAATCATCTAATATAGATGCTCCCATACTACGATAAAATTCTTGGGCTGATTCGTTCCAATCCAATACACTCCACTCTAACCGCCCACAATCTCTTTCTACAGCTATCTGGGCTACTTTAGTAATGAGAGCCTTACCGATACCTTGCCTGCGATATTCTGGTAAAACAAATAAATCTTCCAGATAAATTCCTGGCTTAGTCAGAAATGTTGAATAATTATGAAAAAATAGGGCAAAACCAACAGCTTCACCCGCAGATTCCGCTAAAATTGCTTCTATATATCTGTGCGAACCAAACAAATGTTCCTTAAGTGCTAGAGCATTGCCAGTAATAGCGTGAGATAATTTTTCATAATCTGCAAGCCCCTGAATTAATTTAAATAGTACGCTGCAATCATCTGCTTGGGCAAAACGCAAAATCAAATTGTTAGGCGAAGTCATTAGTCCATAGTCTATAGTATATAATCCATAGTCTATAGGCATCTGTGCAGGTTTTTTTGATTAATGACTAAATAAAAACTGAAAAAAGGTACAAAACATCCAGTTTTGTGTAAGTCTTCTTGTAGATGGCGATCGCTAAAGCTCAAAAAATATCCAGATACAAGCTCCTAAATTCGTTAGGAATGTGGATTTAATAAAAAGCAAGTTTTGTAGAGTGTCTTATCGCCAAGAGTACGTCAGAGAAACTGTGGAACGGGTGAGGCTCGATAGCGAAGCAGAAGCATCTAACTCGCAACCGCTACGCTAACACTAATCGCCTACAGAAGGAAATCTTCTTGCAGTTCTGGTGTAACCAGCTGCTACAACGTCTGGAAGCTCCTCAACGTACTGGCTTCCCTACGAAATTTCAAGTTTTGCACTCTAATTTTATTTGATCTATGTTCGTTAGTAAAGCTAATTAGATCAGCGATCGCATCTCTATCTTCATCAACGTAATTAAATCAACCAACCTTTTAAACGTTTTGCTATGTGGGGACGACGCAATTTTCGCATGGCTTTACTTTGAATTTGTCGCACTCGCTCACGAGAAAGATTGAACATATTGCCAACTTCTTCCAGAGTACAGGGTTCGCTAGTTGTCAAACCATAACGCAGAGAAATTACATCTTTCTCCCGTGGAGTTAACACATCACCCAAGACTTCCCAAATCTCCTGACGCATCATGTTTTCGTTCATTTTTGCTTCTGGAGACAAGTTATCTTCATCTTCTAGCAAATCCATCAATTCCGTATCTTCTTCTTTACCAACACGGTGGTTGAGGGAAAGTGCTTGACGGCGTAGTTGTTGGAGTTGGCGTAATTGTTGCACACTAATTTCTAAAGCTTCTGCCATTTCGCCTTCGGTGGGATTACGACAGAGTTTTTGCTTGAGTTCTCGTTGTGCTTTTTTCAGCTTATTAAGCTTTTCAACAATATGAATAGGTAGCCGAATTGTCCGCGCATCGTTAGCTATAGCTCTGGTAATCGCTTGTCTAATCCACCAATAGGCATAGGTAGAAAACTTATATCCTTTATCTGGATCAAACTTTTCTGTAGCACGATTTAAACCCATTGCTCCTTCCTGAATTAAATCCAGAAAAGGCACTCCCCGATTCAAATATCGTTTAGCAATAGAAACTACCAATCTCAGGTTTGAGCGAATCATTTTGCGTTTCGCTACTCTACCTTGATACAAGCGACTTTCTAGTTGCTTTTCCGTCAATTCTAGTTCACAAGCCACTTCTAATTTACTAGATTCCTTTCCTAGTTTTAAGTCTAAGGCAGCTTGTATTTCTCTTACTTCCTCTAGAAACCTGACTCGCCGTGCTAACTCTACCTCTTCCTCAGGTTTTAGCAACGGATAACGCGCCATTTCTTTAAAAAACGCGCCTACGGCATCATCATGCTCGGTTTTATTGTATCCCGAAGGACGAGCCGCCGCCATGTCATCTCCATCCCGTTCATCTGATTCCAGATTTTCTACTACAATTGGAGACTCTTCTTGTACCACTGCATCTAAACTATCGAGTGATGGTTCTTCGCTATCAGCATTATTCTCCAGTATTTCCATTTTTCCCAATTCAACAATATTCATACTTTTCTTTAGGGATTGTTGCTTTGTTTAGTACATAATTTAGTTACAGCTACTCGTTGGAGGCTTGGTAGTTTTCCCTAATGGACGAATGCACCCGTTTATATAGCCAAGTACAAGTTTATGTTAATTTATCTTCAGGAATAAAAATTGGCATCTACCTACTACCCATAGGTTACAGTTAGATACAATCTATAACTAAAGCGACCTTCGCACCCTACAAAACTTTATTCTCAGACTCCCAACATATCTATTCTTCATTTTTTTTGGAATTATCAAATATGTTAAACCTCTCTCAAACTTTCTCAACCTTGACAAATATAAAAATCTCAGCTAACCATCCACATTTCTTAAACTTTCATATATTTTTCTAAACAATTTTAATCTTGAGGCGTTGGAATTCCAAGATAAATCGAAAACTTGGTGCTAGGGTATGGATTCCTGTTTAAAGTTACCCACATAATACAAATTACAATAATGGCAGCTTAATTTCAGGATGATTGTATAAAAGCATCTCATATGCATAAAGGGTTGAATATCTATCGATAGGCGGAAAAAGACTACTCCCTCTTTAGTAGATACAGCAACTGTTGCAGCAAGAGCCAAGATGCTTTCATTTGTATAGTGGGCACCAAATATTTATTGCATATATAGTTGATACGAATTTGTCTAGTAGATTACATAAGAGGAAACTTATCAAGTATTATGAATAATAACAGTATTGAGAAATACTATTTAAATTTAAGAAAGCAAAAAATTAGAGTTTAGTTAGCTAGGTTAATTTTGACCAGCTATGTGAGAAAATATCTAATTACAAAGTCAGCAACTATGTATATTAATGACGTAAATTTATCTACTTTAGTAGTGGCTGAGTCTGGGAAATCATACCAGTCAGGTGCAACTCTGAATAGGTGGGTTGAAGTACTGGTAGACTGTCCAGGAAGTACAGGACTATTTACTTATCGATTGCCAGCCCAGTTAGAAATAAAACCAGGGGATATTTTAAGTGTGCCATTTGGGGCACAACAATTAGGAGCGATCGCTATTCGGTTACTGGCAGAACCAAATGTCGATTTACCACCAGAAAAAATCCGGGAAGTAGAAGATATAGTCAGCGTCGGATTTTTCCCAACTGCTTATTGGGAATTACTCAATCGAGTTGCAGCATATTACTATACGCCCCTAATTCAAGTAATCCGGGTTGCTTTACCACCAGGGTTGTTGGGGCGATCGCAGCGTCGTATCCGGCTCGTTAGAGGCGAGAATACACAGGAGAGTCGTTATTTACTAGCATCTCCCAATCCTTCAGCTTTTTTAACTCCAACTGCGCGGCAAATTTGGGAACTTTTACAAGCGCAATCTGCGGGAAATTACAGTTTCATTTACCTTCAACAAAAAGTTAAATCTGCTTATCGAGGAATTCGGGAATTGTTACGATTTGGTTTAGTAGAAAGCTACCTAGAACCGCCACGGCTGACTAAACCAAAGCTGCAAAAAGCAGTCATGCTCACAGGTATAATCGACCACGACTTAACTACTCGCCAACGAGAGATTTTAGAAGTGCTGCGGCGGCGTGGTGGGGAGTTGTGGCAAAATGAATTACTGCAAATTTGCAATGCTAGTTCATCTATCCTCAAAACCTTGGCACAAAAGGGTTACATCGTTGTTGAAGAACGCGAAGTATTGCGAACAGAACAAGGCCCAGCATTAGTAGGCGATGGGGCTAAATCCTTAACTGCTGCCCAAGCTAGCGCCTTAGAAACAATCCAGACAATAGATGGATTTGCTCAAGTTTTGTTGCATGGGGTGACAGGTTCAGGAAAAACCGAGGTATATTTGCAAGCGATCGCACCCCTCCTCAACCAAGGCAAATCCGCCCTAGTCTTAGTCCCAGAAATTGGACTCACACCCCAGCTAACTGACCGTTTTCGCGCCCGCTTTGGTAATAAAGTCAGCGTCTATCACAGCGCCCTTTCAGATGGTGAACGTTACGACACTTGGCGACAAATGCTTACCGGAGAACCCCAAGTTGTCATTGGTACCCGCAGCGCTGTTTTTGCCCCTTTGCCCAATTTAGGTTTAATCATCTTAGATGAAGAACACGACAGCAGCTTTAAACAAGACTCACCCATCCCCACCTACCACGCCCGTACCGTCGCTCAGTGGCGAGCCGAGTTAGAAAATTGTCCCTTAATTTTAGGTTCCGCTACGCCTTCGTTGGAAAGTTGGGTAAGCGTTAGGAGGCAGGAGGCAGGAGGCAGGGGGCAGGGGGCAGGGGAGCAGGGGAGCAGGGAAGCAGGGGGAGAATCCATAACTCATAACTCCTCACTCAGCACTCAGCACTCAGCACTCAGCACTCCTCACTCAGCACTCAGCACTCAGCACTCAGCACTCACCACTCCTCACTCAGCACTCAGCACTCATTACTTGAGTTTGCCGGAACGCATCAACTCCCGCCCTTTACCGCCAGTAGAAATAGTAGATATGCGGCAAGAGTTGCAGCAGGGAAATCGTTCTATATTTAGTAGATCCTTGCAAGAAGCTTTGCAACAGTTGCAAGAGAGAAAGCAACAGGGAATTTTGTTTATCCATCGGCGGGGACACAGTACTTTTGTCTCTTGCCGCAGTTGTGGATATGTGTTGGAATGTCCACACTGTGATGTGTCACTGGCGTATCACCACACCGAAGAAGGAGCGCCGGAATTATTGCGCTGTCATTACTGTAACTATACGCGATCGCATCCCAAATTCTGCCCTGATTGCAGTTCCCCCTACTTAAAATTCTTCGGTAGCGGTACTCAACGAGTGGCGCAAGAATTAGGGCGACAGTTCCCAGAGTTGCGCTTGATTCGCTTTGATAGCGATACCACCCGCAACAAAGGCTCACACCGTACCCTACTTACCCAGTTTGCTAACGGCGAAGCAGATTTATTAGTAGGTACGCAAATGCTCACCAAAGGTTTGGATTTACCGCAGGTGACACTTGTAGGCGTTGTTGCTGCCGATGGATTGCTGCATTTATCAGATTATCGCGCCAGTGAACGGGCATTTCAAACCTTAACTCAGGTAGCTGGACGTGCTGGTAGAGGCGACGATCCGGGTAGAGTGATTGTGCAGACTTATACCTTAGAGCATCAGGTAATTGCAGCAGTGCGATCGCACGATTATCAGTCTTTCTCTGAAGCTGAATTAGAACAACGCCAAGCACTCAATTATCCCCCATACGGGCGGTTAATTTTATTGCGCTTAAGTAGTCTTGACCCTATTCAAGTGCAGAACACAGCGCAAATTATCGCTACAGCCTTGAGTACAGAAGAAGAATTCGAGATATTAGGCCCAGCACCAGCGAGTATTTTACGAGTAGCTAATCGTTATCGCTGGCAGATATTGATTAAATTTGCTCCCGATGCATTGCCACAATTGCCAGATTGGGAAGAAGTCCGAGATATTTGTCCTCAATCTGTTAGCTTGACAATTGATGTAGACCCATTAAATATTATGTAATCATGAATTATATACACAATCACGCATGAAAATCTTTTTCCTATTCCCCAGAATTAGCTGATTCTGATGTTTGTCTCAAGCGTGGTGAATGAGTCTACTGCCAAAGGCTAAAGCCATAGACAACAGCAGCCAAAATCAATAAATAAAGACTGTAAATAATTAACCAAATACCCAATAATGCACTAAACGGGTGGGTGGAATTATTCCAGGTTTCCTGAATTTGCCCTTCTAAAGCCTGCTGGAGACTAGTGCTAGACACTTAGTAAAAATAGCACACTCACAAATAAAGCTGATTTGCTTGGTGATTGAGTCTAGCTAGGCATAATCCAATACGGTTCAGTTAGCGCAAAAAACCTTAAGCTGCGTAGGTTGGGTTGAGGAACGAAACCCAACATTTAGGCAGGTTTGTTGGATTTCGCAAAGCCTCAACCCAACCTACGATTCTCCTTAACTGAACCGTATTGAGGCATAATCTATCCTCAGATAGATAAAGTGAATCGCAGTATGAGCTATTAACAAAGTAAAGGCATAGATATTCAAAGAGTTTTTCAGGATTTGCTGCCAAAGTTAGTTGTATATTGACAGCACAGACAAAAATCAACGATGTCAGCAGCAGTTAAAGGGTTACGGTGATAATTTTGAAGATTTATTGCTTTTTACGTAATCATGCTGTACAGAGTTGAAGAGTTAAGAAGTTCCCCTAAAAACTAAGTTCAGTAATTAATATAATTTTAAGTATTTACTAAATAATTTGTACGTAGTCTGGAGGATAGACTATGGTTTCTACGCCAGCTTCAATTCAGTCCATAAAAATACAGTTTTTTCAGCAAAAAAGGCGGAAGTTCGCTCACGCATCATTTCGTTGGCGCAGCCTCTCGTAGAGAAGAGAAGAATTCCAATCAAGCGCTCATAAATTCTGGCGACCGAAAGGCAGTAGTCTGAGTCCCCCACCAAAATACGCAGATTTGGTAGACCCAGTGCTGCGAGAAAGTTTCCTCCGATCTAACTTCTCTCCAAGTAGAGGAAGTGACGTGGTGGGTTGAATCCACCACTATATTGCATTCTTTATGCGCTCAGGCTTGAAAATGCTGAGTGCTGTTAGCGGAGCTAGGGTTTAGCCTGTGCTGCGTAAAAATATTAGTTCTCAGTTCCCAGTCCCTTTTTCATGCTTAGTGGTGAAGTTTTTTCATTGGGACTGCCTTCTTTAATAACAGAATTGTCTGCGCTCTAGCGTTGGTGAGTGGAGTGATCTGACTAAGAGTAACCAGATAACCGATCAAATGGTTTCTCTGGATCTTGCGGTCATCATGTTCGTTTCTAGCCAGTCAAGGATCGCCAAGAATAATCATTGCAGATACTTGACCGATGTCAATGGACTACTCACGTATCAACTTCGACTACAACGGCAAGGTATATATGATTTACAATTTCAAACCCAAAATACTGGTATTAGCAATTGTTCCAGCGCTGATTAATTTTCAACCAAATAACGCTCCTGTACCATCTGGGTATATTAAAGACATTGGTCAAGCTTACAATAATACTCAGGGCTTTGGTTGGGTGCGTGAAGATAGCTTAGGCAATAGTACACGAATTCCCCTTGATATTCAACTTAATACACGCGATCGCAAACAAAGTGGCATTGAGCAGCGACTTAATACACTGATTCATATGCAATATCCTGCTAATAACTATTCAGGAACAGCAGTGAAGATACCTGCGGCTTGGGAATATGCCCTAGCTAATGGTTCGTATAATGTGACCGTTAGCGTTGGTGATGCTGGTAATGCTGTAGATAGTAACCACAAGCTCAATATAGAAGGCACAGTTGCTATTTCTGGCTTTGTACCAACGGCAACCAAAAAGTTTACCGCAGTTACTCGAATTGTTAGTGTTAACGATGGCAAACTTACAATTGATGCTAAAGGTGGTAGGAATACCAAGCTCAATTATATTGCGATCGCACCGGGTAACCATCCCTCAGTCAGAACGAGCAATCCTACCAATAGTCAGACCAATGTGTTGCCAGATATCTCGATTGCAGTAGACGTGAATCTCCCTAACAGTGGTATCGCGGTTAATACCCTTTCAGCCTCAACCATCAAACTGATCGATAGCAGCACTAATACACAAGTCGATGCCAATTACACCACTTCGGGTGGCGGAGATGTAATGGTAGTGTCTCCGACAAGTCATCTCAAGGAAAATACCAAATATCTCTTACAAATCACCGACGGGGTTAAAGATAGCAATGGTACTGCATTCTTACCCCATAGCATCAGTTTCACAACAGGCATCCTGGGGAACGGAGGAAGTAATATTACTTTTGAGCAAATCTCACTACCGAATGTACCTAACAAATCTTACACCACAGTAGCGATTGGGCCTGACAATAAACTCTATGCTGCCACCTTACTAGGTGAGATTTTGCGCTTCCCGATCAATGCTAATGGCACCCTGGGTACGCCACAAACGATTTCTTCATTGCAGACTGCCAATGGTGGTAACAGAACTATCATTGGTATGCACTTTGATCCCTCATCAACAAATGCCAGCAACCTAATTCTATGGGTAACAAACAACTACTACTGGAATGGAAGTGTTGATGCGCCAGAGTGGAGTGGTAAAATTACTCGGTTGAGCGGTTCCAACCTAGAAACAGTAAAAGACTATGTGGTTGATTTACCACGCTCGATCCGGGATCATGTAACCAACAGCATTGACTTTAACCCTAATGAGCCAAATGTGCTGTATGTGTTGCAAGGTAGTAATAGTAGTACGGGCGCACCAAATAGTGTCTGGAGAAATCGTCCTGAGAAATTATTAACTGCTGCTCTATTACGAGTTGACTTGTCCAAGATCACCTCATTTCCTTTAAGCGTTAAGACGGAGGATGGAGGTACTTATAACCCCTTTAACCCAGGAGCAGCTGTAACCATCTTTGCGAGTGGTATACGTAATGCCTACGATCTGGTTTGGCATACCAATGGGCAGTTGTATGTGGCAACCAATGGTTCAGCAGCTGGTGGCAATACGCCAAATACACCTATCCCCCTACCTGTTGCCTGCCAAAACCGGATCGATAAAGCTACGAATGGGGCTTATACTAGTCCATCTGTGCCTGCACTTAACAGTATAGGCACGCAGGAAGATTATCTGTTTCGCGTTGTTAAAAATGGTTATTATGGTCATCCGAACCCTAAGCGTTGTGAGTGGGTATTGAGTGGAGGCAATCCCACCGCTGGTACAGACCCAGGTCAGGTAAATGAATATCCCATTGGTACTCTACCTGACCGGAATTGGAAGGGTATTGCCTTCGATTTCGGAGAGCATTTTTCACCGGATGGTATGATTGAATACCGTAGTAATGTTTTAGGTGGCAAGCTGCAAGGCAAACTGCTGGTGATCCGCTACAGTGCTGGTAATGACATCATTATGCTAACACCGGGTGGCGCAAACTTGGATATTGTAAATTTCCAAACGGGTATTACTGGCTTCACCGGTTTTGACCCAAGTCCATTGGATTTGATTGAGAATCCCACGAATGGACATATCTACGTGACGCAGCTCGGTGAAACGACTGGCGGCAAAATTACACTTCTGCGTCCAGTCAATTAATATCAGTTAATATGTCAGCTTTACAAAGTCAGGCGAAACAAGTTTAAAGTTTGAATATTGAATCTAATTAATCAACAATTCTGGTGCTACCAATCCTTTTTGGATCGCTAAAACTGCGGCTTGGGTGCGATCGCGTACTTCTAGTTTCTGCAAAATCGCATGGACATGAACCCGCACTGTACCAGGGGCAATGTAGAGACTTTCGGCAATTTCTTGATTGCTTTTGCCAGTTGCTACCAGTGCCAAAATTTCTTGTTCCCGCTTCGTTAAGGGATTTTCTAGGAGTTCGTCAGTTTTTACAGGTAGTACCGCCGTAGAATTGCCCTTAAAAGCCGCCCTAATTTCTGTTGTTGCCGTTTGATCCCACCAAGAAGCCCCCGCTGCAACCGATCGCACCGCCAATATCAGAGAGTCAGCGGGAATACCTTTGAGGCAGTAACCTTGTGCCCCGGCGGCAATTAACCGTGAAATTAAGGGTTTTTCAGAACGAGACGTTAAAACGAGAATTGGTAAAGTTGGGTGCTTCTGCTTGATTTGGCGACAAGCCTCAATCCCACCAATTCCCGGTAAACCTATATCCAGCAAGACCAAATCCAGGGGATAGCGATTTGCTAATTCTACAGCTTGTTCCCCATCTTCTGCCTCTGCAACAATCTCCAAACTGGTTTCTTGTTGCAACCGCATCCGCAAACCAAGTCGAAATAATTCATCATCTTCAACGAGCAAGATTTTTGTCATTTGTCATTTGTCATTGGCTATTTCTCTCCTGCTCCCCCTGCTCCCCCTCTCAACTCCCCGGTGGTGGACAAGCTGGGAGTCCAAAACCAAACACTGCGCCCTTTGGTGAGCGATTCTCTGCCCAAATTGTACCCCCATGAGCAGCAATAATTTGCCTGGTCAAATAAAGCCCTAGTCCAGATCCTAAGACGTGGCGATCGCTGTGTCCTTGATAAAATCTCTCAAATAAGTGGGGTAACTCTTCTTCGGTAATGCCGGAACCAGTATCGAGTATTTTTACCACTTGATCGCTAGAATAACCTTCAAGTACTACTTCCACTTTACCGCCACGGGGAGTGTGATTGATACCGTTACTCAAAAGATTGGTAAAGACTCGACCCAGTTGTAAAGAATCGCCATTTACCCATAGAAAGCTGCGAAAATCTGATTCGCCATAGTGCAGAGAAATATAAACCTGACGTGTTCTCGCTAGTTCCGTCAGGGTGGCTATTATCTCTTCTGCCACAGTGGCTAAATTAACAGGTGATATTTGTAGCTTCAGCCCTTCGGTATCATTACGATACACATCTAAAAGAGTCTGGACTAATTGCAGTGTACTGCGATGACTACGAGCCATTGTTTGTAAAACTTTTGCTTGCATTGGCGTGATTTCACCAAATTGCTCATTTTGAAAATATTTCAGTGTTTCAATTGCTCCTAATAAGGGTGTTTTCAAATCATGCGTTAAGGTAGAAACAAAATCTTCACGCATTATCGCTAGTTGTTCTTGAGAGCGTAATTGTGCTTGCGTATAAGCGATCGCTTCTTCATTGCGGTGGTTGCGTTGGCGAAGCCCGCCGGAGGCATCGCTTAACCACCCCGTTATTACCAGCGCCAATACTGCAATTAACCTGTTTGCTAACGTTGGAAGATTAACCATCTCTCCTCCTGGGACAAACAAATTTAATAAAGTTAATCCTGTAGCTGCAAAAGTGACTCCTAATACTGCCCTCCGATTCAATCGAGAATCTGCTAACAAAATTGTCCCTGTGTAGAGGTAGCCAAATACGTACTCAGGTGGTGTCAAATATTCTAATCCTATTACTGTAGCAAAGGCGATCGCTATTAGTCCATATACTTCCCTACGCTCGTTTAAAGCTTCTTTTATCATCAATAATCGACTTAACATAGTCATTTTTGATTTACTAAAAAATAGTGATAATACAATCTATCAAACTATTTAATTTTCCAATTATGATTTATCAACAATCTATATCTACAAATATCAACTTTAAAATTAACTCTAAGAGGATGAATGAACAAGTCCTCTTCTTGGTAGCAAATACTTTGAGATCCCCCTAAATCCACGCCACGTGCTTCTCCTTGCCGGAGACGCTGCGCGTAGCTTGCTTCCCCGAAGGGGTACAAGTCGGGAAACCGCAAGGGCGCAGTGGCTCCCCTTAAAGAAGGTGGACTTTGAGAGAGGTTGCCCCCCTTTTTTAAGGGGGTTAGGGGGGATCTAGAAGTGCCTAAAATCACAAGCCAACCACTTTTCAAACATCCTCTAAAATTACAATTGTCCAGATGTCGGAAAGCAAACTGGGTAATTTGCGACAAAGAACGGGGTATCTACCATAATCTTCCCAATCCTTAATCCCATTAATAAAATCCTCTGGGATATTTATATTCTTTGAAAGTAGCAAACTTTCAAAATGTATTGTATAAACAAATAATCCTAACTAGCGAGATGAATGAAGAATAAAAATTAAATATTCTTAACAAAAACTTTAATAAGTCTCAGAAAAATAGTAATAACTGAAAATACTGAATCTCTCGAAATCAAATACCCCAACAGTTAATCTGTTATTTCTCAGAATTGGTTCGCTAGCACTTAAATTTAATTAAACACGAAATACATGGGACAAGGTTTTTTGCAAATTGGCTTAACGCTGTGTATCGTCATAGCAATCACTCCGCTATTCGGAAGATACATAGGACGTGTTTTCTTGGGAGAAAGAACACTGCTTGATTCTTTAATGAACCCGATAGAGCGAAGTATGTACGTACTAGCGGGTGTCCGAAGGAAAGATGATATGACTGGTTGGCAATACATTTGGGCTGTATTGTATAGCAATCTTATTATGGGTATTTCAGTGTATTTGCTGATATATTTTCAGAGACTCTTACCCTGGAATCCTAACAGCTTCGGTGCGCCTACCTGGGATGTATTGCTGCACACGACAATTTCATTTGTGACCAATACCGACCAACAACATTATGCTGGTGAGACAACATTAAGCTATTTTAGCCAGGTAGCAGCTTTAGGCTTTTTGATGTTCACCTCCGCAGCCACCGGTTTATCTGTAGGTATTGCCTTTATTCGGGGGTTGACGGGTAGACGACTAGGTAACTTTTACGTCGATCTTACCCGTGCGATTACGCGAATATTGCTGCCGATTTCGATTATTGGAGCGATCGCCTTGCTTGTGCTAGGTGTACCACAAACATTAGCTGGGACTCTGGATGTGAGAAGCTTGGATGGTGGGACGCAATATCTTGCCAGAGGTCCAGTAGCATCATTTGAAATGATCAAACTTTTGGGCGAAAACGGCGGTGGCTTTTTTGGCGTAAACTCAGCCCATCCCTTTGAAAATCCCAATGGCGCTTCTAACTTAATAGAAATGCTCGCCATGATTTCTATACCAGCAGCCTTGATTTACACCTACGGTATATTTGCCAATAACATTAAACAAGCTTGGCTACTTTTCTGGATGGTGTTTGTAATTTTTGTAGTTCTGGTGGGAGTAACAGCCGTGGGAGAACTGCAAGGTAATCCCCTTGTTAATAACACCTTTGGATTAGAACAGCCGAATTTAGAGGGTAAAGAAGTTCGATTTGGCTGGGCGCAAACGTCATTTTGGGCAGTGATGACTACCGCTACTATGTCTGGCGCTGTAAATGGGATGCACGATTCTTTGATGCCGTCAGGAATATTTTCGACTCTCTTCAGCTTGTTTATCCAGGTTATCTGGGGCAGTCAAGGAACAGGAACAGCTTACCTATTCATTTACTTAATTCTCACAGTGTTCCTAACTGGACTACTGGCAGGACGCACCCCAGAGTTTTTAGGACGTAAAATTGAAAAGCGAGAAATTGTCCTCACTTGCGTGGTGCTGTTAATTCACCCAATTTTAATTTTAATTCCCAGTGCGATCGCTTTGGCTTATCCCATCTCCCTGTCTGGAATTAGCAACCCCGGCCATCATGGTCTTTCGCAAGTAGTTTATGAATATGCCTCAGCAGCAGCAAATAATGGCTCTGGCTTAGAAGGATTGAAGAATAACACCCTGTGGTGGAACTTAAGTACTTTAGTTAGTTTAATAGGAGGACGCTACATTCCGATGATAGCCATCTTACTGTTAGCTGACGGGATGTCCCGCAAACAACAAGTACAAGAAACCCCTGGTATCCTAAAAACGGATTCTCTAGTATTTACTGTTATCACCGCCGCAGTGACACTGGTTTTAGGAGTATTGACTTTCTTTCCCGTTTTGGCCTTAGGCCCCATAGCTGAGGGTTTAAAACTAGCATCTGGCAGTTAGAAAAGTTATGAGTTACGAGTTTGGAATTAATAACTCCTAACTTTTACCCTCAGGGTACAGGGGATAAAAAATCTGTCACCTGTAACCTATTCCCTTCTTGACTCCTCACTCCTAACTCTCTTCACACACTACATAAATCAAGTGGCAACTAACTCCAAAGCTAGACGGCCAAATTCTCGTTCTGGCGATCGCCGCCAAGCACGTAAAAAGGCGAGGGCAAGTAATAAATGGCTGTACTTAAGGGCAATTAGAGATGCTTTTGCCAAGCTCAACCCTAAATATGCAATCAAAAACCCAGTGATGTTTGTGGTTTGGGTGGGGACAATGATCACCATATTGCTAACAATTGATCCCAACTTATTTGGCCCATCTCTCCAAAAGAACCCGCAACTTTTCAACGGCTTGTTGTCAGGGATTTTATTCTTGACAGTTTGGTTTGCCAATTTTGCCGAAGCAGTGGCAGAAGCGCGGGGTAAAGCCCAAGCCGATGTTTTGCGCTCAACGAAATTAGAAGCGATCGCTAAAAAACTTGCTCCCGATAGCATAATTAGTGAAGTTTCATCCACCAGCCTCAAACAGGGCGATACCATCTACGTCGTTGCTGGCGATATTATCCCCGCCGATGGCGAAGTAATTATGGGTGTCGCCTCGGTAGATGAATCGGCAATTACTGGGGAATCTTCACCAGTATTAAAAGAATCAGGCTCCGATGTTGTTAGTTCCGTTACTGGTGGGACGCGGATTATCTCAGATGAACTAATTATCCGCATTACATCTGACCCAGGCAAAGGCTTTATTGACCGGATGATTGCCTCCTTAGAAGGGGCAGAACGCAGCAAAACACCCAATGAAATTGCCATAACGGTATTGCTGGCATTTCTAAGCTTAGTGTTTTTGTTAGTCGTGGTAACTCTGCCTGCACTTGCCTATTATGTCAACAGTCCAGTCAGCGTGCCAATTTTGATTGCCCTGTTAATGGCATTGCTCCCTACGATTATTGGCGGGTTACTAACTACCATTGGCATTGCTGGTATGGATCGAGTTGCCCAATTTAACGTCATTGCCACTTCCGCACGAGCAGTCGAAGCCTGTGGTGATGTCAACACTTTAGTTCTCGACAAGACAGGTACAATTACCCTCGGCAACCGCCAGGCCGAAGAGTTTATTCCCATCAACGGTTATTCAATGTCAGAAATTGCTAATGTTGCGTGGGCGGCTAGTGTCTTTGACAATACACCAGAAGGTAAATCCATTGTTCGACTGGCAGAAAATTTAGGTGCACGGTTTGATTTTGACTCCAATCAGGCAGAAGGAGTCGATTTTTCTGCCAAAACACGTATGAGTGGCACAAACTTGCCTGGTGGACATGAAGCCAGGAAGGGAGCAGTCGGAGCCATTAAAGGATTTGTCCGTTCCCGCAACGGACGCGATACACCAGAATTAGATGCTGTCTACGAACAAGTTTCTCGTCTGGGAGGTACACCCCTAGCAGTCAGCCTAGATAACGAAATCTATGGGATTGTTTATCTTAAAGATATTGTGAAACCTGGTATCCGCGATCGCTTTCTTGCACTGCGACGGATGGGAGTGCGTACCATCATGTTAACTGGAGACAACCGAATTACAGCTTCTGTCATTGCCAAAGAAACTGGTGTGGATGACTTCATTGCCGAAGCCACACCAGAAGACAAAATCAGCATCATTAAAAAGGAACAAGCAGCAGGTAAACTGGTTGCCATGACCGGAGATGGGACTAACGATGCTCCAGCATTAGCCCAAGCTAATGTCGGCGTCGCTATGAATACAGGGACGCAAGCTGCAAAAGAAGCCGCCAACATCATCGATTTGGACTCCGATCCCACAAAACTGCTCGATATCATTAGCATTGGCAAACAATTGTTAATTACTCGCGGGGCATTGACGACATTTTCCATCGCTAATGATATTGCTAAATACTTGGCGATTATCCCAGTCATATTTGTCGCTGCTAACCTGCAAAGCCTGAATGTTATGAATTTGACTAGCGCTAAATCTGCTGTACTATCAGCGCTGATTTACAATGCTTTGATTATTCCAGCTTTGATTCCCTTGGCATTGAAAGGTGTACGGTTTAGACCCTTGACAGCTAATCAGCTAGTGCAACGCAATATCTTAATTTATGGCTTAGGTGGGGCGATCGCGCCGTTTATCGCCATTAAGTTAATAGATATGCTGATTACAGTTGTCGGCTTGGCTGAAGCAATGCAAAATTAGAGATGATCCAAAACAAACACATTTTATAAAACTAAGATAATCAACTAAAAATAAATTATGAGAGCAATTGGAAAACTTTTTATAGCTATTATTCGAGAAAGCATCAGAGCAATTTTTATAACTCTGATGCTTTGGTTATTGACTGCAATCATCTATCCTTTGATAATTCTTGTAGTGGGTCAAGTCTTTTTACCCTATCAAGCTAACGGCAGTATCATGCAAAATCTAAATGATCAACCAATTGGTTCGGCTTTGATTGGTCAGGTATTCACATCTGAGCGATATTTCCAGTCTCGTCCTAGTACTGTGAGGTATAGCCAAGGAAAAAAAGCCAAGCCAACTGGCATATCTGGAGCCAGCAATCTCGCTGCCAGCAATCCAGAGCTACTGAAGCGGATTCTAGAACAGGCAAATCAATTACAAGACGAAAATCGTCAACCATTTGCTGATATAATCTATACCTCTGGTTCTGGTTTAGATCCCCATATTTCCTTAAAAGCAGCAATTCAGCAATTGTCGCGGGTTGCTAGTGCGCGTGGAGTTCAAGAAGTTGAGATCCTACGTTTAATTAATAAGTATACTGATGGCAGATTTTTAGGGATTTTTGGCGAGCCAGGAGTCAATGTTCTCCGATTGAATTATGCTCTTGACTTGCAAGATATTAATCGTCAGCAAAATTAATCATTGGGCACTTGTACTGAGCGTATCGCTAGAGCGAAAGCTCCGCTAACGCGTAGCGTCTCGTAGAGAAGCCGTTGGCGCAGCCTCTCCTAGAGAAGTATTGGGCATTGGTAACAGCGCCATTTTCCTTTCCCATGAAATGGGATTGCTATAAAAGCCAAGAATAAAATGTTAAATAATAGTAATAATTCGGCTGGTACTGCACCTTTAAATTCTCTAAGTTACTCACTTTATCCGGCAGGACGGCGGGGCAAGCATAAAATCTTTATTGGCATGGCTCCTGGAGTAGGCAAAACCTACCGGATGCTGGAAGAGGGACATTCACTCAAACATGAAGGATTTGATGTCGTCGTTGGGCTTTTGGAAACCCACGGACGCAAGGAGACAACTGAGAAGTCACAGGGATTAGAGATTTTACCCCGGAAGCAATATTTTCAGGATGAGTTGACGCTTACGGAAATGGATACAGATACTATTTTAAAGCGATCGCCTCAATTAGTGTTAATCGATGAACTTGCCCATACCAACGTCCCTGGTTCACCACGCGAAAAACGCTACGAAGATGTAGAAGTAGTTTTGGCAGCAGGTATTGATGTCTACTCCACAATGAATGTGCAACATTTGGAAAGTCTCAATGACCTAGTAGCCCGAATCACAGGTGTAGTAGTCCGTGAGCGAGTTCCTGACAGGATTCTGGATGAAGCAGATGAAGTTGTGTTAATAGATGTCACACCGGAAACTCTGCAAGAACGGTTATTAGAAGGGAAGATTTACGCACCCCAAAAAATCCAACAATCCCTTGAGAACTTTTTCCAACGTCGTAACCTGATTGCTTTACGAGAGTTGGCTTTGCGGGAAGTCGCAGACAACGTGGAAGGAAATGCGATTGCCACCACTCCCAATGGACAATCCTGTAATATTCACGAGCGCGTTTTAGTGTGCATATCCACTTATCCCAACTCAGTGCAGCTGTTACGCCGGGGTGCGAGGCTGGCTGGCTATATGAACGCCCCACTTTATAGTTTGTTTGTTGCCAATCCAGAACGCTTCCTCACCAAGGAGGAAAGCTTACACATCTACACCTGTGAGAAACTCTGTAAAGAATTTGAAGGTACTTTTATTCATATTACCAATACTAACGTAGCTGATGCGATCGCTGAAGTAGCCGAGAAATATCGGATCACTCAAATTGTAATTGGAGAGAGTCAGCGATCGCGCTGGCAAATGCTCCTCAAAGGTTCTTTGACGCAAAAATTGGTACGCTTGCTCAAAAATATTGATTTGCATATCATTTCCAGCGAAAAAATGGTTTCACCCAAAGAGGGGATCAAGTTTCTCCAAAAATCTCAGAAGTAAAGCTTCCATGTAGACCATAGGGGATATGATGCTTGAGATGTAGCCGCGCCATCGCTCCTTTCGAGAAATCACTAGCATCCAAAATTACCAAATCTGAGCGGTGATGGGCAGCATCATAAACCAAAGCTAATACCCAACCATCATCTTCCTTTTCGGAACCTGGACGCGGGACAAAAATCGGTTCACCGACAAAACCACGGGGTGCAGCGCTCCAAAGTTGTCTTTCTCCTGACTCTAAATCAATTTTCAGCAATGCTTGTAAGGGAGCGTTACCACTCTCTGCATGAGCCGCACCTATATATAGATATCGATAAGATCGTCCTACATTCGCTGGATGTATACTGGGAAATTCACAACAGCGGCCATCAATCAATTCCCGCCGTACTGTTCCATCCTTTAGATTCAGATAAAATCGCCAGAGTTGCCCAGGTGAAAGCGCCTCAAAATCAACTTGTCGAAAATCACTTTTGGGTTCCACTTCTGGTAAATTTTGGTAGCAAATGGAGTCAATCAAAACTTCCTCTCCTACCTCAAAAGCATTGATGTGGTGGAAGACGAAACCCGACTGAGTTTCCAGAATTTTTATTTTTTCTTGCCCTTCTTTGGGAAAGCGGGGAATAATTAGAATTTTAGTTGGCTGATTTGGCTGAAATTTGATACACTCTCCCGCCGCACGTATTCCCAAGGCGAAAGGTATGGGATTAAAAGTGACAGGATTTTGAAAGAAGATGCAGTAATTGGGAGTAATGACAAAATCGTGAATGAAACAGAAACCTGGAACATTATGAACCCGCTGTCTAACAATTTCACCCGCTAGGTTTAGCTCGAAAACAGTAATTTTAGTAGATAATCCTGGCTTAATGGAGAAATTTACCAGGCAAGGTGCACCCCCATCTTCGTAACAATTATTTTCCAAGCGGGGATGTGCAGCGAAAGCTTCACCTGCTGACAAAACACCATTAAAATATTCATTTCCCAAGGTTTCAAGAGTGTAGGGATCGAGGCGATGCGCTTCAGACCCTTCCCACAGTGCTAGTAGTTTACCACCCCAATAAATAACATTTGTATTGGCGATATTTTTGAGTGTAAAGTCAAAGATATTAGCTAGCCAACCGCCGGGTTTTTGAGTACCAAAAGTACCGCGATAGAGAATTTTTCCGGCTTTTTGCTCTGCCAAATAGCCAGTTGTGCGAATAAAGCGGTTGCGAAAATGAGCACGACCCTTGACAAAGGTAAACTTGCTAATCATCCCATCCCCATCAAATGGGTGATGAAGAGATTGCCCATTCACATCAAGCAAACCGGGGCCATTTCTAAACAGCGTACCTTGTAATTCTTCGGGAATTTGTCCTTCTATATCATCAATCCAATAATCAAACTCTTGGGTGAGAGATTGATATCCTCCTTGCCAGTCTGCACGAGTGTAGGATTTTTCTGTAACTGGGCTTTCTTGACTTTTAAAACTCTGCATATACTTTGTTTTTTACTGTTACCTTGCACTATTCTCATACCACAACGGACTAGCTCGATTTTGCGTGAGATTTATTACACTATTCGATTATTTCCGACTCTGATTCTCTCAATACCAACTCAGACATCAAATCAGGCAAAAACGGTTGTTCTTCATTCTTTAATATCTCAGTTTGTTCATCAGCAGCAGGTAGCCAATTGATAAATGGTAGGGGTAACAACGTACTGATGTTAGTAATTACCACCAATAGCCAAAGTGACTCAAAGTTTGTTGCGGTGATCCCCAGCCAATAGGTGATTAATGCCCCCAATGCATTGGAAACCGTTCCTGCTGAATTAAATATAGACATTAACAAGGCAAATAATGTGGCTTCTACACCAGAAGGACAAAGCCTTGCTGCTAGCACCATCACTTGCATAAAGGCAATTTTCCCCATCACAGAGAGAATAAGACTATCACCCAAACTAAACCAGTGGTCATCTATACCTAACAGCCTGTTTGTATGTGTCACTAACAACAGCGTCGTCATCCCCAAAATTGAGGAGAGGACAGTACTCCAGACAAAAATCACCCGAAAAGGGATGCTTTTGAGGAAACGTTGAAAAATCCAAACACCTGCTAAAGAAGCGAAACTTGTCACTAAATACACCCGCCCCAAGAATTCTGGTTCAAAGTGTAGTTCGTTAGTAGAGAAGAAGAAAAAAGCTGACTCTGCGTTTGGGGTAGCTTGCCAGATGAAGATAAACGCAGTTGGTAGCCAAATTGTTTTTTGGCTAATGGCTTGGCGTAGCTGCCCCAGTTGATGTTTGATATTACTATCTTGAGAATCTTTGCTAACAGGAGACTCCGCAATTAACCAAGCTACCCCTGAGACGATGAGAGGAAATAAGGCGGTAATTCCAAAGACAGTACGGGTAGTAAAGTATTGGAGCAGCAGACCGCTAAAGTATGCTGTTATTAAACCTCCGATCGCAGCAGCACCCCAGCATAGAGATTGTAGTGAACCTGCTTTTGCTTGCGATTCGCCTCTAACTCGTTCAACAACCAGCGAGTCAACTATTACATCACTCATGGCGACGGAGAGAGAACCAAGAGCGATCGCTAAGGTAGCTGCCCAGCTAGTATGAACTATTGTGGCCAGGCTAATCCAGGAAGCAGTTCCCAGTATCCCCGATAAAATCAAGTAAGGACGCCGACGATAGCCAAATATAGGCAAACCATCAGAAATAAAACCAAACACTGGCTTGATCATCCAAGGTAGGAAGACAATTCCCAATAGCGCCGATACCTGGACTGGACTCAGCAGCAGTTCATCTTTGAGGAAAAAGCTAACGGCTAGACGCGATAGCCCTAAAATTCCTTGGACAAAGTAAACGGTGAGAATTGCAATTAACTCTGCATTAGGTTCATTACCTAAAAAGATTTTTTGTGTTAATGAGTCTTTGACCTTGGACAAGCCAGATGATTGAACCACCATTCGATAAATATTTTTTAAATTTTATTTACTTTTCTATCATATCGATTCTGAGGATGTGGGTTTTCTGTTATTGATTTTGACATTCTTCCTTGCTCTGCCTACTCGTCTTTCTCCAGTCAATTATGCCACCTGAGTTTTTTTGACATGGGTAGTAACATGAATTAAACTACCTCTTGCAATTAACAAAAGAATCTTTATCAATGCATCCGACTGAAAAAGCTGCTGTCCCGACTCGCGTTATCGGTTTAATTAGTGGCACATCCGTAGATGGCATAGACGCTGCGTTAGTAGAGATTTCCGGTACAGAATTGGATCTCAAAATTGAGTTGCTAGCCGGGGAAACATATCCTTATCCAGCTGAACTCCGAGAAAGAATATTAGCAGTTGGTGCAGGTGTTGCGATCTCAATGGCAGAATTGGCAGAAATAGATGATGCGATCGCCCTTGTGTTTGCTCAAGCCGCCCAAAATATTCAAATTGATCACCAGACAGCTACTCTCATTGGCTCCCACGGTCAGACGGTTTATCATCGACCACCTGGGGATAAGGGAATGGGGAAGAAAACCACTCCCTATTTCCCACTCGGCTACAGTCTCCAACTAGGGCGAGGTGAATTAATTGCCTATCTTACGGGCATTACAACCGTGAGCAACTTCCGCGTTGCTGATATCGCTATTGGTGGTCATGGTGCGCCTCTCGTCCCTAGAGTGGATGCTTATTTACTTAGCCATCCCCAGGAAGGACGTTGTGTTCAAAATATTGGTGGTATTGGTAATGTTGCTTATATTCCGCCTCGGCATGGCGACTGGCTTTCAAAAATTCGGGCTTGGGATACTGGCCCAGGAAATAGTCTGTTGGATCTGGCGGTGGAGCATTTAAGCGCTGGTGCTAAAACTTACGATGAAAATGGCAATTGGGCAGCGAGTGGTACTCCTTGCTATGCATTGGTAGAACAATGGCTCAACCAAGACTACTTTCATTTGCCGCCACCAAAATCCACTGGTCGAGAGTTATTTGGTGTGACTTATATGCATCAGTGTTTAAAAGATGCCCAAGCATACCAACTCAACCCTGCCGACATACTGGCAACTCTCACGGAACTTACAGCGGCTTCAATTGTTCATAGTTACCGTACTTTTTTGCCGTCAATGCCACAGCGTATATTATTATGTGGCGGTGGTAGTCGCAATCTCTATTTGAAACAAAGATTACAGTTTTTGTTGACATCAATACCAGTCTTGACTACAGATGAAGTCGGTTTGAGTGCAGATTTTAAAGAAGCGATCGCCTTTGCCGTTTTAGCTTATTGGCGACATTTGGGTATTCCAGGCAACTTACCTACTGCCACTGGGGCATCTCAAGAAGTACTTTTGGGAGAAATTCACCAAAGCGAGTACTCAGTAATCAGCAGGGGCTAAACCCTAGCTATTCGCTAACGGAACTCAGCACTGCTATAACTGTAGTCTTGTTGGCACTCGATCAAGACAGGGAATATAAAAGGTGGCTCATACTTTTTTATTGGAACCAGGACGCTGGACAATACAAGGAAATTGGCTAGAACGTAATGGTATGCCAATCAGTGTCAAGGGTATGACCTTGGTAGCTTGGAATCGAGATAACTGGTTTACTATGGCTACAAAGCTGATATTCCCAGGTAGCGATCGCTCGGAAATCTCTTTACAATACAAGGGGCGGCTGCATGAAGGAGAACGTCAGTATACCTTTTTACTCCAACATAATCTTTTGGGGCAGGTTGAAGGCGAAGGCTGGATTGGTCTAGATACTATTGTGCAGCGTTACTGGGTAATAGGCGATCGTCAGCGTCGTAGCGGCTTTGAAACCCTGCACCGGATTTCAGAAGATACATATTACCTCAGTAGTGGCATCTTGGCTGGTCATTTTTTAACTAACACAATGGAAGCTAGCCTAGAGCGTCAGTTAACCTAAAGGCAGTCAATAAGTAGGTACAAACAAAACTATACTAAAGAATGTAAATTACTTGTTTTCTAAGTCAGTTGCTATAAATTTCTTAACCCGATGCTAGCTGCTCGGCACAAACCAACCCTTCGACTTCTCTCTACAGTGACAGACTCATCGCAGTGTACTAGTTCACCCAACCTTAACAAATCATAGTTATTCTCATTAACCTACTTAGTTGTATAGTAAAAAAGAAATTATCAATTTATCGCCAGTATTTTTAACTAACGGTGTAGTCAGGAGATCAGTTTTGTGAGCCTTAAAGTATCTATCATTATTCCTGCTTATAATACTGAGGCTTATATTGGAAGAGCAATAGAGTCCGCCTTAGAGCAAACCCTCAATGATATTGAAGTTATCATCGTCGATGATGGTTCAAGTGACAAAACTGTAGAAGTCGCTAAAAGTTTTACTGACCAGCGTCTAAAAGTGATAGTTAATCAACAAAATCTTGGAGCGGCTGCTGCGCGTAATCGTGCCCTCAGAGTAGCCCAAGGAGAATGGATTGCTGTACTTGATTCAGATGATTGGTATGCTCCAGAAAGATTGGAAAAGCTTGTATCATTGGCGAATGAAAGAGATGCAGACATGATTGCTGACGATCTTTATTTAATCAACGATGGTGAAACATCTCCTTGGAGTACATTAATTAAAGAAAGTGGAGAACGTATAGATAAAATTCGCCAAATTGATATTGTTTATTTCGTTGAAACTGATGTTTTTGGACAACCAGGGTTACATCTTGGTTTAAGCAAACCTCTATTCAAACGAGAATTTCTGGTTAAGCACGGCATTGAGTACGATGAAGCCATCAGGATGGGGCAAGATTTTTGGCTTGATATGAAATGCTTAATCAAAGGAGCTCGCTTTTTCATTGAGCCAAAACCCTATTATTTCTACCGCTCCCGCCCCGGCTCTCTTGTAAATCAAAGCTCATTGCCACGCATCAATCAATATTGCAAAGCTACTAATTCTTTTATGCAAGAAGAGGCTGTGAAAAAAAATCCAGCTTTAGTGCGTGCCCTATCTAATAATCTTGCAGTTTACCAAAAAAATCTAGCTTACTACAAAGTTGTAGAGCCTCTAAAGCAAGGAAAATGCTTAACAGCCTTGACAGAAATGGTAAGAAATCTCTACTTTTTTTATTATTTTGTTTTCCAGATTAACAAGATTATTGAACGTCGAATTCAATACTATGTGATGGGTAATAAATCAGCTTTTCACATTTCTTATAACTTACAGAAAAAACGAAAAACTTCCAATTAGTACTATAGCAGTTCTAAATGATCTGTGAAAAACCACTAATGACAAATGACGAATGACAAAGAGAGAAGTCTGAGTGCTGGCTTCCGGCGATAGCGCAGTTAAGCCGTGTCCGCGTACTCCTGCAAAGAAGCAAGCTACCCGTAGGTAGCGTCTCGTAGAGAAGGGAGAAGACCGCGCTGGCTCCCCTTAAAAAAGGGGGGCAACCTCTCTCAAAGTCCCCCTTCTTTAAGGGGAGCCACTGCGCCCTTGCGGTTTCCCGACTTGTACCCCTTCGGGGAAGCAAGCTACGCGCAGCGTCTCCGGCAAGGAGAAGCACGTGGCGTGGATTGAGGGGGATCTCAAAGTATTTGCTACCAAGAAGAGGACTTGTTGATTCATCCTCTTAGACTCAGAATTGATTCTGAGGCGGGCTAGATGAGAATGAAATAGCCCTGATTTTATGTAACTTGAATGTTCATTAGACAATCACAACTTTATTTATATTCAAAACTCCGTACTCACCACAGAGTTCTGTGAACTCTGTGGTGAGTGCGGTTTTCCCTAATATCGGTTTTGGGCATATCCTAGAGTTATTTATTTAGTCAAAATTGGGCAAACTAAAACTACATCATAATTAAATGCCTTTTTCCTCCCAAACACTTATAACCTGCTTTTGGAATCGAATTTTCTATGTCAGACCCTAACATTGGTCGCTTACTCAGCAAACGCTACCAACTTCAGGAGTTAATCGGTACTGGAGCAATGGGTCGCGTTTATCGTGCTAAGGATATTTTGTTGGGAGGTGTACCTGTTGCCGTTAAGTTTCTCGCTCTATCAATCCAAAATGAAAAGATGCGATTACAAGACCGCTTTGAGCGAGAAGCGAAAACCTGTGCTTTACTAGGCCAAAAAAGTATCCACATTGTCCGAGTGATGGACTATGGCGTAGATGAGAACAACACCCCGTTCTACGTCATGGAATACCTTCAAGGACAAAGCCTGAACACTATTATTCGCAAGCAACGATTGCCTTTACCAAGATTCCTCAGTATGGCGCGTCAACTTAGCCTGGGGTTACAGTGCGCTCATGATGGCATCCTAGTTGAGGGTACAATTTGCCCAATTATCCATCGAGATGTCAAGCCAAGCAATATACTGGTGATTCAAGATTCCAGTTTTGGAGAATTGGTCAAGGTTCTAGATTTTGGTATTGCTAAGTTATTACAGTCAGATGGCGACCATACAAAATTTTATTTGGGGACATTGGCTTATTCTTCTCCTGAACAGATGGAGGGTAAAGAATTAGACAACCGTGCTGATATTTATAGCTTGGGCATTATGATGTTTGAGATGCTTACAGGGAAAATGCCACTGGTAGCATCAACTCACTCTTTTGGAGCATGGTATAAAACACATCACTATCAAAAACCACGTTCTTTTGCTGAGGTTGCGCCTGGATTAGAACTACCAAAAGAAATTGAAAATTTGGTGATGAGTTGTCTAGCTAAAGTACCACGCGATCGCCCCCAAAGTATCAGTGAAATCCTTAGCATTTTAGTATCTTTAGAACAGCCTGAGCATATACGTAACGTTAAGCAAAACAGCCATGCACTAGTTCCTGCGACTACAGTTAGCACTGAGCTTAAACAAAAGACGAAAGCTGATGTGCGAGGATCTTGGTCAAACGATGAAATCGCTCGCGCTGTTTGTTGGCCCCAAAATAAACCAATTGCCGATATTGTATTTCCCCAGTCTATCCATACAAATGGGGAAGTTTTACCAGCTCTGTGGGTAATGCTACCACAACAAGAAATTCAAAAGCGCTTAGTTTGCACCCGGTATAATCAATTTCTTTTCATCTCTGTTCCTCATCCTATGCTGCTGTGGATTACTGTCATCTACAACCGCAAATATGGAGCTAAATGGTTACCTTACTACCTTGATCTCAAAACCAGTCTTGGTCAAGAAATGGCTCGCTTATTACAGCACACGGATTACTACCCTCTGTTGTTCTTTTCACGAGAAACACCAAGTCACTGTACCCATATTCTACATTCCAGCGTTGCTTTTGCCCAACACCAACGACTGCAAGAGTGGGTTAACATGAGCAACACCTCAATGTCTTCTGCTGATCCCCAAGTTAGTAAAAGCTTACTCAAAAGCGAGTACGAGAAGATTAAGCCTCAAATTCTGGCAAAACTGGAAGGGATTGATACAGATTCTCCATATGACCTTTCCAGCTAGGGATGATTTCTTAATGCTACATACATTTTTTGTAATATATTTAAGAGTATTAACTCAATAAATGTAAATTTTTATAAACAAAATATATATCAAGTTGTAATTTCTAGTTATATGTATAAAGAGTCAAAGCAGTAAATGTAAAAGTTAGGCTATCTAAATTCTGTGTAAATCTTTAGCGGGTACATATTTTGGGGAATTATAAATTTACGCAGGTGTGATTCTCACAAATCTAGACGAAACAAGAAGAAGTTTGGCTAAAGCACACAGTAAATTTGTTCTGTAAAGCTAAAGTAAGTCTAAACTCCATCATATGTGCCATCGGAAAGTTTACTCATCATTAATTTATTTCGTGAATTGAACTTTTTTGCCAACCTTGTGGAATTGCTTATCGAAGTTGACGCCCCGACATCCCCAGCTCTTTTCCTCCTTGGAACCAAGCAAGAGAAGGAGGTCGCCCACTGCGACATTAGAACGACTCTATGCCATAGTGGAACCGGAATCTAAGCCCCACTGGTGCTTAAGAAGCTCTTGATAAGTTGCCTCGCGGACTACCATTTGCTCATAGAGTTTAACCAAGAAGTCTTTGGCTTGGTCGTGGCTCATGTGCTGTACTTGAGTCGAAAATGAACAAATGCTGAATTGCTGTTCCAAGGATAGTTTCATTGGTTGATTCATAAGTTAACTCCGAAAAAACAATGCGTAAAAGTGATATGCTCACAGAAGTCCAAATGGGATAATACTTGGACTTGTATCTGTCCTGAATTTTCTCTTCCGTATTAAGGAAGATAACAATTGTTTGACAGACTTGCCTACATCCTAAATGTGGATATTTTTTGCTATGATAACCTGCACCTAATCCCACTGATATATCACCCAAGTTGTCCGAGCCATATTTCGGAAAAGAGGCTTGATTTGGCCTCAGCTAGATACAGCTACCTTGTTTACTCCTTGCTGCTCTGCATAACTCTCTTTTCGGGAGAAGAGCAGGTGCTATCCTTAACCCTTGATAGTTTGACTATTTTAAGGAAAACTCAGATGCCGTCTTCCCCACTAGGGAGGAAGATTTGGAGGTTAGAGATTTTAAGGAGGTTGGGGAATGAATGGCAATAAACGTGAATTATAGGCGTTTCATCTCATTATGTGCAAGATGTCAATCTGTTATGCAAATTTAGCCTCGTTAAGTTACTTCAGAGGTTAAAATTATTTGTATCAAATTGTAAAAAGAAAAAATGCTCAGGCTGAACAAATTGCTGAGTATATCTACTGGATTAGTCATTTGTTCAATGACCGATGACTAATGACTATTTTCTTCGAGTGAAACAATAACAACTGTGATGTTATCGTGACCTCCTTGCTCTTTGGCAGCCTCAACTAGAGAGATGGCAGCTTTATCGACATAAGGAGTGTCTTGGAGGCAGCTAGCAATCTTCTGTGAGACAAGTTCTTCTGTAAGACCATCACTACATAGCAGTAAGCGATCGCCAGTTCTTACATCTAGTGGTTGCACGTCAATCTGATGCAAGTCTTCACGCCCTAAACAGCGCGATAATACATGACGAAAAGGATGTAATCGGGCTTCATCTAGGGTGATGTCACCTATTTTGATTGCCCGTGCTACCCAAGTATGGTCTTCCGTTACCTGTTCTAATTGCGACTCTCGGAAGCGATATAGCCGCGAATCGCCAACATGAGCGCACCAAGGTGATTCTGGGGAGCGGAAAATTACCGCTACAACAGTTGTACCCATGTCAGCGCGTTCGGGATGATTTTGCTGATCCTGCAAAATCGCCTTATTGGCATCCCACAAAGCTTGCTCTAGCAATTCTTGAGAAGACTTTGAAGATTGCCAATTTGCCACCAAATAAGCTTGAATTTCTTTAGTAGCAATGCGACTTGCTTCCTCACCTCCCGCATGACCACCCATGCCATCGGCAACCACGAAAAATCGCCCTTCTGGATCGATATAGTAAGTATCCTGATTATTAGAACGAATAAGTCCCGGATCGCTAAAACCCGTGAAATTAAGTTTCATAATTTTTTTTGCAACAATTAATACATCCGATCATAACGGTCGAGGCGTAAAAGTAGTCGAATCAGGATCACTGAAATCCCTGCTGCAATTAAAGCAGGGACTAACGCCCACCATGCATGATTGCTAACCACTAAGATAGTAGCTGAAAGTGTGAAGCCGCTAATTAACAGAGCATAACTTATTGAAAGCTGAATACTGCTTTGTCGTCGGAGCAGACGTTCGGTTTCGATAGACCGAACGCGCAGACGCATATCTCCCCGTTCTAGCTTCTCTAGCGTATCTTCTAACCTACGTGGTAGACCAAAGGCAGTACTACTTACTTGAGCTGCTTGACGACTCAATTCGTTAAGAAAGCTATTCCCCTCAGAACCATTCATATCGGTCATAAGTTGCATTGCATAGGGTTTGGCAACTTCCATAAAGTTAAACTCTGGATCTAAGCCTCTGCCTACCCCCTCTAGAGTAGAAAAGGCTCGCATCACAAAAGTAAAGGTTGCTGGAAATCTAAATGGCTGATTATAAGCTAATTCGTAAAGATCGTCACTGATTGCCGCCACGGATTGCTTTTCAAAAGGCTTATCCATGAAATGGTCGAGCATATACTGGATGGAACGCCGCACTGGTCCCATGTCATCCGTTGGGGCGATCGCGCCTAAATCAATGAGTGACTGAACAACGCGCTCGCCGTCTTTTTGGGCAATCCCAAACAGTGTTTGCATTAATCCTTCGCGGACGTTGGCTTTAATCCGCCCCATCATGCCGAAATCGTAGAATATTAAAGACCCATTTGCACTAATGGCAATATTGCCTGGATGAGGGTCGGCGTGGAAAAAGCCACTATTGAGCAACTGATGTAAGTAGGCTTGAGCGCTTTGACGAGCGATCGCTTTTCGATCTAAACCAGCTGCTTCTATAGCCTCGTATTGGCTAATTTTAATTCCAGGGAGATATTCCAAAGTTAGTACTCTGGAAGTGGCGTAACGCCAGTATATTCTTGGGACGTTTACCCAATCGTAGCCGCGAAAGTTCCGGCGAAAAGTATCGGCGTTGCGACCTTCGTTTATATAATCAATCTCTTCCCAAAGAATGCGACAACACTCTTCGTAAATACCTGACCAATCTCGCCCTTTTCCCCATTTAGGATGGTTTTGAAAGTAGCGAGTAATTCCCTTGAGAATTTGTAAATCTATTTCAAATAACTTCTTGAGTCCAGGACGTTGTACCTTGACTACAACCGATTCCCCAGTATACAGCACAGCTTTGTGTACTTGCCCCAAGCTAGCAGCAGCTAAGGGAATAGGTTCAAAGTTATGAAATAGTTCAGGAATTTTCTTGCCTAGTTCTTTCTCAATGGTCGCTTCTACTTGCTCATAGCTAAATGCCGGTACTTTGTCTTGTAACTTCGCTAGTTCTTCTACGTATTCACCAGGGAATATATCAGCACGGGTAGAAAACAATTGCCCAACTTTGATGAAGGTTGGCCCTAAATCTAGTAGGGTATTGCGAATCCAAACCGCTTGGGTTTTGCGTTTTGTAGCTTGCTTTGCCTCAGTCACACCACCCGGATAACTCCAAGATTTGTTGTATAGCCAAAGTTTGAATAATAAGGTCAAGACAAAAGACCAGATATCCACAAAACGCCGTCTGCTAGAGTAGTTTTCCCGATTCCAACGGTATGCCTTTTCTGAATAACCTTGTTCCATATGCTTTGTGTACCGTTGGTTTGCAACCGAATCTCCTGAAAGAAAAGACACTCTGATTCCTAAACTGTTTTTTCTTAAGTGTCCTTTGTCATTTGTCATTTGCGTATAATTTTTGACTAATGACTAATGACTAAATTTATGCAGATGCTCTGCGATAATGTTGCAATTCTGTTCGCAACAGAGCAATTTCGGCTCGCAATTCATCAATGTCTGCTTGCAAGTCGCCTGTCTCTGAACTGGGTTGCCTAACGCCTGTGGTAGTTTGATTAGCATTAGCTGCTTCTGCTGCCCGATTTGCGCGCTCTAGGACTTCTTCTGTAAACTGGTGCAACTGCTCTCTAGCTTCCGCATCAAATTTGCCCAGTTCACTCAAAGCATCGGTCAAGGCGACCTCTAAACGCTCATTAACTACTTCAGCTACTGCTCTGCCGACGAAAAAGGCTTGCACAAGGGGGTTACTCATAAATATTTGTTACGTTGCTCCGCAAAAGAATTATAACTTGCCTGTATGCTTTGCGGCTTCTATTGTAGAGCTAGAGATTTGGGTTGGCGATGTGCGACTTTAGTCTTGGCGAATAGAATTCGTGGAGTTTACGGTTACACAAACGAGAGCTACACCGATCTGGGCTAACACATATCGTGACATTCCAATAATTCTCGATAATTATTGTTCTTCAGCAGATCGATTTCAGAGACGCTAACAATAGCGACTTAATCCCCCACCAGTGTCGGATAAACTGCACCAACTCCGAACTGAAAGACAAGCCAAAAAGCAAGCATGACGCTGAAATATCTGATTGATGAAAATGTCAATCCTATCTATCCAAATTAAATTAGGCTAAGAGAACCTGATATTATTATCAAGGTAGTAGGAGAGTCAGAAACGCCATCAAAAAGTACACTCGATCCAGAAATTCTATGTTGGTGTGAGGATAATAATTTTATATTAGTGACAAATAACCGAACTTCCATGCCAGTACATTTAGCTGATCATATCGCTGTTAAACGTCATATCCCAGGAATTTTTATCCTCAATCCAAATTTGAGTATTGGTGAAAATATAGAAGAATTAATAATAACTGCTTTGGCTTCAGAAGAAGATCAATATCAAGACCGAATAGTTTATTTACCTTTACCATAAAAATAGGCGATGTCTACGACGGGCTACGCGATCGCCTGTTTTATAAAGCGTCAAGAAATATAGTACTATTTCTATTTTAAGAATAATGTTAAGATTGAATTATCATCAGATAGTTGATTATTTTATGTTTTACAAAGTAAACATTATTATCGAAAAAGATGAAGATGGCTATTACGCTTATTCTCCAGAACTTCCCGGCTGTCAAAGTCAAGGTGATTCCTTGGAAGAAGTAAGCTCAAATATCAAAGAAGCTGTTGAAGTCTACCTAGAAACTCTATCAGAGTCAGAGAAACAGGAACTTTTAAAGAAGGAAATCCTGACTATGATTTTGGAGGTTAAAGTTGCCTAAACTACCGCGCCTAAATGCCAAGGAAGCGGAAAAACTATTATTGGATGCTGGCTTTATCCAAATTAGAAGTAAAGGCAGTCACAGAGTCTATCGCCTAGAAAATATCAGGGTTGTCATTCCTTTTCATTCTGGAAAAGTACTACACCCAAAGATAGTTCGACAGGTTATACAAGTTATCAAACCTGATGAAAATGATCTGCCCGATGATGAAACGTGAATTTATAATATGTTGTTGAACACTCCACAAATACATCAACGATCGCTTCACTAATTCATTTAAGATAGTGTTGTGCTAAAAACTCCTCAGCATCAAGTCTATCTTTAATCACTCCATCCAAGGTAGCAGCAAGTAGATCATCTAATATTTGCCGATACTGTGGCCCTGGTTTGTAACCAAGTTTCTTTAAATCATTGCCATTCAAAAGCGGCTGCACATTAGCCCAAACAGTTAAATATTTCCAAATTTGATGTCTAATCTCTCGCGGACTTTGCACGGCGATTAAAATCAGCATTGGTAAATCATATTGTCGCAACAACTGCACCACTTGACTAGGATGTTGGAAAGTAGGTAAGGATTCCATCACCTGAGTAAAACTTTGGGCTAAGTTCTTCAACCTAGCGATGCTATCTTCCTGTAATTGGAGATTTTGTGCTACTTTCGCCCGATATTGTGGTGCTAGATGGGCGATTAACGCTTCTAAGCGCGTTTGCCAGTGAATCAGGGTTTGTTCGGCATCAAATCGCCGCAAACAGCGTTCCAGCAAACGTAATTGCCGCAGAAGTTCTACATCTAGCTTCAGGGTAGGATGGATGCACTGCAATGCCCCTAAGTTATCGAGTAACTGCAAAGCCGATTTCCAGTAGGGCGCTTCTAGGATGTGCTTTAATTCTGTTTTAAGTCGAGTTTGCAAGGCTGGAGTTCTGCTATTCTCTTGAGCAGTGCGATCGTAAACACCACTGTTGATGGCATAGCGGATAAACTCTTCAGTTTGCGGTTCAATCTGAAATCCGAAGCGCACAGCAAAGCGCACGCCACGATAAATCCGCGTGGGGTCTTCAATAAAGCTATTGGCGTGTAAAACTCGAATTTGCTTGGCTTGTAAATCGAGTAAACCGCCAAAGAAATCGAGTAACTCGCCAGCACCGTGGGAAGTAAGCCGCAAGGCGAGGGCGTTGATGGTAAAATCTCGGCGATACAAATCTTGACGAATGGAACTCGCCTCAACTTCTGGATTCGCTGCTGGGTAAGGATAAAATTCCGTTCTAGCGGTGGCAATATCCACCCATAGACAATCTAATTCTGGGTCTTTGTGCCACAACAAAGCAGCAGTTTGAAAAGCTCCGTGGATTTCTAAGCGAGCCGCAGGGTAAAGTTGCTGGAGTGCCTTTGCTAGTTCCACACCAGCACCAACATCTGCTGATTTGTGAAAGCCATCAACTACAAGGTCAATATCTTTAATCATTAAGGTATCTGCTGCTTGGGCTAATAGCAAGTCCCGCACCGCACCCCCGACTAGATAAAGATGCCAACCCCGTTTTTCTGCCTCTGCTGATGCTTTGGTGAGTAATTGCCACAGTTGGGGAGCAAGTTTATTTTGCAACTCAAAGCTGAGTCCTAAGTGCTGATTTCTGAATGATGATTGAGACTCAGGACTCAGCACTTGGAACGGGCTAAACGCCCCGCTACCGCTAACAGCACTGTTTTGATGTAATTCTCTCAATACATCAGTACGACTGACAATACCAACTAACTGTCCATTCTCCAATACGGGTAAGCGCCCGATATCATATGTGACCATCAGCGCCTCAATTTGTGGCAGTGTCGTATCTGGTGTAATCGTTTTAAGATTCGTAGTCATATAGCCTTTGACTGGCGCATGACCAAATCCGTGGCGCAAGGCGATATCAATATCCCGCCGCGAAATAATACCTACCATCTGCCCTTGGGCATCGACTACAGATAAACCAGAGTGTCCATACCGCAATAAAATGCGCTGTGCTTCGGCAATTGTGGTTTCAGGCAGAATAGTGCGGACAGGAGAGGACATCAAATCCCTAGCAGTGGGGGGATGGGGAATTTGCGCTTTGACCCCATCAAGGAGTTGTTTTAATATTGCCTGTGAATCTACTTTATGTAGATTCAGCGATGCGGCTTGTGAATGACCGCCACCACCTAGTAGTTGAAATAATAAGTTAAGATTTGTCTTGGGAATTTGCGATCGCCCAATTATACTTAAGCCTGAATCCCCTTTACCCAAATGATACTCATTAGCCAACAGTATGGCATCAATTTCAGTTAATTCGACGAGTTGAGAGGCTAAACTTGATAACCCTGGTACAAAACACTCGGTTTTTAGTGTTACCCAAGCAACCGTATATCCATGTAGACGGAGATATTCTAAATTTTCCAGCGCCTCAGTTAATAACTGCTGTAATTGCAAAGACAAGCCAGGGTCACGGTAGGTAGAAATTACTGATAAACTGGCACCTTGTTGCATCAACCAAGCCAAAGCCAAGGCATCCCGTGGTGTAGACTGTTCAAAGGTCAAAGAACCAGTGTCAACGTGGATACCCAAAGCCATCACAGTTGCTTCGGCAGGAGTGAGGGAAATTTCCTGTTGTTGCAATTGCTCGACGATTAAAGTTGTAGTGGCTCCTACTGAAGAAATATGCGATCGCGTGGCGGAAATATCTGATTCTTGTCCTAAGTGATGGTCATAAACTATAATCTCTCTTAGATTGGGCAAATCTAACCACTCAGCAGCTTTACCCAAGCGATCGCGCTGTTGCGTATCCACCACAGTTAAAGAACGAATCTTTTCAGAATTCACCGAACGCCGTTCAATCAGCGAATATTCATCCCGATGCAACGCTAAAAAATCCCGTACAGGAGGATGAGAGCCGCCAGTTAGGACAATCTTGCTTCCCGGTAGTAAGCGCGTTAACCCTACTGCTGCTCCTAATGCGTCAAAATCTGCTGTTGTGTGGCAAAGAATTAAATCCATAGTCAAAAGTCAAGAGTCAAGAGTCAAGAGTCAAGAGTTAAAATCTACACCCTGGACTTTTGACTAAAATGTAGCAATTTCTGGTAGCTTAAAAATAAGGAAAAACTGTCTCCGGTGGGGTATCACGGGGACATAAAACTAAAGCTCAGGAAATGTCCTATGCAATAGCAGGAGTCACTGAGAAGCCTACACTATACAGCTTACTGTTAGTGTAAGACATATCACTATTTCACTAGCTTGGGAGAAGCGAAAATGACCATAATATTCCAATTTGCCTTGATAGGTCTAGTCCTGTTGTCTTTTGTCCTAGTTGTGGGCGTTCCCGTCGCTTACGCCACTCCCCAAAATTGGGTTGAATCTAAAAAACTGCTCTGGGTTGGCTCTGGCATCTGGATTGGTTTGGTATTTTTAGTTGGTTTGTTAAACTTTTTTGTTGTATAGGCGACGGCTTCGCTCTGTCGTAGGCAGATAATATAAGAACTAGAGGAGCAGAAGAGCCAAGGTCAAAGGTTAAAGGAAAAAAGAAGATATTTTTTCTTTTTCTAGGTTCCTTTATTTTGACTGTGCTTTCCTGCTCCTCTACATTTAGATAAGAATTGTATATTAACAAGAAGTATTGTAAGAGGCAGTCATGGCAGTTTTCGAGGGAACTTTTACTCAAACGGAACCTTTGCGTTTTGCAGTGGTTATTGGACGATTCAATGACCTCGTTACCGGAAAGCTGCTAGAAGGATGTCAAGATTGTTTGAAACGCCACGGTGTAGACCCCGACCCCCACGGTAATCAAGTAGACTATGTTTGGGTACCGGGAAGTTTTGAAGTGCCTTTAGTAGCTCGCCAGTTGGCACTTTCCCTTCGTTATGATGCTGTAATTTGTCTAGGTGCTGTCATTCGAGGGCAAACACCCCATTTTGATTACGTATCCTCAGAAGTTTCTAAAGGTATTGCCGCCGCTAGCTTTCAAACTGGGGTGCCAGTAATTTTTGGCATTTTGACAGTAGACACTATGCAACAAGCCTTAGAACGCGCAGGCATCAAAGGTAATCATGGCTGGGATTATGCCATGAATGCCCTAGAAATGGCAAGCCTCATGCGGCAACTGCGTTCTAACCTGGCAGAGCCATATTCTCGTAATAGTCAGTCTTTGCCGGCCTCATTTCAAAGTGCCAGTGTCGGCAATTTAACTGCGGAGTCGGAAGAACTAGGCTAGTACGTCATTTGTCATTTGTCATTAGTGAATAACAAAGGACAAATGACTAAATTAATGGGTTGACAATTAGAGATAAATCTGGGATATTGATATTTAGATAATAAATGCGGGCATGGCTCAGTGGTAGAGCGTCACCTTGCCAAGGTGAATGTCGCGCGTTCGAATCGCGTTGCCCGCTTCCAACTAAAACCTCTTAGAGTTAAAAATTCTAAGAGGTTTAGTATTTTTAAGGAACGGCTAACCTGCGTATTTAAAAGTCTTTAAACCAAGTTTTGCACTTTATTTAATGCACATTCCTCAGAAATATAAAACCCAGCTTTAGACTAGTCTAGATGTACATTAGCTTGGCTACAATCTTTATTAGGTGTAATCAATTCCTTTTATATAGGGTATATTACACTACACTAAAAGGATGTGGTTAAATAGTAGTATTGTCAGGTGCAAAGCGTATTCTAGCAGTGAAGCTAGCCACAATCTATTTTGGGAAAGAGTCATAGACACTGACTGATAGTTTTGGCAACTCCCGCTCTGGAAACGCTGGTAAACTGTAAGGAATAAACATTGGAAGTAATTCTGCGCTAGCCTTGATAATTGGGTAGTAATATATAGTAACCCAAAGGAAAACCTCACGTTAGCTGGTATCTGTTGTTTATAAGTGTAGCCTTCCCAAACGATTCGTTTTAGGAGTGGTTGCCACGTAGGCTTAAAATTTTACCAGGTGTGTCAGCACAATGAAATGCCCAAAAACGCAACCACATTACCTTGAAAGCGACAGATGAAGAGAAGGAAGTTTTTAAGCAAGATTGCCAGCTACGAGGAAAAACTACAAACAGATAACCCCGTACTGCTACGGCAATTACGATATTTAGAGTCGGCTGCATCAACTGTTTGCAATCATGACGATGTTTGCCTGGTCTGGCTATGTATATAAACAGAGAAGCCCTCAAGGCATTTACCAAGGGATCATATTCCCGCAGTTTGTTAAAAACACGCTCAAGTTATTAGAACGCTTGTGCAATCTCAAAAACCCGAAAAAATAGATTTCAATGCCGAATACCCCTGTCCCTGTCGTCGCCGGGGGCAGTTAATTCCGATTACGCTGACAGAAGCATTTGGTTGTGATCGCTGTCAGCAAATCTTTGTAGTGGAAGATAATGGTCATGTCCTAGAACAGCTTTCTACGACCTATCCGTACAAGCGGGCTTGGCGTTGGATGGGAAATAGTTGGCATGTTGTCCATCCCAAGTTGGGAGAAAGCTATCTGCCTATAGCACTTGGCATTATTTTCGTGCTAGTGATTATATGGTTGCCATTAGCACTACGATTGGCAAATAGTTCCAGCATTATTGCTTGGGCAATGGTGGCGGTGCTGTTGGCTATCTTGCCAGCACTAATGGTCTGGCTTATCTACAGACGTTAACTCAATGACTGTTGAAGTTTTAGATGATCACCCCGAACCGATTACTAGTGCTCAACGAGCCTATCAAGCTTCCCTAAAGTTGGGGCTGACAAAGGGAGTAGACCGGAGTCGTGCAGTATTGGCGATGGCACAGGCGCTTGAGCGCTCATTTGACGACATTCTAGAAGCTAACACCTTGGATTTAGAAGCCAGTCGGGAAATGGCAGTGCCAGAGTTGATATTGGACTGGCTCAAGCTGACTCCCAAAAGGCTAGAGATTACAGTTGACATTCTACAACGGTTGGGGGAACTATCAGATCCGCTGCGGCGCGTCAGGAACGCTGATTATCAACTGGAAGATTCTCAGAGTTACACCCAGTTAATGCCCTTGGGAGTGATTGGATTTATTTATGAAGCGTTCCCGGATTTAGGGGCGATCGCAGCAGGTCTTTGTATCAAAACTGGCAATAGTATTATTCTC
Organism: Nostoc sp.; assembly: GCF_041747015.1. Taxonomy (GTDB): domain Bacteria; phylum Cyanobacteriota; class Cyanobacteriia; order Cyanobacteriales; family Nostocaceae; genus Nostoc. Next base: position 39,958 of record NZ_JBGTFY010000160.1, read on the forward strand.
AAAGGCAGTACTGAAGCTAGCCATTCCAACGCGGTGATCGCTGAGGTACTGCAAAGTGCGATCGCCGAAGTTGGTCTACCTCCGGGCTGTGTAGAACTGATCACAGCTGAACATGGTGCTTCGATTCGGGATTTAGTCACCCAAGATCAGTATGTGAATCTAGTGATTCCCTACGGACGTTCTAGCTTGGTACAGCAGGTAGTACGACAATCAACTTGCCCAGTTTTAAAATCAGCGATGGGTAACTGTTACCTCTACTGGTCACTAAATGCCAGCTTAGAGATGGTGCGCTGGATGATTATTGATAGCCATCAGAGCGAACCAGATCCAGTCAATGCCATTGAAAAGGTATTGATTCATCGTCAAACCTTACCATCTTCCTTGGCAGTTTTATGGAACAGCTTGATGGAAAAAGGCTTTGAAATTAAAGGAGATACAGAATTAGTAAAAGCTTTTCCCCAGTTGCAGCTGGTGAAGGAAGGCGAATGGGGAAACCCTTATTTAACTAGGACAGTAGCTTTTAAACTTGTGGATAGCTTAGAGGCTGCGATCGCCTGGATTAATCAATACAGCAGTGGTCATGCTGACTCCATTGTGACTGAATCTTACCAGGAAAGTCGGCAGTTTGCCTTAGGAATTAACAGTGCCTCTACCTACATGAACACTTCCCCGCGTTTTTCCCGCAACCCCTCGCGGGGAGATTCAGTGTTTCTCGGTATGTCTAACCAAAAAGGTCATCGCCGAGGATTTATCAGCCTAGAAACCTTGACCACCGTCAAGCACATTGTGCAGGGAAATGGCAGGTTTTAAATAATTCGTAATTCATTTTAGATTCCTTATTGGTGTAGCATCTTTTTTAGGAGAAAAAGAGGCTAACATCTCCGATTTTTTGACTTTTATAAGAGATAGGACTTACGCAAAACCACACGCTGTAGGGGCAATTCATGAATTGCCCCTACGCAAAAATAAGAGTTTCGGCTATTGTTTGCGTAAGCCCTGAGAGACTTCATAAACAGAGATCACAACCAGCTAATGAAAATATCTCTTTGATAGTAATGTAGGCTTTGTCCACCAAAGCCTGGATATGGTGGGCAAAGACCATCTTGCATCTGCTTCAAAAAGCAAATAAGAGTCTTATATTAACTACCATTTTGGCATATCTTTGCAATACTTAACTATCTTCTAATTAAAAAAAATTAATATAGATTAAAAATGATAACTAACATCATAAATTCTTAAATTTATCAGGCTAAATTAAGAGTATGCTTAATCATTGAAGTCTAGTTGAGAATTTATTTATCTAGGCGCAAACAAACTTAAACATTTATTTAGCCTTTTGTACTTTGTCATTTGTTTGAGTGTTAAATACTAAAAGACAAAGTTTATTTGTGCCAACCTACTGAACTAGGTTATCGAGCAAGGCGGTGAAAATCCGACATAAGACAAGTAATAACAGCGAAAACTAAAGTAAACTTAACAACAATTACGTAAGATGATAAGCAAAATATTGCTGACTGTATCGGGATTGGGACACGCGGAAGAAATGCTCAAAACCCTGAAAGAAATCCCTTCAATCCAATCTGCAAAAGTTACAGTTCTGCATGTTGTTCCTGCACAAAGCACCGCTGCTACCATGACAGCTAAATGGGAAGATGGGGGCAAAATTCTGGCTAATGCCATTCAAACTTTGAATTTAGATCCTAGCCAGGTTTCTTCAATTTTGCGTGAAGGCGACCCCAAAGATTTAGTTTGCCAAGTAGCTGATGAGATCGACGCTGACTTGATTATTATGGGTTCACGAGGACTAAAGCGGCTGCAATCGATTTTATCGAACTCAGTTAGTCAGTATGTTTTCCAACTATCTTCTCGCCCCATGTTGCTGGTAAAAGATGATATTTATGTCAAAAAAATTAAGCGCATTATGGTCGCACTAGACAACTCTGAGGCAGCAAAAAATTGTTTGAAGTTGGCGCTATTTTTACTACGAGATATTCAGGGCGGCCAATTAATTTTGGCAAGCGTTACTACAAATTTGGGCGGTAAAATATCGGAAATAACCGAAGCGAATTCAGACAAAAATCCAGTTTTAGCAGCCGCAGTTGCAGAAGCAGAAAGACAGGGCATCCAATCTCGTTCTTATGTCAGTAGTGGGAAACCCGGTGAAGAAATTTGTCGATTAGCAGAAGAGTTGAATATAGACTTATTATTGCTCGGTTCTCCAGATCGTCGTCCATCGATCGCTAAGAGTTTTGTTGATATAGACCGACTCATCGGCTCTTCTTTGTCTGACTATGTTCGAGTCAATGCCACTTGTCCAGTATTGTTGGCGCGGACGATCGCTTAAAGTCAAAATAGAGTTAGCGTTTGATAAATAAAAACCCCTAAACTAAATGGTGTAGGGGTTTTTTATTTGATACACAAATTCTTAACTATCTTTTCCACCTTCGCGGCTATTAGTTTGGATGTACAGAATTAGTAAAAACACAGTGGGAACTAGCACGAACAGAATGGTCGCCACAAACCCCAGGTCATTAACTTGCATGGCAAGAAAGCCTCTCTTAAATTTCCAGTCAACAAAATTAGGATAGCATCATTAACGACATAGTTGTACCAATTCAAAATTAGGAAACTCAATTTCGGCAACTATTTAGACTACTAGATACAAATTGAAACAATAGCAGATTTTAAAACTTAAGGTTTTGTGACTACACTGACTGAGCCATTCACTAAAGTTTGACAGGCAAGGCGGTAATTTTCCGGCTTTTTCTGGAATTTCCGGTTTTCTACATCTGTGCGGGGGGAAAGATTTTCTAGTCCTTCGACTATCTCGACAATGCAAGTGCCACATTGACCATTACCACCGCAATTCGTCATCTTGCCAATTAATTTATATATATCAATACCATTTTGCATCGCCTTGAGCCGGAGATTGGCACCATCTGCCACTACTACTTCTTTATTTTCTTTAACAAATTTGATATTACCCATAGCTGATTCCTCCTTGACTTTCAAGGCTTCATATTGACATGGCTTGATTCACATCTTACTTATTATATTAATTCATTACAAAATATTAATAAATATTAATTTTATCAAAGATGACGGCACAAAAAAATAGAACAGGTATGACACCTGTCCTATAAATTGAAAAATAGATTAACTTACCTAAATCCTACGGCTGCTTGCCAAACGAAAGCAAGCAACAAGAAGAATACAGGAATAACTGGGAGAACGTCCACCAATGGGTCAAAGATTTGGTAAGCTTCAGGCAGTTTTGCTAATAAAAGTGCTGCTTCCATGTTTGTTTAAATCCACCTATCTAACACAGCGTTCATAATTGAGAAGTATCTTAACATGGATTGGTCAGTTGCGAGTGCTGAGTTATGAGTGCTGAGTCCTGAGTAGTAGAGATAAATCTTGCTTTTTTCCTACAATCATTCTTATACTCAGCACTCTCAACTCACAACTCAGCACTTTCTTCGTTGAGCCAGTGACCAAAGTCTGTGGTGAAGCGATCATTTAATATTGCTTCTCTAATTTTTTGCGTAAACCCAATTAGTTCGGTAATGTTGTGAATGCTTAACAAGGTATAAGCTAAAATTTCTTGCGATCGCACTAAATGAGATACATAAGCACGGCTAAAATTTTGACAAGTGTAGCAAGGACAAGTTTCATCTAATGGCGCAAAATCTTCACGAAACTTAGCATTTTTTAAATTCCAGCGATCGCCCTGGACTATTGCCGTCCCATGTCTAGCCCAGCGGGTGGGAATTACGCAATCAAATAAATCTATACCAGATGCGATGGCGATCGCCATTTCCCGATAAGTACCCACACCCATCAAGTAACGCGGCTTTTCGGGGGGTAGAAGCGGTGCTGTGACTTTTACAATCTCAGCCATCAATTCTGGCGGTTCTCCCACACTCACGCCACCAATGGCATATCCAGGCAAATCCAACTTAGCCAAAGCTTCCGCCGCACGGCAACGCAAATCTAAATACACGCCTCCCTGCACAATCCCAAACAACGCTTGCTCACTGCTTTTATGAGCCATTATGCAGCGTTCTAACCAACGATAAGTGCGCTCAGTTGCAGTTTCTACCTCTTGGCGAGTCGCTGGGTAGGGCGGACACTCATCAAACGCCATGATCACATCTGCCCCTAAAATATTTTGAATTTCAATGGAACGCTCCGGTGTTAAATTAATAATTTGTCCATCATGAGGTGATCTAAAAATTACACCTTCTTCAGTAATTTTTCGCATCTCGCTTAAGCTGAACACCTGAAACCCACCCGAATCTGTGAGCATCGGCCCGTTCCAACCCATAAATTTGTGCAACCCGCCACCTCCAGCCACGATCGCTTCTCCTGGTTGTAGGTGAAGATGATAAGTATTGGATAAGATCATTTGCGCTCCAGTATCTCGTAGCTGGGCTGGGGTGACAGTTTTGACATTTGCCAGCGTTCCGACTGGCATAAATCTGGGGGTTTCTACAACACCGTGAGGGGTGAAAAACACTCCGGCTCTAGCTTTTGTCCGACTACAGCAAGCAAGACACTCAAAGGAAAAATTCGCACTCATGCCATTTGGGATTTTAGACTTGTCGTGAGCGTTCAGCCGAACGATTTTGGATTGTGAAACGCTAATCCATAAAGAGTTTCAGAAATCCATAACTAGCAGCCATAAAACCAAATGGTATTAGGGCAGAATTAATATAGCGGTTCTCAGTTGAGTGAGGTACTCAAGTTCCCCACCCCCAACCCCCAACCCCCAAGCGATCAGGGGGCTATGATGTACGTCATCTGATTAGGAAACGCTATATTATTTGGCTAAATTATGGAAAAACATAAAAACTGGTCATTAAGTTTTAGTGAACACTTAAGTACTCATTACTAACCTAGTTACCAACTTTATCAGTATATATTGTAATAATTGTTATTTAGAAAGAATCAGAACAGTCATCGTCAATTTCTGCATCCCATCTGGCTGAGAGTACCTGCTCCATCATCGCTTCTATAGCACTGACATTGAAGTTTCGCTCTCGTCGCTCTTGTAAAGGGGTTGAGCAGGGAATCAACCGCAGACACACTCCTTCTTGCATCAAATCGAAGTAGGTTTCTTGTTGCGACGACTGTTTTAGTTCCAAGTAATCAAAACTACAAAGATTCAGATATAGCGCGTGGTTAGCCACTAAGGTAGACCTTTGCGGATTAGCAAAAACTTCCATCACATCCCCTTCACCCTCGCTCAGTACCTTATCTTCTTGGGTGTAGATGTAGTGGACTCGACCTAAATCTGTCAGCAATCGCCGTATATCGAGCTTATTCACAATGATGCCCGTGTTAATAATGCACGGAGCTGGTATCCTGGTGTCGGGTAGATGATGACTCATAGAGAAATAGGATTAGAGCTACGGAGAGTTACAACACTGCTAGAAAGTCAATCTAACAGCTTGGTGACTCCCTACATCTAAAAAATATCAATTTTGTAGGGCGATTGTCTAATAATCTGAAGTAAGTTTTTATTTAAGGAATGCAAAACCCAAATTTTGATCGCTGATGAAATTGTAATTTCCTAAATCATATGGCTTTGTATAAAAAATACTCTAGATATATTAATTTACCACTTAGACTCAGCATAACAAAGTTTTCAGTGAGAATTTCTAATATGAAGTAAATCTTATCTAAAGCTTTAAAGTCCGCTCATCTAGGTTGTACCGGAATTAGAACTATTATCCAGCAATTTACCAAATTTAATGTAATTCAGATGACGAAACAGCAACAGTGGTGGAAAAAGCTGCTGTTAAAGCTGGCAGCTAGTATTATATTTTACACTAGTATTCCGCTACCGTATTTGCACGGTTTGGACTTTCGGGGAGTGGCGCATCTTGCTTCGCTTGTAGGGTTGATAATTGGGGGAATTTTAGGGTTACTGGATACGGGGATGGATTATATGGGTATGCCCGTGTTAACTCGTAGTGCTTTAGTAATAAGTATTTGGATTGCCATAACTGGAGGACTGCACCTAGATGGGGTAATGGACACAGCCGATGGTTTGGCAGTGGGCGATCCAGATCGGCGGCTAGAGGTGATGGCAGATAGTGCCACAGGTGCTTTTGGAGCAATGGCAGCGATCGCCTTAGTGCTACTAAAAATAACTGCGTTGACTGATATATCAGAAAACCGTTGGTTGTTGTTAATGGCTGCCTGTGGCTGGGGACGCTGGGGACAACAACTAGCGATCGCGCGATACCCTTACCTAAAACCAACTGGCAAAGGCGCATTTCACAAACAAGCCATTCGTTCTTATAGAGATTTGTTGCCGGGATTATTGTTAATGTTTGGTTTAAGTGGTTTACTTTTGCTGATAGATAAACAGCAACTATATCTCGCACTAGCAATGATACTTGCTGGAAGTGCGATCGCCACTCTAACTGGTGCCTGGTTTAACCACAAATTAGGCGGACACACTGGAGATACCTACGGCGCAGTCGTTGAGTGGACTGAAGCCCTATTTCTCTGTGTATTGACCGTTTTTTAAGATATGGGGGGGTGGGGAATCAAGGGGATGAGGGAGAATAACTACTGAGCAATGCCCAATGCCCAATGCCCAATGCCCACTTCATTTAATCGGTTGCAGCTTTGTCACTTTGAGTTTAAAAGCCCCAACCCCAGTTTCCCCAAAAGATCGGACACGAATAACATAGGTTCCTGTCTCGACGATGCGGGTAAATAGTAGGGAATTGCTACTACCATCAGGTCCATCATCATTTTCTGCCAGAGTCGATCCATCAGGTGCTAGTAGTGTGATGATGCTGTCAAAGTTTTCAGATGACAGGTCAACTGCTAAATTATCGCCCTTTTCCAACTTCACTGTGTAATCACGGGCAAACCCACCTTGACCTGTGGGAATGTCTTTGTCTGAAAGGCTATCGCCAAGTTCAGTACTGTTAGATAAAGGAATTGGACTATACAATTTATTTTGAGCAAAGCCTGTACTTGTACTGATGCCTATTACTAGCAAGGTGGCAGGAATGATGATGAGTTGTTTTAAACCCACCGCAAAAACTTTATTCATACATTTAAAGCAATTTTTCCACAAAAATAGGGTAATTTGGTCAATTTATACAATTATCTGTCAAAGCTTGCCCATTAATTCTTGATTTATCCATCTTTGACGGCAGTGGCTACTGCTACTAATCCTAAGACCACAATTCCATGCTGACGAAGTGTTTGCACAGCAGACCTGGCAGTAGCACCAGTAGTATAAATATCGTCCACTAACAGCACTGGGACATTTGGGGGACGATGGCGAAATTCTTGTCCAATAGTAAAAGCTTCAGCCAAGTTTTTTTCTCGTTTAGATGCCGATAAACCAAATTGCGCTTCAGTTTCTCGCACTCTTGCTAAACCGTTTAGTTTCAATTTTAATCCAGTTATTTCGCAGAAGCTTTGTGCTATCAGTGCGGCCTGATTGTATTGACGTTGCTTTTGCTTGCTAGGGTGCATTGGAATCGGAACTACCACAGGCTGGCTATCTTGCCTCGGTGAATTTAATAACCATGCTTCTCCTAACCATTGACCCAAAGGACGAGCTATTTGGGGTTGATTTTCGTATTTCATGGCTGCGATCGCCCGTTTCACGGGGCCACCATACTCCCCCCAGCCAAATACTGGTATTGGCTCTTGCCATAGAGAAAGAGGGTCTTTACGTTGACATTTTTGCAGTTGTCTGGTGCAGTTCTGACAGAATTCTTGGGAAGTTGCACGTTGGCACAGTGGGCAATGGGATTGGAGAAAAAGATTGAGTAAGCCTGTGAGATTTTTAGTCCAAATGTGCATTTAGAATTGTCCTTTGTCATTTGTGCAAATAATAAATGACCAATGACTAATGACCAATGACTAATGACTTAACATAGACGCGATCGCACCTTGTTGTTTCAATACCTACCGTTGCTTGAGTATAGCCGTTGCTTTCATACAGCTTGACTGCTTCTACCAAAGCGCTAGCAGTTTCAATCCAAATTTGCTCAAAACCACGTTTTGCGATCGCTGCTTCTAGCTGTTGTAACAAATATTTACCCAGTCCTAAACCCCTGATGCTGGGTAAAAGATACATTTTGCGGATTTCTACTGCTTTTTCTCCACGCTGTATGGGGTAGTATGCTCCAGTACCTACTAACTGGCTTTGGTGTTCAATTACCCAAAACTCTCCTCCAGTGGCTAAATAACATTCCTCTACTCGTAGCACGTCTCGGTCAGCACCGTTGGGTTCCCAACCCAGACCGTATTCTGATAGTACATAACTGATGACCTCGGCGGCTCTAGTGCGATCGCTTTCCACCCAATCACGAATTAAAAAATCTTGATAATAGTTTTTCATTACCATTTACTGGTCAAGTTTACACAGAAAATTTTTCCGCATCTATATCCCAATTTACCCAGCAAATAGCAATTCTTGCAGAATCGATTTCAAACAATACTCTCAAGGCGTGAATTCTGCAAGGGCAGATAAAAAAGAAAAAGGGGGTAAGGCAAATATCGCTTGCCTTACCCTCTGCCGTTGATTATTTTTTTAGTATTCTAAGCGATCGCAACAAAATATAGATGTAGTAAGTAGCGTGATCTTACGACTTGATATTAGTCTCTATGACTTGCGCCAAGGGCCCCAGATTGCAAAAGTAATCCCAGGAGTTTGGATGTTGACAAACAAAGTCTTAGCATCAGGTGAGAAACACGCACCAGCAAACTCGTTTTCATTGAGAGCATTACGCGCGAATTGGTAGAGTTCACCCTTAGGAGTAACACCTACTAAGAACTGCTGGTCATCTCCATCTTCACAAAGGATGAGATCGCCATAAGGTGAGACAACTATGTTATCAGGATTTTCCAGTTCGGCAGCAGATGTAGACTCGACAAACAGTTCAATTGTCTCTTTCCCTGGAATGTAGCGCCAGACCTGACCAAGCCCTAAAGCACCACCACTTGTACAGCAAAAGTAAAATTCACCCTTGCCATACCAGATACCTTCGCCACGAACAAACTGGGCTGCACCTTTTGCGAAACCTTCTTCTCGTACAGTATTTTCAGGTGGATTGACATCATCAATCGTCACCCATTCGACTTTCATGGGCTTCCGCTTGGGGAAACCAACACCTGTTTGTGCTTGATAGATATCTTTGATTTTTAAAGCTTGAAGAGTGCCTCCTTCTTTTAACTTACCAGGCACTTTCGGGATAAAACGGTAGAAGAGGCTATCTCCGCTATCTTCAGTTTGATAGACAATTCCGGTTTTGGGATCTACGGCAACAGCTTCATGGTTAAATCGTCCCATAGCTATTAGAGGCTCAGGATTCACAGGAGTTGTGATGCTAGCTGGAATTTCAAAGTTATAGCCGTGGAACTTGGAGACATATCCTGGATCACCTACTGGAAAGGAAGTCGGTGTAGAGGTGTTCTCTTCACAAGTAATCCATGAACCCCAGGGGGTTAGTCCACCTGCACAGTTACGATAAGTTCCGCTTAGGGTAGTGTAGTGTTTGATTAGCTGGCGATTGGGTCCAACAACTAGGTTTGTCGTGCCACCTTTGCAAAATGGATCGTAGGGACGTGGCCCTTGGGCTTGTGTTGAAGAAGTAGGACTAAGTTCGTGATTACGAACCAGAATAACTGTGTTTTTCGGACCAGGGAAAGTTGCCATGCCATCATGACCACCGGGCACTAAAGTGCCATCGTTCATGAGTTCGCCTGTTAGAGAGAAAGTACGATACTGAAATCCTGCTGGTAAATCTAACAAACCATTAGGATCTGGTACAAGCGGCCCGTAACCTCCACCAAATACAGTTTTGCCATTGGCTTGTCTGGCAAGAAGACCTTCAAAAGGAGACGCTAGCAGAGTGCCAGCAGCAGTTGTGCCTGCGATCGCAAAGAATTTACGTCTTGATACTGTCATGAAAATGTTTTTGTTACGTCAAATACTGATAAAAAAATATTCTATTTTGATTAAGGTTAGGTAATGCTTGATTTAATTTAAGATTATTAGTTTTACTGATCCTATTATTTATGTGGTAGTGAAACAATTTATGGTTAAGAAAAGTTAAAGATTGATTTAAATAAAATATAATCTTTCTCAAAAGAAATATCAGATTTCCTTATTATTCTGACAAAAAAATAATCATAAACTGTAAGAATTTAGATCAAATCTAATGATACAATCTGCCCAAAGGTGTTTTAGACTTTAATCAAGTCAAACAAGAGCAATTGTTATCTTAATGCCTAAAGTGTAAGGCATCTAGCAAAAGGAGGAGCTAAGTATATTAATCTACGCTCATTTCCTTTTGTTGTGCCTAATTAGGCAAATAAATTCACTTTCTAGCTCTCACCTTTGGAATAAATATCAGTATTTATTCAACCAATTTAATATGAAGATGTGCCAATCGAAAAGTCTAATTTTATCTATAGTGTAAGCTTTATTACAAAGTAGAGTTTGGCGCATTATCACAAAGAAATGGTATTACAATGCTGATAAAAAGTTTATTGACAACTACAACAACGTCAGAATCTATTTCTGTTATTAAGAAAATGAAAAGCATTTCTAACAAAATCAAAGCTACTGTCGCTGTCGCCGCTTTCAGCTCTATGTCTATGGCTACTTTAATTCATGTTCCTAGCGCTGATGCTGCTTCTTTTGAGCTTAATTGGCTAGGAGATAAAGGTTATTCAGCTAAAGGGCAGTTCGGCTATGACGATAGTTTAGAGGGAAGCATTGTCACAAAGGATCAGTTGACTGATTTTGCTATTTCTTTCTTCGATCCACAAGGAACTATGTTGCAAAATTTCAACTACGATTTTCCCCAAACTGATAGTACTTTTAATTTCAACTTTGATACAGTCACAAAGACTGTTTTACAAACAGACAACTTTGACACATCCAATGGTTTTGATTTGGGAATTGACTTTGCAACAGATGTAGAAGGGTTAGATTTTTATACTTATTTAAATGCCGAACAAGGATTGCCAACGGCTAAGATATTTTTGAAGGATGACCTTTCACCAGAAGTATGCGATACATACCCAGATTGTAGGTTGGATCTTGGGGGTCAGTTGACGGCAACTGCTATTCCTGAACCTGGTGCAATTTCTGGATTGTTGGTAGTTGGTTTGTTAAGTAGAGTTCTCAAGAAAAAGCCAGCATCTACATTAGATAGTAAACCTGAATAGTCGAAGTTAGCTTGATTAGAACTGTAATTGAATATTATTCTAGCTCTAATAACCAAGGGATTTGGAAGGTTAGAACTGTTTAAGATTTGTAGGGGACGTATTGCAAATATGTCCCCTTTTATAGTGATTTGGATAGTTGCTGGCAGCAAACTTTTAATTGATAATTCCAAGATTGTTGTAGATTTCGATTAAATTGCCATCAGGATCGCGAAAATGAGCTGTGCGGATTCCCCAATCTGGGCGATCTTGTGGTGGAGTCACAACGATCGCATTATGACCTTTGATTTGCTCATAAACTTCATCCACGTTATCGACTGCGAAAATCAAAACAATTTTGTCTCGATTGGCAACATATGAAGGCTGTTCGACACTTGGGACTACTTGGGCCATTAATTCCTTTGTGAACAAACCCAGCTTGAGATATCCAGTATTAAACTCAGCATATCCGCTATTTTCATCGCCCCAATCGACATCAAATTTTAGCTGATCCCGGTAGAACAGAAAAGAATCTTTGTAGTTGGAGACAAGGAGTCTCAGGTGTGTTAGCTGAAGCTTCATATCTGTTGCCTTAGTCTACTAACTGTGAATTCTAGGTTCTGGGTGTAAAGTCGCCAGCAACTCACTTTCGACAATTGCCAATTCATCAAGCCGTTGCATGACAATTTCTTTGTCGAAGTAAGTAGCAGCTAAAACCCAATATATACCGTAGTGGCGCGCTTCGGATGCCATTAGTCCCCGATAAAATTTTGCTAATTCTGGATCTGGACAGTGAGCAGCTAATAATCCCAGGCGTTCGTGAGAGCGAGCTTCAATTAAACCAGTGACTAGTAAGGAATCCAGCAATCGCTCAGGTTCTTTGGGGCGGACTTGAGCTTTTAAACCCGCGCCATAGGGAGGCGGTGGTAAGGGAGCTAGGGGAATATTCCGGTGTTCTAACCATTGGTTAACTAGCTCAAAGTGTTCTAGTTCTTCACGGGCGATCGCAGTTAGTTCCCGAACCATTTTAGTATTGGAAGGGTAACGAAACATCATATTCAAAGCCACGCCTGCTGCTTTGCGTTCACAGTGCGAGTGGTCGAGTAAGATGATGTCTAAGTTAGCGATTGCTTGTTTAACCCAAGCAGAACTGGTAGGCTGTTTCAGGACGTTGATAGTCGGTAACTGAGTAAACACAGAGTTACAAAACTCCAGAATTGCAATTTAGTTAAATAGCCCAGCAAACTGATTTTACAGCTATTTTTGGGTAAATAGACTCACTCTTTTGGGGTACACCATTGCTCATAGGTGTCAACTTAAGAAGATAAAGCCCAAATTTGCGCTCGTGTGAGCGTCCATCTCTGCTGAACTCCTAAATTCATTTACCATAGATAAGCGATGCCTGCGGCGGGCTACGCCTACGCTCTTTTATTACATTCATCTTCACAAAAAACAATCCAAAATCACTCTTATTGTGGAAAGTACTCATTATTGAAAATATCTTCAGGAGTAAAAGGGCATTTTTCTGGGAAAATCTCAGATGGTAAACCTGTTTTTTGAATCGCTTGTCTTTTGGCTTTAATATAAACTGCATCTAAGCAGTTAAGAAAATAGTTATAAAGTGTTTTGGAACGAGAAGAAAATTCTAGCTCATCACGGAAATTAGTTATTTCTATTTGCCAGCTTCGTTGACAATATTCTTTTTCAGTTTCCCAATAACGATAAAGTAAAAGATGAATTAATAATTGTTTCAGGTAACTTTCTACTTTCCGGTGACACCCAAACTCACAAACAAAACATATTGATACCAATATTGCCGAATTTGTTCAACGGTAGTGAGTTGTGGATGCAACGTATTTAAATACAACAGCAGCACCAATATCATGAGTGCCCCAAAACCAACAAAGCTTAAGCCAATACAAATTCGTATAGGTCGCAGTTCAAAATCACTAATATTGTCTAGGTCAATTTCTGCTAGTTCTTTGAAGAAGTTATCTGCTAAGGATGAGATTGCTTGGAATTTATTGCTCAACTTGGGTGGCAAAATCGGTGACAGTGTTGCTACGGTTGGGCGGCGTAGCAAAGCCTCAGTATTTCGCAGCAATTCCAGTGGCTTACGGGTAGTGGTTGCTCCCGCAAACTCTATGTTGTCTATAGCAGTTGGGGCATTGGCTTTGCTTTCAAAATCCATAGCACGCCTCAGAATAACTAGGATATACATAGCCTATCACCGCTTTGTGGAATTCAAAATATTACTCGTCCATCTCTTTTAATGTAGCTAATGCTGACGGAGATAAGCGACTGAGATAGCGGAATATCCAGTATTTAAAGATAGTGTCTAAAATTACAGGAAATGTCGCAATAAATAAAAAGATTATGTTTGTACTGGCTGATACACCTAAATGTTCTGCAAATTTTTCTAGAATGATCTCCCATCCATGTGGTGAGTGGAATCCTACGAATATATCTGTAAACAGAATAATTAAAAAAGCCTTAGCACTATCGCTAAGACCATAGACAATATTATCTATAAAAGATTTCACAATCACAATTTCTCTTTTGCTGATAGCAATGACTACACTAAAAGAAATTAGTGATATCAAATCTGCAAATACATTACTAATAGCACTATCACTTTTTACACGAAAGTCATTAGCTATCTCAATTGCTTTATCTTTGATTTTTTCTTTTGTTACTTCTGAAGAAAGTGATGGTGCTTGATTGAGTAGATACTCAAATCTCATTTTCTGCTCAAAATTATGTAATTCATGGAGAGCTTCTTTTTCCATGTCATAATTGATGAAAGTTTGAGTGTTACTGTCTCCTCTAACCTTTTCTACTATAGAAGTTACTAAAAATTCTTTAGATAAATACTGAGTTAACAGTGGTACAACAATTAGAGTTATTAAAAATCTTACCGAAGTTCTTGTTCTATTTATAGAAATTCGGTGTTTTCTGATAAACTCTTCTTCTGCCCGTGGGGTAAAATCTGCTTTAATTTTATTAACTGTTCTAGCAATAGAACTCGGAAAAAGCCCAACTTTTGGAGATGTAGCGTTAATATCGTTGATATTAGATGAATCTGGCTGTTTGCTGATTTTGCTTAGGTTAATTTGTAGGGGTTGAGAAGTTGATACTAATTCGTTATTATTAAATAGTTCATTTTTGATAGTGTACTTTTCTACGACTTCATCAATAACTTTTAAGTTTTCTAACAAAATAGAATTAGAGATACTGATTATTGGGCGACTCAGCTGGAATTCCGTAAGCCTGATTTTGATAATAGTTAAATTTTTATCAAGGTATCCTTGCCAGAAAGACATTACATTTTCAGTATATTTTACTGATTCTGAAGATATTTTTTTGCTGTCAAAATGTTCTATCTCAATGTTTTTAATTCTTTGAGCTGCTTGGTAAGCTTCTAACAATGCCCTTTCTGGTGTACTGACAAACCAATGGTTAAGCGATCGCAAGTATTCTTTGAGCTTTTGCTGAAGTAATTTTGCTGTTTTTCCAAATGAATCTTTCATTGTATATATGATTATTTTTATAATGTTTACTTTGGTTAAATAAGCATTAAAAATTGGTAATATTTAGTTAAAAATATTATATTTAAACCTGGAAATATTGATGATATTATTTTAGCCCTACTATGTCCAAGCTTACTAAAATCGGGGAATTATCTTGATCGCTTGGTACAGGAGCTAGGATGTTACATTTTTATCTCCCTCATCTCCCCATTTTTAAAACAGTAAATTAAATGATGATTGGCTTATGAGTTTGAGTCTGTGCATGATTGTGAAAAACGAATCAGCAACACTGCCTAAATGCCTGAACAGTGTCCGAAAAGTAGTGGATGAAATGGTAGTTTTGGATACAGGCTCAATTGATCGCACTCCCAATATTGCCCAACAACTGGGTGCTAAAGTCCATCATTTCAAATGGTGCAATGACTTCAGCGCTGCCCGCAATGCAGCTTTAAAATATGTGACTGGTGATTGGATTTTGGTATTGGATGCTGATGAAACTTTGACACCAGCAATTGTACCGCAGTTGCGAGAAGCGATCGCAAGAGACGAATACTTGCTAATCAACCTCGTCCGCCACGAAGTCGGTGCAGAACAATCTCCTTATTCCCTAGTTTCGAGACTATTCCGTAATCATCCAGATATTCGCTTTGAACGTCCTTACCATGCCTTAGTGGATGATAGTGTGTCAGCAATTTTAACTAAAGAACCCCATTGGCAGGTAGGTTATTTGCCAGGAGTGGCAATCTTACACACAGGATATCAAAAAAGTGCGATCGCTCAAAACAATAAATATGCCAAAGCCGCTGCGGCGATGGAAGGATTTATGGCTACTCATCCTGATGATCCCTATGTTTGCAGTAAGTTGGGAGCATTGTATGTGGAAACTGGGAAAATTACCCCAGGTATGGAGTTACTCAGACGAGGATTACACCAAATGAGTGGAAGTCGCACAGGCGGGGAGGAAAATTACGATATTTTGTATGAACTCCACTACCATTTAGGCATTGCTTACAGTCGGTTGAAAAATTCCCCACAAGCTATTTCGCACTATCAAGCTGCGATCAAATTGCCAATTTATCCTATGCTCAAATTAGGAGCGTACAACAACTTGGGTAACTTACTTAAAGCAGCCGGAGATTTCAATGGTGCGAAAACTGCTTATGCCGCAACTTTGAAAATTGACCCTAGTTTTATGATTGGACATTACAATTTGGCGATGATATTTAAGACTTTGGGTTTATTTACAGATGCGATCGCATATTATCAAAATGCCATCGAGCTAAACCCTAACTATGCTGAAGCTTATCAAAACTTAGGGGTAGTGTTGCTCAAAGTTGGCAATCATCAAGATAGTTTAACAGCTTTTAGAAAAGCGATCGCCCTTCATGAAAAGCATAATCCTGAAGAAGCGAAGAGACTACGCCAAGGGTTACGGGAGATGAAGTTGATGTAAAAGAGGGGAGAGTTTTAAAATCACCTCGCTCACCAGGGAAAATCGTAGGTAGTTTACTCTGTCGTGTTTCAACCTATACGCCAAGCTGCTGCTTAAATAACCAACTTTTCTCATGGCTCTCTACAAATTCTCTCTTTGTTAATCCAAGGTGTATTAAAATTAAGTTAACTTTGATTAAGATTATTATATGCACTGCCATAATACGCTGATCGCTCTATGGCAGTGCATATAAAAGATCAAATTAAACAAAATGGATTTATAAGTATCCGTTTAACAGCTTAAAGTGACAGAGTGATAAACATTCGGTTGCTAATGCTGATGAGTTGTATAGGCATATAGAGGCAAATTAACATGAAATTCTCCTGGAAAGTCCTGGCACTGTGGACATTGCCGGCTTTGGTAATTGGCTTTTTCTTCTGGCAAGGGGCTTTTACAAGCGCTCCTGCTGAGATGAGTAAGAATGCAGCCAATACGCGCATGACCTATGGTCGCTTTCTAGAATACTTGGATGCCGATCGCGTCACCAGTGTAGATCTGTATGAAGGCGGTAGGACAGCAATTGTAGAAGCCCGCGATCAAGACATCGAAAATCGCATCCAAAGGTGGCGGGTGGATCTTCCTGTTAACGCCCCTGAGTTAATTACCAAGCTCAAAGAAAAAGCAATTAGTTTTGATGCTCACCCCATGCGGAATGATGGCGCAATTTGGGGATTGTTGGGCAATCTCGTGTTTCCAGTTTTATTGATTACCGGGCTGTTCTTTTTGTTCCGACGTTCTAGCAGCCTTCCTGGCGGACCAGGTCAAGCAATGAACTTCGGCAAATCCAAAGCGCGTTTCCAAATGGAGGCAAAAACTGGAGTCAAATTTGACGATGTAGCCGGCATCGAAGAAGCTAAGGAAGAACTGCAAGAAGTCGTCACCTTCCTCAAACAGCCAGAAAGATTTACTGCTGTAGGCGCACGCATTCCCAAGGGAGTCTTATTAGTTGGGCCTCCTGGAACTGGTAAAACTCTACTAGCAAAAGCGATCGCTGGGGAAGCAGGTGTACCTTTCTTCAGTATTTCCGGTTCGGAATTTGTAGAAATGTTCGTTGGTGTGGGTGCATCCCGCGTCCGCGATTTGTTCAAGAAAGCCAAAGACAACGCCCCTTGTATCATCTTCATCGATGAAATCGACGCTGTTGGACGGCAACGGGGGGCTGGTATCGGTGGCGGTAACGATGAGAGAGAACAAACCCTCAACCAATTGCTCACCGAGATGGACGGGTTTGAAGGTAATACAGGCATCATTATTATTGCTGCCACCAACCGTCCCGACGTACTAGATTCAGCCTTGTTGCGTCCCGGTCGGTTTGACCGCCAAGTAACAGTCGATCCACCCGATATCAAAGGGCGTTTGGAAATCTTGGAAGTCCATGCGCGGAACAAGAAACTAGATCCTAGTGTATCTTTGGATGCGATCGCTCGCCGCACTCCTGGATTTACTGGTGCTGACTTAGCCAACTTACTCAACGAAGCGGCAATTCTGACTGCTAGAAGACGCAAAGAAGCGATCACCCTCGGCGAAGTTGATGATGCAGTTGATCGGGTAGTCGCCGGCATGGAAGGTACTCCTTTGGTGGACAGCAAGAGCAAGCGCTTAATTGCCTACCACGAAATTGGACACGCCTTAGTTGGGACTTTGTTAAAAGACCATGACCCAGTGCAGAAAGTTACCCTGATTCCACGAGGACAAGCACAGGGTTTGACTTGGTTTACTCCCAACGAAGAACAAGGGTTAATTTCCCGTTCTCAACTCAAAGCCAGAATTACTGGTGCTTTGGGTGGTCGCGCTGCCGAAGAGGTGATTTTTGGTCGTGCAGAAGTAACCACTGGTGCTGGTGGAGATTTACAGCAGTTATCGGGAATGGCGCGGCAGATGGTGACCCGGTTTGGGATGTCAAACTTAGGCCCACTTTCCTTAGAAAGCCAACAGGGAGAGGTGTTCTTGGGTCGTGACTGGACAACCCGATCTGAGTATTCCGAATCTATCGCTTCCCGCATTGATGGACAAGTGCGAGCGATCGTGGAAGAATGCTACGAAAACGCTAAGAAGATTATGCGTGACCATCGCAGTGTCACCGATCGCTTAGTCGATCTGCTCATCGAAAAAGAAACAATTGACGGCGAAGAATTCCGCCAGATTGTCGCTGAGTACGCTGAAGTCCCTGAGAAGCAGGAGTACGTACCGCAGCTTTAAGCCTTAAGGCAAAATCTTCATCTATTGCTAAATTTTAATGGGGATAGTGTTAGCTATCCCCATTTTTTTATTTACCTTCTGTTTCAAATATCAAAACTCAGGGGCTGACCTACACCAGCAGCTTGGAGTTGCTCTCGACTGGGTTTGCCAGTCACAACCAGTTTTCCATTGATGGCGATCGCTGGCACTGCATTCAGTCCATAATGCTGGGCTTTTTCCTGCTCTTGTCGCAGGTTATAGACTGATACTTCACAATCAGGGCAAGTCAATTCTTGCACCATTTGCACTGTCTCATCACAAAGAGGACAGTCAGCCGTAAAAATCTCAATTTGACGTTTTGTCATAATGTCTACCAAAAATTTTTCTGACTCATTCATTCTGAATCCTCTAGTCGGCTATAGAGTCAACCCCAAAGGTGAAAATAATTGCCTAAATTTTTATCGATAAGCAGCTATTAATGCGAATAATTTGAGTTTTATTGAGATTGAGAGGTTCTTATTAACAAGACGCGATCGCCCTAATTGCCTTACCTGTTGCAGTCGAGTTAATAGATATAAATACTCAATACAAAAAATACAAATTTTTATAATATATCTTTACAAAAGTTATGGCTACAAGGGTTGACTCTATAGCCGACTATAGACTTTAAGGTTGTAACAACACATACTAGTAGTAAAAAACTATGATTGCTGTCGTGGAACAATTTTGCTGTGAAGTATCATCCCCAAAAAAGCTGCTGAAAATTGGTGAGCTAGCAAATCAAACTGATGTGGCAGTGGGAACAATCCGATACTACGAAAGATTGGGGTTGATAAAACCAATTGAAAGAAGTGAAAGTGGCTACCGTTATTACGACTGTGAGGCAATCAACAGGCTGCAATTCATTAAAAAAGCCCAATCTTTACAGTTTTCCCTGTCCGAAATTCAACAAGTGCTAGGCACCCGTTCCCAAGGCGACCCTGCTTGCCCACTAGTTCGAGACTTACTCAAACAGAAAATTGCTCATCTTGAGGAGCAGATTTATCGCATGAAGGAACTGAAGAATGAGCTAGAAGCATATCAACAGCGTTGGGCAAACCGACCCTTGGATAATCCTTGTAATAAAGAACTTTGTAGCTTGATTGAGGAAGTAGCTTGCTCTGATATACCTGTTCACAATTTACGAGGCTAGTAAATTTAATACTTGACTCTATACCCGAATATAGACTTTAGAATGGTCTTAGTTTCTCAAAAACTACTAGTTTGACAAAATAATGGATAGTAAAAAAATGAACATCAGTACAGGCGTTAAGACAGTATTGAACGGAGCCGTAGCTAGTTTTGCATTGCTTACGTTAACCACTACTGCTTCCTTTGCAAACACACCCAAGGGAACTATGACCCCGAATCAATCCGCCAGGGCTATAAACGAAGCAAAACTAACTCAAGTGCTGACGAGTCAAAGAACAGCACCAACGAATCAAACGCCACAGCAGCCAAACCAAACGGGGTGTAAGTGTTGCCAAGCAATGATGAATAATAAGCCGGGAATGATGAACAATATGCCGGGAATGATGAACAATATGCCGGGAATGATGAACAACCAAAACAGTCCATCAAAATAGAGCTTGATAAAACCCTCGGCGAGAAACACATTTTAATTTGAAATGTCAAAAAAACTAGGAATGCTTAGAGAAGTCTCGCCGAAAATCTTTATTAGTACTGAATTTAGCCAATCAAGAGTTATTTAACCAATCTCAGTAATAACTCATCACTCATGTTTCTGAATAATCGCTACTGGAAAGCAAAATGTGAATTATGGAAATTGTATGGCTTTCAGAGAAAAATCCGAAATTGGCTGAATGAGTTTTGTAGATCAAGCTATATAAGTGTTTTTACATCATAAAAATGAATAGTAAAGCTAAATTATTGACTCTTGGTATCGTAACTCTTGCTGTTTCTTATGTAACTGTCGGAACAGTAATAGCACAGGCAAAACTAACCAACAAATCAAAATTATCTATCAATGGTGTTGGCTCGGTTCAAGTTGGGATGACTGTCTATCAAGCGGCAAAGGCTGCTGGTACTCGACTAGTTGGCGATGCGCCAAATAACAGTTGCTACTACGTTAAGCCACAAAACAAACCCAAAAATCTTTTGTTCATGGTTACAGAAGGTCGCATTTCTAGAGTAGATGTGCGGCAGAATACCCAGATTACTACCCTCAAAGGCGCAAAAATCGGCGATACTGAGGCGCGCATTAAGTCCCTTTACCCAGGACAAATTCAAGTCACACCTCATAAATACGTCGAAGGTGGACATTATCTAACATTTATCCCGAAAGACCGTGCTGACCAGAATTATCGTGTGGTTTTCGAGACTGATGGTAAGCGTGTTACTCAGTTTCGGTCAGGTAAACTGCCAGAAGTCGAATATGTTGAGGGCTGTTCTTGATTTCAGATATCATCAGACTCAGTTCCTGAGCTTTTGCAAGTTGCGTAGCTTGCTTCTCCGTAGTAGTACGGCGCTGCTCATAGGTGTCAACTTAAGCCTAGAAATGGCTTAACTGTTGGCTCCCTCACCCGCCTGGAACTTAAGTTCCTTGCGGGACATAACTTTTACGTTAAGTTGACACCAATGGGCGCTGCTCAGTGACCACCGTAGGCATCACTGCACTTTACTCTCAAGATGATACAATGCCATACAGCGCCTTTACTATTAGCAAAGTAAAAACCGACTTTAAATTAATCTTTGTTGAAAATCAAGATTTATTTGTAGATGTGCAGGCAGTTTCGCCTAGTGAATATCTAAATCTGATTTTCTCAGAGCATCTACCTTTGGTGACAGCAATCAATACAGAAAAAGCTCGTTCTGAACTGATTATTATGCCTGTTTTAATTGAAGTTAAACGCTTTTTTAAATCCCAAATTAGCATATTTTCTGGTTCAGAATTTAATGTAGATGCTTCTAAAGGCTTAGAAGGACGCTGTGATTTTCTTCTCAGTTGTTCACCAGAACAATATGATATTACTAGCCCTGTGGTGATTATTGTGGAAGCTAAAAATGAGAGTATAAAATCTGGTTTAGGACAATGTATTGCGACAATGATTGGATCTCAATTGTTTAACCAGCAACAAGGAAATATTATAAATGAAATTTATGGTGTAGTCACAACAGGAACAGATTGGAAATTTCTCAAACTTTGTGACAAGACTATCTTTATCGATAAAAACGATTACTTTATTAAAGAAATAGATAAAATCTTAGGGATTCTGACAACGACTTTGATGAATTGTCCGCAATTTTAGCTTAGGGATGGTACACACCATCCCCATTTTTTAACGTTCCAGTTCATCTACCGCTTTGGGAACTCCCGCAGTTAATACTTCATGTCCCCCAGGTGTAACTAACACATCATCCTCAATACGAATACCTATGCCAATCCATCGAGGATCAGTCTCTGGTTGGTCTTCTGCTAATTTGGTATCAGGCACAATATATAGTCCCGGTTCCACTGTCAGAATTTGACCTGGTTGTAAAATCTGCGGTTTGTCTTCACCGTGTTGGTAAACCCCGACATCATGGACATCCAAACCTAACCAGTGACTGGTGCGGTGCATATAATATGGCTTGTATTTCTCTTCTTCAATTAACTTGTCAATTTCACCTTTGAGGATACCAAGTTCGACTAAACCTTCGGTGAGGACGCGCACTGCTGTATCATGAATTAATTTGAAAGAATTACCTGGTTGTACTTGAGCGATCGCTTGTTTTTGCGCCTCTAAAACAATCTCATACAGTATCTTTTGTTCTGATGTAAATTTACCCCCAACCGGAAATGTCCGGGTAATATCTGAGTTGTAATAACCGTAGGCACAACCGGCATCAATTAGTACTAATTCTCCATCCTGCATTTGACGATTATTTTCAATGTAGTGGAGTACGCAAGCATTTACGCCGGAAGCCACAATCGAAGGATAAGCGGGGCCGATTGCACCCCGCACTCGAAAAATGCGTTCCATCTCCGCCTGTATTTCGTACTCAAAACGTCCAGGTGTGACGATTTCTTGGGCGTAATTGTGTGCAACAGTCGCGATCGCAACTGCTTGACGCATCAATTCCAACTCAGTTTCGCTTTTGATCAATCTCATGCCGTTGAGGACAGTCCCAGTATCTTCAATGGCGATTGGCCCTGTACCGCGTTTAGGATAAGTCCGCAGTAAACTTTGGTAATGTCCCAGGATTTGGTCATTAAAAGTGCGATCGCGTCCTAAATGATAGTAAATCCGGCTGGCTTTTTCCAAATACTGTGGCAATTTTTCATCTAACTCGCTAATGGGGTATGCTTCATCAGCACCATAAACTTCCTTCGCTGCATCTACTCCACAACGATAACCACTCCATACTTCCTTTTCGCGATCTTTCGGTTGGACAAATAACACAAACCGATGTTCTGAATGATGCGGCGCTAACACTGCTACTGCCTGTGATTCGTTAAAACCAGTCAGGTAGAAGAAATCACTGTCTTGGCGATAAACATACTCGACATCGTTGTGCATCACTGCCATTGGCGCACTGCGAAAAATGGCTGTACCATTACCAATTTTTGCCATTAACTGCTCACGACGCTGCCGATATTCTGCTTGCATAGCTGATGTATTCAGGAAAATGTTGTTTTATTTTACACTTTTTACAACTAGATAATACACAGATTATGTATCTCAGTAGTTGCTAATCTAAGTTATTCTAACCAATATTTGTTTCAACTCAAGCCATAAATTATTGGTGAATAAGCAATTATCTCGAAAGGCTCAGATTCCTTACTTTTTGAATCACTCAAAAATCTTATTGTTCTCAAATGTTTTGGGATATTTATGAAATGAAATAAGTTTTTAAATGTTTAGGATTATAGAACTTACGCATTGACAAGAAATACCAAATATGGATATGGTTGAAAGCCACATCTTTCGTAAGGGTTTAGCATTGCTAAACCCCTACAGCGTGGTCTATTTACGTAGTTTACCGCCGTAGGCATCATAAGGATAATTA
>NZ_JBGTFY010000161.1:0-79684 GCF_041747015.1 Nostoc sp.
AGTTTTTAAATTTACCTAGCGATCGCTAATGATTGTGCAAGGATTTTGAGCCTCTAGATGTTATAACTTTGCACTTGCTTGGTGGAAAAAGGCTTGAACCCCTTATCTGGACTACCTTACACTTTTATTCAGCAACCCCTAAGTATTGCCATTTTCGGGTTTTTTACCGTTACCTTCTTGAGTTATGGACTCGGCTATCAACTCCTGAAACATTTCAGTTGAGTTAGCTGGGTCTACAAAGACAATTTTGGCATTATTGCTCTCACTAAGTTTTTGGCTGGCATCTACATAATCTTGAGCTACAAGATACCGCAGAATGCCCCTACTTTCGGGATTGGAACGTAATGCTTGAGAAATTATCTCCACTGATTTCATAGTTCCTTCTGCTTTCCGAATAGCAGCTTCCTTCTGCCCTTCTGCTTCGGTAATCAGCGCCCGTTTTTTGATTTCAGCAGCTTGCTCCTCTTCTCTTGACTTTCGCACACTCTCAGGTAGTGTAATATTCTGAAGATCCAACCGGACAATCTCAGCTCCCCAATCCGTCGTTACATCATTTAACTGATCTGCGATCGCTGAGTGCATCTCTGCTCTAGAGACATTGGTCTGCTCAAGGGTGTTCTGGGCAATGATTTCTCGGAGCGTGGTTGTAGTCAGGTTTATCAGCGCTGCTTGGAGATCTTCAATAGCGTAAAAGCTTTTCTCAATATCTCTAAGGCGCCAGTACACAACACCATCGACTTCCAGGTTAATGTTATCTTTGGTGATCACATTCTGAGGCTTGATGTCTAAAATTTGCTCTCGCGTAGTATCTTCCATCACAATCTGATCGACAAAAGGAACAATAAAGTTAAGTCCAGGCTTAAGTTTCCGATGATACCGACCCAAGCGCTCAACTAAGGCTTCATTACCTTGATTAATCAGTTTTGCAGAACCTAAGGCATAACCTATAAGCACTAAAACTATAAAAATGATTGGCTCCATATATACTCCTATTCAGCTTTGGGGAGAATTTAGTGTCAAGGATATGCTAATAGCTTGTCATATCTTTGAGTTTAATGTTTTGAGTCTGTAATTTTATGAACACCAGTTCTAATGTCGAGTCGCTGCGCGTCTTGTACATATTCTATAAGTAGAACTGTTTTGCAGAATGCGTAGAAGCTTTGCTTCTTGTCGTCAGACATCGCTATTAAAGCACCTTGATAACACGCTGGCAAGGACTACTTGATGTAATCAAAATTACTTGTACTGACACCTGCAGACGGTCGAGGTTTTAATTCAGTATATTCACTTCTTTTTGTCCAAATAAATGTAAAATTTAGCAGGGATTTAAAAACCCCACTACGATCCAGGCCAAACGCACCTTATTTTCTCATAAAAACTAATCTGTAGATTACCGCTTAATTGTTCACGTTCGTTATAATATCGGAATTATTTTTAGCAGCATTAGCATCTGGATATAAATTACTAAATGAGGGCAGGATAAACTTTTAAAATATGTAAATATAATAGTATTTTCTCATTTCTGGTAGTAGCCAAGACTATATTTTTCGCCAGTTAATAGTACAATTATGAAAATTTAGTATTATAATTTTTCCATATTCTCTACTGCCGCTGAGAGTGCATTGGGACACTTAGATTAACTTGTAGCTAAGTGCCAATTTTACAACTCAGAAGCACACATAACCCGCCTCAACTGGACGATTAACCTCTTAATCTAACTTTAGCTCAGGGGGATTTTACTAAGTTTGAGGCTGATATTACAATGGAAACTATTGATAATGAGGAAAAAGCAAGAATGACTCAGGTGCTTCTAGGAGAGAACGAAGGAATAGACTCAGCTTTGCGTCGGTTTAAACGCCAGGTTTCCAATGCTGGTATATTAGCCGACGTAAGGTATCATCGGCACTTTGAAACACCGATAGAAAAACGCAAACGTAAGGCAGTGGCAGCTAGACGCAAAAGAACTTTTAAATAAACCCATGTGGTTTGGAACTAGCGTTGCTTTATTTAATAACCTTAAACAGGCAACAGCGTGTAGACATTGCCATTATTTTTACAAAAATTAAGCAAGATGTACCCACACCCCAATTAGGGTATAGATGAGTCATCTTCCCTATGCGCGGAGTGTGTCAGAGGTGTTATTTTGGTTGGATGGAACAAGATAAAATCGCTGCCCATCAACCAAAATAAGTGCTTTTGCCAAGCTTACCAAAAAGGGGAAAAAGGGAAGGGGGAAGGGGTAAAGGAATTAAAGTTAAAACTTTTCCCCATACGGTATAAAGCCCACTTCGGCAAGCTCAGTGCATCGCCTATTTTTAAATATGGAGAATAAAGAAGATTTTTAAGACACGTAGTGCGTTCGCTCTTAGCGTCTCGTAGAGAGAAAAATCAGCGTCCAGATTTTTGTTACCCCTATTTTAAAATATGGGGTTCCCTTTCCCCTTTCCCTTCTTCATAGGGCAGTATTCATGCCTTCTTAAGACTCAGAATTATTAATGGTGCGGCTATTACAAAGATTCATCGCCTTTTCTACTCCCTGCTTAAGGCTTAGTTCTATACACTCAACTACGAACTGAAGTACAAGAGACATCAGCTGATTTTCCGCAACAGAAAATCGCCCCAGCACATGGGATATAGTATCTGAATCATCGTTATTAGCTGCATCTTTGGGTTTACCAATACCGATTCGCAACCGGGGAAAGTTTTGGCTGCTAAGATGTGCGATGGCGCTTTTCATGCCGTTATGTCCCCCAGCCGAACCAGACAAGCGCAAACGAGTCTTTCCTAAAGGCAAATCCATATCGTCATAAATTACCAGCACCGACTCAGGCGGCAATTTATACCAACTTGTCACCGCTTGGATTGCTTGTCCTGAGCGATTCATATAAGTCAACGGTTTTAGCAAGCGAATCTTACCTCCACCTGATGCCATACCCTCGCCATACTCTCCCTGAAACTTGCGATTTTCCGCGAAGGGAATGCGCCAAGAACGGGAGAGAGTTTCCACAGCAGCAAAGCCGATATTATGGCGTGTTTGGTCGTATTTGCTTTCTGGATTCCCCAACCCGACAATTAGCTGGGGAATCACCAAAGCTGGTTGCGTAACACCTTCTGTCATTTTGCCTAAAATAAATCTATATGCAGCACTCTTTTAGCTAGTAGTCTGCCAAAACAACCTTGATGAGTGAATAAGTTTGTAGTCAGGACTTTAGTCCTTGATTTGAGTGCTAAAGCGCTCACTACAAACCCAGCAAACTTAGCTTGTCAGACTACTAGGTTGGGAAGAGCTAGCGGTATCATGTTCAGATTCAGCAGACTCGATTTGCTTAGGTTCCAATTCAGCAGTAGTCTTTACAGTTTCTTCTAACTGTTCTACTTCTTTTTGAAACTCGTTTTGAAAATCCTTGGAAGCTTCTTGGAAACTACGAATTGTTTTGCCCACACTCCGACCAATCTCTGGCAGTTTCTTTGGGCCAAAGATTAACAATGCTACTACCATAATTACACCCATTTCCGGCAGACCGATACCAAATATATTCATTTTTTGTCTCCTATAAACTCTAAAACCATTACACTACAAAAATTCACATATTATCTAGTCTACTCAATAGTTAGTGTGCACTGACCATTGACAAAAAAACCCGGACGAGCCGGGTGTAACTTAACTTGTTATCCAAACTTGATAGCTCTGTATCCGTTAACGCCCTACAGTCCGCCAATCGACAAGTACATCCTGAATCAACAGTGATTTATTGTAAAGTTGCAGAATAATCAGCAGAAACACGAAAAATAGCAAAATAAAAACAGCCATTACAGGGGTAGTACCCCAACCTGGAGACACCTTCCCATACTCAGAATTCAGGGGTTTCAGGATATCTCCCAACCAAGTCCTTTGCGCCATAGTTCACCTAAGATTACTTGCCAAAGCTTTTTTTAATCTTCTGTAATATTCTATAAGAATAGCACTCATAATCTATACCTCAATTATGGAACCCGCAATAGTTCTTAGCATTTCTGTGGCTGTCATGGTGGTTGGCATCACCGTACTGTCGATTTATACCTCCTTTGGCCCTCCTAGCAAGCAATTGAACGATCCCTATGATGACCATGAAGACTAAAAGAGTAGAGACGCAATTAATCGCGTTTCTACAAGATGCTGATCCCAGCTAAGGATTAGTCGCTGGTATCACCTTGAAACTGGCGATTTTCCAGGGTGGTATCGTCAAGATTTGTTGCCCAGATGAGAATTCAGTAGTTGAGGAACGCTCTAACAAATCTACCGTGTCTCCTAGACTCAACCCTAAATCACTTTGTAAAGATAGCTTGGCTGTATCTCCGTGACATTCATAACACCGCAAAATCAACTGTTGCGGATCATCTTCCGATAGTTTCAAGGCCATCAAGATTAAATTTTCAGCTGATAAATTCAGGAAACTCGCCCTGTCAACAGTGCTGTTAGCGGTAGCGGAGCCTTTAGCCCGTGTCCAGTTGTAAGTAGTGAGTGAGTTGACTATCACTTGTAAAGGTGTATTCAATTCATAGCCACGTCGTACCGTCTGGGCTGATTCCCAGCGATCGCCGTGGGGATACAATGTATATGTAAATTCGTGAAAGCCTCGGTCAGCGTCTATATCTGGCCAAGTAGAACTTCGTAGCAATGTCAGGCGGAGTTGATTTGGTTTGCTGTCATAACCATATTTAGAATCATTCAGCAAACTGACACCATATAAACCCTCCTTTATCTCCCCAGTTAAATCAGCCCAACGTAAGGCGGGGACTTCCCATTTTGCTTGTTCTGCGGGGGTTTGGGGTTTAGTTGAACGGCGAATCGCGCCACAGGGAATTTCATAGGTAGCAAAGTCTGCTTCGATATTTAGAGGAAAAGCAGCTTTCACTAATACATGATTTTCTTGCCAATTGACGGTGGTGGCAATATTCAGCAGAGGTGAGCCAGCTTGGAGAATATAGTCTTGGCAGAATTCCGATTCACCCAACTGACGCACCACGCGCACACGACTTTGCACTGTACCTTGTTCTAGCCACTGAATAGATTGAAGATTTGTTGAGGGTAAGGGATGATCAGCATAATTGGGATCAATATTCCAAGCATCCCAATATTGACCACTGTCTTTAAAAGCTTGTAGTTGATTTCCCGCCCCACTCAAAACTTCCCGTTGATAAGTTTTGTCAAAAACACTTGATAAATCTCCAGTATCAGGATCTATAACAACTCGCAGGAATTCATTTTCTAAAATCCAGCTTGGAAGAAGTGGAGGAGATATGACAGATGTAGGGGATGAGGGGGAAAGCCAAAATATGCGGTAGCCTACTGGTGGAATTTCGGTGGCGAGAAATAGTAGCGTTGATTGTGCAAATAATTGGGAGGTCAGCTGTTTTCCAGAAGCATCGTAAATCTGCCATTGCTGGGTAGCTGTTGCTGGCGTGGGTAAGGCTATAGAGACTACCTCAGAACGCTGCCAATTGAGAGAATTGAAAACGAAAATAGGCAAACTATCAGATTTTGGTGGTTCTGATAGAGTAATGTGAGATGCGATCGCTAAAAGTGATGACTGTAATATCTTCGTTCCTACTTGTTCTACTTGCTGCCATTGCGGTAGTGCATCCAGATAAACTTGGCTAATTGAAGAACCAGGTAAAATATCGTGAAACTGTTGAAATAACACCTGCTTCCAAGCTGCTTCGATTTCGGCTTTGGGATATGTCACGCCACAACTGATGTTTGCCAAGGTAGCAAATAGTTCGGCTTGATACAATAAAATTTCACAACGACGATTCCAGCCTTTTTGATCTGCGTGGGTAGTATAGCAACCTCGATGGAATTCGAGGTATAGTTCGTCATTCCAAGTAGGGAATGAGGGGGATGGAGGGGAATAATAACTGCTGACTTCTGACTCCTGACTTCTGACTCCTGATTTAATTTGCTGTAAATATTTTTCAGCCGTCGTAAATTCTAAATTTGGGAAGAAAGGCGACTTTTGCCAGCGTTGGGCGGTTTCTAACATATCACGAGTGGGGCCGCCGCCGTGGTCGCCGACACCGGGAAGCCAAAGGGATTCTAGCAACCCAGTTTGGGATTGCCATTCAAGAGCATAGGATGCCATTTTAACTGGGTCAATGCTTTCACCGATGGGTGCAGACATCAAACTAAAGACTTCACTGCCGTCAGGCGATCGCCACCAAAAAGCCCCATAATCAAATTTAGTAGTATCATTCCACCGCAACTTCTGGGTGACAAAATACTCAATTCCAGCATTAGCGAAAAACTGCGGTAAAGTTGCACAGAAACCAAAAGAATCTGGAACCCACACCACAGTTGAAAGCTGGCCAAATTTTTCCTGGATGTAGCGTTGACCATACAATAGTTGACGGACTATTGATTCACCAGCAATTAGGTTGAGTTCCGGTTCTACCCACATCCCGCCAATAACTTCCCAACGTCCAGTAGCTACCTGCGTTTGAATTGCCTTAAACAAATCCGGGCGATGTTCTTCAATCCAAGCATAAAGTGCGGGAGTCGAATGACAGAAAATTAGCTCAGGAAAATCTTCTTGCAACTTTAGAACCGACTCAAAAGTTTTTTGTGCCGCATTCCAGGTTTCACTCACAGTCCATAGCCATGCTAAATCTAAGTGAGCATGACCCAACAGGAAAATTTTAGATTTTTGATCCCCCCAACCCCCCTTCACAAGGGGGGCTAAGATGTCCGATTGAATTAGGTTTTGGCGTAAAGATAAAAACGATCTTACTAACTCTCCCTTCTCCTCTGCGCCTTTGTGGTTCGTAACCTCCCCCACCATCGCCGCCAAAACATCCAGCTTCTCCGGCGCAAATTTTTCCAAATAAAGTTGCACCACAGCTAACTCATCAGCCACAAAACCCGGATCGGGATTATTATTATCAATAGACTCATAAACTAGGAGCGATCGCACTAAAGCACCATCACAATGTCCCGGACTCACTAACCGCAAAGCCACAATAAACTCTTCCCCTGGCGTCACCCCCTGACTGACAAGCACTCTAGGCGAACAATCAAATAAATCACCCTCCAGCACCAACTCCCCATTTACATAAATCTCAGCCGAATCCGCCCACCAAACTAGCGCCAGCCGTAAAGATAACCCAGATAAAGGATAACCCTGTAAATCTTGGGGAACCACCAATCTTTGCACTAGCCATAGAACTTTTTTCCCACCTGTCCAAGTGATATGTTCTTTAGCATTTAACTGAACAGGTTGCCAATGAGACGAATCACCAGCTACAACATCAGTAATAATCAGGTCAGATTCCTGGTATAGCCAGGTAGACTGAAGATTAATTTGACAGTAAGAGCGCAGTTGCTCAATCGCTTCTTGTAAGATGAATTTGGCATCGGATTGAGAGACAGTCGGGGTCATATTTTCGCTAAAATGAGGTGTTGGTCGTTTTTATTGTTTGGCGGAGTCTAATAACTCAACAAGACTTAAACTAAAAAATTACTACTATGTCTTCTGGTTCCTCTGGTCATTATCAAAGCAGACTATTTAACTTTGTTCAACATCAATCTCGACGGGTGACACAACGGTGGGAACACACCTTCCGACATTTGCAAGTTGCCACTAAATGGGGTGTGGAGATACTACTTTATCCAGTGTATCTACTGTTTCAGTCATCGGAAATATCTGGGAAAACGCTATACACCAAAGAACCACAACCTAGCCTAAAGTTACAACCAAATGATCCCGATTTTCCACCTGAAACTTTTCTAACTGTTGATAGCCCCATTCAAAATGTACTTGAGGCTGTTTATTATCTATCATCTGATGAAGCCGCTTCTATTCCTGCAAAAGTATCTGAACCTTTCAACCCCTTGGTTCTCTTGGGAGTTTTTGGGCTGAAATTTGTTTATAACAACTCTAAAAATAACGCTACTTTTCCTCAATCCTTAACTATTACAAAGAATAAAGCGGGAAGTCTCAATCCCTCACAGCTAGAAAATGCCCTCCAGCAGCATCTTCCAGTGGTAAGGGGAATTGCCACAAATTTGATGAATCGTAATTTGGTACTTGTTACTGCCGACAATGAAATTTTAGATATTTTGACACCCCAGCAGCAGGCAAAATTAGAAGATCAAATTATTAACGAAGTTGCTAAGTACTGGCAGTTTTGGAGGTTGATTGCAGCGAAAAAAGAAACGGAGCTATTACCACAAATTGACAGGTTATTAGCAAAACTGACTGACGCAAATACAGTCAAAATTCCAGTTTTAGCCGAGGGGATACCGAAAGATTTACTTCATACAGATAAATTATTAGCATTTCTAGATGTAGCTGTTGCTAAGTTGGAATCAAATGCTTTAGTACCTGTGCAAGAACGTAGCCAGGAAATTGTCAAAGTTGCCCAAACTCAGTTAAATATATTTCTTTATGGCAAAGAGCAATTAGCTGGTACGGGAGAAATTGCAACCAATACTAATAGTTTAGAAACTCATACACTGAATTTTCAGGCTTTGATTGAGGAGGCGCTTAATTACTTTTTTGGTGTTGGGAGTAGAAAAACACTTGAGCCAACAACCACTGCTGATAGATTGCCAGGTAAACTATTATCACCACGCATTAGAAAAGTTTTGTCCAAAAGCCGTCAGTTCGAGAACCAGGATTTAAAAGATGATCCTTGGTTAACATGGAATGATTTATTTGGTAGCACCGAAACCGTTGCTGACAAGCCAGTTGCACCTTCTCAAACTATAAATTCTGCTTTAGCCTCAAGTTTACCAGTAGGACATTTTTCACAAAATAATTTGACTGTAAAACAATCTAAAGTTGGCTCTGGCTTAGTACGAAAGAAACAACCAACTAGTAATGTTACCTCAAGTCAAAAAATATCGGGAAAAGTCGCTTCTATAAAAAAAACCCAAGCCCGTATTTCCCAAAGTAAAAGCGATAATTACAAAGGGGAAATTTTGCAGCAACAATTTCACCAAAGCAGTGAAGTTGAGGTACAGCCAGATTGGATAGAAACTAAAGCAACTTCAACTGGTTATGAGAAACACCCCTTAGAGCAACTTCTGGAATGGCTTGATTATGTTATGCTCTGGCTAGAAGAGAGATTTGTAAATATTTTTCAGTCGTTGCGGCAGCTATGGCAGAGGAAATAGTACTAATTCGTAATGACGCTCCTACGTCGCTAACGCTGCGCTAACGTAATTCGTAATTAAGCAAGTTAGATTACATGAGCAACACTTACTATATGAGACAAGGCTCATAAACAAGTACAATACCTAAACACAAAAAAGACAATAATTGCAAAACCCGCCGCTACATAAAACACGCTATTAATTCCGCCAAAACCAAAGGCATAGCCCATCAATAACGGCCCTAAAGTTTGCCCTAATCCAAAAAATGTACCGTTTACTGATATAATCGTCGCTAAATATTCTCTTGGTGCTAAATCTGCTAAAAGTGTTTGGATGCTAGGAAAACCAATGCCAAGCCCAATGCCAAAAATTGTACTAGGGATTAATAATAACCATAGATTTTGTACAAAGGGAACAATTAACATTGCTAAACCATAGAAAATATAAGATGCACTAATTAAAGTCTTAGCTGGAAATCTTCTAGCTAATCTGCCTAACTGAGAAGATGTAATTGTAATTGCCACAGAAACACTAGAAAGTAGCAACCCAATTATGGTAGGCGGTGCTTTAAATGTATCGCTAATTAATTGTGGTAAATAAGTGACGTAAGCGCCATAAAGGAAAACAAAGTTAGCTGCACTGGCAATAAAAAGTCCAAATAACTGACGATTTTTGAGAACTTTTACGGCATTACTTAAATACTGTTTGAGGTTGCGATCGCCTTGTGGTTCGGGATTTTTAAGTACAAACAACACTAATAACCCCAATGGAATCGCTAATATGGAAAGCGCAAAGGGATAATACCAACCCATTGTTGCTAATGCGCCACCTATCAGTGGATAAGTTGCGGTGCCAATACTGCTAATACTGGCATTGTAACCCATTGCGGTAGTACGTCTGTCTCCTGTATACAAATCGCCGATTAAGGTGATACCAAGAGAAAGCAAAGAAGCAGCACCAATTCCTTGCAGCAAACGTAACCATAGCAATAAATCAAAATTGCGGGCAAAGGCGCAAGCTGTACCAGCTATGCCAAATAAAAACAGTGAAGGAACGATAATTCTCTTTCTGCCCCATCTATCGGCAAGGACACCAATAATCGGCCCTAAAATCAGAGATGGTAATGTAAATACTGTAATCAATAAACCCAAATTTTTTGGATTGATATTTAAATCTTTTGCTAATTGCGGAAAAGCCGGAGTCACGCTGGAAACTCCGATAACAGCAATCAGTACAACTGCACAAATAATTTGAAAGTTTAACTCTAGATAAATTGGTTTCTGTCGTTCAAAGTGGCTGTTATCTTCTGGTGAATTCATGATAGTTATCCTGTCTATAAATCAATACGGTTCAGTTAGCGCAAAAAACCTTAAGCTGCGTAGGTTGGGTTGAGGAACGAAACCCAACATTTAGGCAGGTTTGTTGGGTTTCGCAAAGCCTCAACCCAACCTCCGATTCTCCTTAACTAAACCGTATTGGTCTATAAATAATCAAGAACGCGAAGTGTATGACGTTGACTGCGATCGCTCGTCCAATTCCCCGCGATGCACCTGTAACAATTACAACTTTTCCTGCTAACGCTGCCATAGATTCACCTGGTTTTGTTTCAGTTATTAATATATACACAAGATAAAAGTTAGGAGAACATTTTAACTCCTAACTCCTTACCGATGGCTAGTAGAAGGAACTTTGCCATCTTGACTAACATCTACCTCTTGAATCTGATGACGATGTGGACTGAAGCGATGGCGAATGTTGCCAATGACGATATATAAAATTGGGACAAAAAACAGACTTAAGAAAGTAGAGACAATCATCCCACCAGCGATCGCCGTCCCAAGAGATTTTCTACTAGCTGCTCCGGCTCCTTCGGGATTTACCAATGGCCAAACACCCAAGATAAAGGAGACGGAAGTCATCAGAATCGGTCGCAAACGTTCTTGTGATGCTTGCACCGCCGCTTTGGTAATTGAAAGACCCCGCTCTTGCAGTTGGTTGGCAAATTCTACAATCAGAATGGCATTTTTACTTGCCAAACCAATCAGCATTACTAAACCAACCTGGCAAAACACATCGTTAGGTAAACCCCGCAACATCTGCGCTGACAACGCCCCTAAAATAGCCAAAGGAACTGACAGCATAATAATTATTGGGTCAACATAGTTTTCATACTGAGCAGCCAGCACCAAAAACACGAAGACAAGTCCCAATCCAAAAATTAAAGGCGCTAGACCACCGGACTGTTTCTCTTCGGCGACAATCCCCGACCATTCATAACCCATACTTGCTGGCAAAACCTGCTTTGCTAGTTTCTCCATTGCTGTTGTTGCTTCACCGGAACTATAACCAGGAGCAGCGGAGCCATTAATTTCAATGGAGCGGAACAAGTTGTAATGATTAATCGTTTGCGCCCCAGTAGTAGGAGTAATTTTCACAAAATTGCTCAGAGCAATCATCTGATTAGTGGCAGAACGGACGTATAATTTACCGATATCCGCCGGGTTGGAGCGAAACCGAGCGTCTGCTTGGACATAAACCCGGTAAGTCCGCTGTAGTAAATTAAAATCGTTGACATACCGCGAACCCAAGTAAGACTGTAGGGTATTAAAGATATCGTCTACTGCAACTTGCAGGGATTTGGCTTTGTTACGGTCTACTTCAATCAACATCTGCGGCGTATTTGCACTAAAAGTGCTAAACACAGCTTGCAATCCTGGTGTCTGATTTCCGCGCTGGAGTAACTGACCCATAACTTGCAGCAGGTTATTTAAACCGCTGTTCCCTCTTCTATCTTGTAGCTCAAACTGGAAGCCGCCAAAACTGCCTAAACCCTGAATAGATGGCGGATTCACTGCGAAAATTCTCGCTTCGGGAATTCCCCCTAGCACTCCCCCCAACTTGGCAATGATTGCCTGTGCTGACTGTCCCGGTTCGTGACGCTTGTCCCAAGGCTGGAGTGTCGAAAAAATCGCGCCACTATTGGCAGAGTTACCACTAAAACCAAAGCCCCCGATCGCAAAAGTACCTGTGACTTCCGGCAATTTGAGGATTTCTTTTTCTACCTGAGCCATGACTTTGCTCGTGTAGTTGAGTGAAACTCCCTCTGGCCCTTGGATAATGGTGATGAAATAACCTTGGTCGTCATCAGGGATAAAGGCTGTAGGTACGCTGATGTAAAGCCAGCCCGTCACCCCCAATAACAATATAAATACTCCCACGACGAGCGCTTTAATCCGTGTCAAACCTTTGAGTACGCGCTCATATTCTTGACGCATCCAGTCCAGAAACCTGTTAAACCGCCCAAAAATCCAGCCCAACCAACCGCGTGGTCTTTGCCCCGGACGCAGCAGCAAGGCGGAGAGGGAAGGAGTCAGGGTAATAGCCAGAAAGGTAGAAATTGCCATTGAAAAGGCGATCGTTAGTGCAAATTGCTTGTATATCTGTCCTGTAGCTCCTGGGAAGAATGCCACTGGTATAAATACAGCCATTAACACTAGGGATGTGGCAATTACTGCCCCGAACAGTTCCCGCATTGACTCAGAGGCAGCTTGTCCGGGTGACATTTCCTCATCTTCAATTAAGCGAGAGATATTTTCAACGACGATAATTGCGTCATCAACCACCAATCCCGTTGCCAAAGTTAAACCAAACATGGTCAGGGTGTTGATCGAAAATCCAAAAACCTTGATAAAGGCAAAAGTACCAATCAGAGTTAGGGGAACGACAATCACCGGAATGAGTGTAGTCCGCCAGTCTTGTAAGAAGATATAAATTACTAAGACGACAAGAGCGATCGCTTCTACCAACGTCTTAATTACTTCTGCTAGAGATGCTTCGATAAAAAGTGTGGTATCAAACGCCACTTGATATTCTAATCCTGGCGGAAAACTTTGCCTCAGTCGGATCATTTCCGCTTTCACTGCCTTAGCAACGTCTAAAGCATTACTCCCAGGACTGGGAAATATCCCTAGACCTACACCTTCATTGCCTTTAAATCGCAGGAAAGTACTGTAATTTTCTGCTCCCAACTCCGCCCGACCCACATCTCTGAGCTTGACCAGTGTGCCATTCTCAGATGTGTTGATCACCATGTCGGCAAATTCCTCTACCCCACTTAGTCTACCAACAGCTTGCAAATCGATTTGATACATCTGATCTGGTAATGTTGGCTGCTGTCCGATTTGCCCAGCACCCACCTGCAAGTTTTGCTCGTTGAGTGCATCGATCACATCTTGGGCGGTGAGGTTACGGCTAGCAAGGCTGTTGGGGTTGAGCCACAAGCGCATTGCATAGCGGCGTTCACCAAAAATCTGCACCTCACCCACACCCTTGAGTCTTTTCAGGGCATCTGTTATGTAGAGGTCAGCGTAGTTACTTAAAAAAATGTTGTCGTATTCTTTGTTATTTGAGTACAGCCCGATCGCTAAGAGGATGTTGTTAGATTGCTTAGTGACGGTGACTCCAGTTTGCTGCACAACTTCTGGTAACAGCGGTTCGGCGATCGATATCCGATTCTGCACATCTACCGCTGCAATATCTTTGTTGCGCGATGCGTCAAATGTGACGGTAATTGTACTATTGCCGTTGTTACTGCTGTTTGAAGTCATGTACTTCATGCCTTCAACGCCATTAATCTGCCGCTCTAAGATAGTTGTAACGGTATTTTCTACGACTTCGGCATTAGCGCCGACATAGTTAGCACTAACGTTAATTTGAGTCGGGCTGATCTCTGGATATTGATCTGTGGGTAGTGTAGGGATACTGATGGCTCCCACCAGCAGAATGACGATGGCGCAAACACTTGTAAATACAGGTCGCTTAATAAAGAAATCAACAAACATGGGGATTGGGGATTGGGGATTAGGTCTTAAGTATTAGGTATTAAATATTAGGTCTTAGGTTTTTATTGTATTGGGGATTAGGGATTGCGTGTTAGGTACTAGGCATTAAAGTATTGGGTAGCAGGTATTTGGTTATTCAAAAAACTCTTCCCCATTACCCCTTATCCCCAGAGGGGGCCCCACAATCCCCATTTTCAAGCTTCTGGAACGATCGCCACCCCATCCCTCAGATTGAGCAACCCTGAGATCACAATTTTATCTTCTGACTGTAATCCTTCGATAACTTGGTAATTATTACCTCTACTCTCGCCTAGCTTGACTTGTTTTTGCCGAGCTACTTGTTGAGATATACCTTGGGGAGATTTTTCTGTTTCAACTACATAGACAAAAGTTTCTCCAGCTACACGAGTCACTGCTGTTGTCGGAATTAAGACTCCGGGGCGCTGATTCCAGATCACTCTTGCCCTTACCAACTGATCTGCATTTAGCTGACCTTTAGGGTTATTAAAGAGGGCTTTGATCAGTATTCCTTGTGTTTCATTACTGACATTAGTTGCAATAAAAAATACCCTACTTCTATCTAATTTCTGACCTTGTGGGTTCAAAACCTCCACTGGCATTCCCTTACGCAATTGTGGCGATCGCTGTAATGGTACAAAGATGTTAACTTCTAAAGGTTGATTTTGGGCGATCGTAACTAATTGTGTAGAAGTATTAACCAAGTCACCGACTTTTACCGGGATGTTGCCAACTGTACCACCAAAGGGAGCGGTGATTTTGCCGTCCTGAATCTGGACTTGTTGGTTTTGAGTATTTAAATTAGTTTGCTGCAAGGTTTTTTCAGCCTGCAATATGGTGGCTCGTTGGGCTTGAATCCTAGAATCAATGGCATCAAGATTAGTTTTGACAGTGGCGAGCCGATTAGCAACCTGATTTCTAGTCTGTCGAGACACGGCTCCTTCCTCAGCTAAAGCAGAATACTTTTCGTAGTCCTGCTGGTATAATTGCACATTAGCAACGTAGGATGGTCGTTCTGCTTCCAGAGATTGGAGTGTAGCGCGGGCATTTTCCAATTGCACTAAAAATGCCTGAGGCGCAGTATTGCCCCTTGTTATAGCTGCTTGTTGCGTTGTAGGGTCTACTTGGATAATTGCTGCTCCTTCTGTAACTTGATCTCCCGATTTAACAAATATCTGGGTAACTTGACCCGGAATCTTTGGTTGGAGCGTGAGCGATCGCTGGGATTTTAGGCTAGCAATAAAATCTGAACTTTCCTCAATTATGCCGCTTTGTACTGTCGATATTTTGACTCTTACCCCTTGAAGTTGAGTGTTAGCAGTTGAAGGTGCTGAATTTTGGGGAGTGAGCAAACGCCAAACTATAGTTGCTCCACCCCCTAACAATAATAGAGCTGCTAAAAATAACCACAGCGATCGCCTTTGTCTAGGAGGTGGTTCAAATGAGGTTTGGGGAAGATTATCTTCAAAATCAGTTTTTGGCTCAGGGGATGTCATGGCTGATAAGGGGGCAGGGGGCAGATAAACAAATTAACTGGAAATCAGTCAAAATTGTGTCTATTTATATTTAAATTACTGATTTAGCATGATATTTTGTGTCAAATTATATGTTATTACATCCAAATTCCTTATATTACGTGTTGATGTGATTCATCTAATATGCTTGATGTCAACATTTTTTCAAAAACCTTGGAGAGAGCAGTTTGAAAACGCTGACGATGCTTGAGTTTCAAAAAAGGTCGAATTATCTCTGCGTAGGTGTAGCCAGCCGTAGACATCGCACCATAGCCCTCTCTATTATCAATAACTCGAATTGCTCTCAAAGTTCCTAGCTGTATTTCTTTTTTTACCATCAACTCAGAAATTCCAATTGCACCTAAACCATTCTCAATTGCGGCTTTTGTCATCTCTCCACTGCTGAACACTAAAATAACATTGAGTTCACTGAGATTGATTCCCCAATTTTGTAAAGCTTCTTCAAACCTTTGCTGGGTTCCAGAACTTGGTTCTCGCATCACCCAAGGGGTTTTAGTTAGTTGTGTTAAATCAATTTCTCCCCACTCAAACCAAGGGTGAGTTTGTCCTACCACAATTTGTAAGCGATCGCTCCCCACAATTTCGGATTCTAGAGTACTCTGAAGCACTGGCTTAACATCTCCTTCCACCAAACCCAAATCAAACTGTCCTGCCGCAGTTCCTACACAAATCTCTTCCGTATTCGCTAAGGTACAGTCAATTTTAATACTTGGATATCGGCTCTTAAACTCACTAATCTTACTTGGTAGCCAGTAGTTACCAATTGTCAAACTCGACCCTAATTTCAATTCACCCCGTTGGAGATTGTTCAATTCCCGCAATCCCCTTGCAGTCAAGGTTACTTGGTCGAGAATTTTCTGAGCTTCCACTTGGAGTAATTTACCAGCCTCAGCAATTTCAATATGGCGACCAATTCGATGGAACAGTTTCACACCGTATTCTTGCTCTAAGTTGTGGATTGCTGCACTAACCGCAGGTTGTGTAATATAAAGCTCTTCCGCTGCACGAGTAAAGTGCAAGTGCTGCGCCACAGCCAGAAAGATTTTTAGCTGCTCAAGCGTCATCCCTGCCATTTATAGTATTCCTAAGACTTGGTATCAAAGTTTTAATCACTTACATTTATCATTTTGGCAAAAAAAAGTTTAATTCTATCGGTAAGTTTGATTAAAGTATAAATCATGCTTTCGATACGGATTCAAACAGCCAAAGTAGAGTTTGAAAATTTCAGTCCAGCAAATGAGCGAA
This sequence comes from Nostoc sp., assembly GCF_041747015.1. Classification (GTDB taxonomy): domain Bacteria; phylum Cyanobacteriota; class Cyanobacteriia; order Cyanobacteriales; family Nostocaceae; genus Nostoc. Next base: position 16,773 of record NZ_JBGTFY010000161.1, read on the forward strand.
GCGCGTCAGGCAATACGGTTTAGTTAAGAGGATATTTGAAAAGTAGTTGGCTGTAATTTTAGGCACTTATTGAGCCTTCCTAACCCCCCGTGAACGCAGCTATCCATTATAAACATCTTTCTTAATAAAAGTTTTGACAAAAGCCAGAAATTGTATATGTTCTATACGAAAACTCTGAAACATAGCAAAGTCAGCAAATGGAACAATCGATCACACAAGAACTAGAAAAACCAAACGGTTAATCAAAATAGTCGAAAATTTAAATGCTAAACCCGAAGCCAGCGTTCCGCAAGCAAGTGGAACATGAATGTCAGATATTATCCTCATTAAAGAGCTTGATTGGATGATGGGATCTTACTTAAAGATAACTGGCTGTTTTGATGAATATCGAGAAACCCTCAGTGGTAATTTAAGGAGTACGATCAAAAGGTCCGGAAAGAAACTCTATCAACTAAAAAAAGACGATTTGTAAAGTAGTATAAAACTTTTAGTAATTAAGAATAATAGGTGTAGGTTCAATACTTCTGAGTTAAGGACTTTTAACTCGGAATTGGCTTTGGGGATAAAGATAAAAAGATTTTTTAAGGGACACGTAGTGCGATCGCCTAGCGTCTTGTAGAGGCAAAAAACGTGTCCCTGTTTGAAACCCCTAAATTTCTTTATGGGGTTTCCCTTGTATTCTCTGCCAATGTTATCTAGTTATACCGAGAATGTCTTTTTAAAACCGAACCTTGTACAACTCGAATAATTCGGTTGATTTCTGTGCTATTACTTTCGCACCAGTCGCTTTAATTGTTTTTTCCCACTCAGCTAAAGGCTCTAAAAACACCTCAGCACCCAAATAGGTTTCTAAAACAGCCCAATCTTCTGCTAAAGGCTGTTCTGGATTAAGGATGTCAAATACAAAATGTCCGCCAGGTTTCAACACCCGCTTGACTTCCATCAGTACAGCATTCCAATATTCAAGGGGAAAATAACAACTAAATCCGGTTGCGATCGCTAGGTCAAATTGCTCTGATGAATAGCTTAACTGATCAGCTGCTCCCAACTCAACACCTTTGAATAGCTTAGAATTCAATTGCGGCCCACGGGAATTAAGGGTATCACGTGCCACATTACTGATTTCTTGCCCATGAAAAAATGCTTGCCAATCCCGCCAAGGATAAATTAAAAAGCTGATCCCACAGCCAATATCTATACAGTGTTGGTTTTTTTGAGGTTGAGCAATTTCCCAGAAAGATGAAGCAATTCTTCCTGAGAAACTCCCAGCAATCCACTCGCGGAATATCGGCATCGCCTGTACTTCTATTGGGAGTTCAAAGGTTTCACCTTGATACTCCCGGTTAAAGCGATAGGCTATTTGGGCTAATCTTTCGTCCCAATTGGTCAATTTTTGTGAAGAAAAGAGATTTTGTAACTGCGAATCGGACTTTTTAGACATTAGATTATTGCTGCTCTTTCTAAGGATTGTAGTCAAATTCGCTTTGCGATCGCACTAATTACTTTAGCTGGTTAAAATCTTCTTCTGTAATGCCCAACTGTTTGAGAATTTCATAAAACAACCAACTACCAATTTCAGCGTTGCCATGAATGGGAATTGTAGTTACTCGTCCATCTGGATGTTGCCAACGAGCATGACTACCCTTCTCTCGGACTTTTTCAAATCCTAGTTTTCGGGCAACCCTTTCCAATTCACTTGCTTTAGCTGGCATTTGCAATCACCAGTTCTACATCTCCAGGTAGAGAACGCCCTTGTTGTTTGTACTCTTCTTGAATCATTTCAAAAACAGAGACAAGTTCAGTATGGGCTTCATCTGGTGTTTGTCCCCAAGCGTGACAACCAGGAATTGCTGGAACATAGGCAACAAATGTGCCATTATCATCAGGGCGAATCACAGTAGTATAGTTTTGCAGAGACTTCATAGGGATAGCCTGAAGTTTAGGTTATATTTTTTTAGTTTCAAGCGATGTCTAACAACAAGCTGCTTCTCTACGAGATGCTCCGCGTAGCTTGCTTCGACCTAGTAATATGCGTCTACACCTGACTCTTAATTAGGATGCGATCGCCTATAATTTTAATATTACAGTGTGTGCTTCAAGGAAAAATTCTGTAGATGTCTTTGCGGTGACCAACTCGTTGGCAGATTAATGTTTTTGTTGTTTGATCAAGAGTAATACTAATACGATAATTACCAACTCCAATCTTATATTTATCACTATAGCCTTTCAGTTTTCCCAGATATCCTAATTCAAACGGATTCTCTGATTCAAGTTCTTGAAACACGATAGGTTATACGCGGCTTTGAATCTCAACTGGTAAAGCAGCGAGTTCTTTCAAGAATCTCTTAGTATAGTCAACTTGCCACATTTTCTTCTTTTAGTGCTTGATAATATTTTAGTGCTTCATCTTTTTACAGTGGTTCTTCTTCCTCTACCTCTTCCATGAATTTTACTAAACCGTAATTTTCAAGAATTTCTTCAATTTTTTCAAATTCTGCGATAGGAATTTGTACGGCAATAGGTCGTTTATTTTCGTCAATAACATAGCTTTTGTGAAGTTCAAGCATTTTAATAACTCCTATGTGTAGAAATCCATACCCTTACTACAAGCTGTAGTAATGAAGCGGGTTTTTATGTCTTATTTTTCCCCAAAACTCACCTGAACTAACTATTTTAAATATTCTTCGTTAGATAGATAAATCTCTATATTCTCTAATATTGCCTTTAAATAAGAAATAACTCTTTTTTGAATTTTTAATAACTCATACGCAGTAGCGTTTCTACCAACTTCCTCAAATGACTTAGAACCATGTGCAAGATCATTTCTGTTGGTCTTAACTGTTAGTAAATCGCTCCCATTTTGAGTTTTTCTAGCATTTGTCTTATATGAAAAACCATACATATTTGCTGTATCTTTTATTTCTCTTGCATCGACATTACCTGAAAATAATCTCTTTTTGTTAAAACTAGCTGATATAATATCAACTGAAATATTTTGGATACTAACTAAAAGATTATTTGTGGATTTATTATCTTTATCTTTAATGTTATCAATAATAATCTTTTTAATTTCATCTCTAACATCATCAAAAGAAATATTTTTATTTTTTAGTTCATCGAAAACTGCTTCAATCGCATTAGTCATAGTGGATTCAATTAGATTATAGAGCAACAAAAATCCTGTTGCTTTAAGAGTTTTTTCTAAGTCATTGTTTATTGATTTGGTTTTTGTATTCTTAGCATTACCCATGCTTAATTTAATTGAACCTTGCTCTAAATTTTTCAAAAATAAAAAATATCTACTAACTTCTTGAGCGCGTTCATCAAAATCTTGAAATAATGTACTTTTCATTAATTGCCTAGAAGCTGATCGCGAACATAATGAATACGCTTATTGACCTTATTTTGAGAACTACTTGCATCAGATGGAGTACAATCTTTAAATGCTTGAGAATCTAAAAAACCAGTTGATTTTGGTACTAGATTTGGGTTTTCTCTTAATGCTAAAGCAATACCGACAGAGATTGATTCAAACTTGATTCGAGTTGTCGGTTCATAGCGATTTTTTATTTTTCGATAAATATGTAAAGCATTAGGAAAATGCTTTTTCACAAATTCTAACATCAAATAAAACTCATTTTTCATTGTATCAATACTTAGAGAACTAGATTTATTTTCTTGTTCTAAATAGTCATCTAAAAACTCATGAACTTTTCTACCAGAGTAATTTTTATAATTATTTAAAAATGCAAAAAAACGTAGTACAAATTCTTGTGGATCTCTTTTATCAATTTCAGGTTTAGTAAAAGAGCATAAATCTTGAAAGTTTTTATTTCTTGATAGTTCCTCAATTAGATCGAGAAACTTTCCTGGTTTACTTCCCCTGCGTTTCTCCATTTCGTTTAATTCAACACTACCACTATTAATTCTCTCAAAAAGATCCCTTCTGACTTCTTCATCTGCTTCTTCTGTTAATTGAATCATTCTAATAGTAGTTCTGTTAAAACGTCTTTGGCGTTGTGGCGGTAAATCTTCAAAAGTAAACCCATTTAGAGTTTTTAATTTTTCCAGATTTTTTAATCTAAGTTCATTGTTAATAAACCTAGTTAAAGTGCGAATACGTTGTGTACCATCTATAATTTCTAAACGTGCTAAATCTTCTGATTCTGATATATCAGCAACGAAAATATAAGGTATTGGTAAACCTAAAACTACAGATTCAATAAATTTTGATTGCCTATCTTCATCCCAAGCCATTTCTCGTTGATAGTCTGGAATAAAGAATTCATTTTCATCTTCAGCTTTGCCATCTAAATATTTTTTAACAATTACTTCGATAGGGTATTCTAAGGTGGTGTAGTCAACACGCTTTCTTTTGTCACGAATTTCTTCTTCAGCCTTTTCTTTACGTTCATCTGTAATTTCTAATTGAGTTACCATAACTTGACCATTTGTTTTCGTTAATGTTTAGTCTTAGAGATTTTTGTATTGATTTAACTAATCTGACCAAATTTTCCCACTTGGCTAAGTTAAAGATGAGTCTCGAAAAAACATTCTATCTGATCTAATAATTCTACTAAACCCTAACTTCATTAAGCTTAAGTATCTTCTCCCCAGGAATCATATCATTTCCTAAAGTTAAGACTCGCTTTAGCTAAAATTATACCAACTGTTAATTTTATCTACTTACAGACAGGGTTTTTTCACCAACCATATCCGCAAACAGTTTAACTTCAGCATATTTGATTGGATAGGGATCAGCCATAATTGTCCAGCTATCTTTAATTAAGGCATTTTTCACGGCATTATGGTAGATATCTTTTGCTGGCATTTTTACCCAGATAATAAAAATTAGGTGGGCATTGCCCACCCTACTTTACTTAATAACGCAAACTACTAGCTGGCATACCCAGAATATCCTCAAGCCTTGGCATATCTTCCAACGCAATCACGCGCCCTTCATCCTCAAAACCGACGATTTGATCAAAGTTCAAATACCGATACAAATCATCGGCAAAAGGCTCAATTCTATTCGCCACAATATCCAAATATTCCTGCACTGTCGGAAGCCGCCCCAGCAGCGCACAAACTGCGGCTAATTCTGCTGAACCAAGATACACTCGCGCATCTTTACCCATGCGATTATTGAAGTTGCGGGTAGAGGTAGAAAATACTGTTGTGCCATCAGCAACTCGCGCCTGATTACCCATGCACAAACTGCACCCTGGCATTTCTGTTCTAGCACCCGCAGCCCCAAAAACGCTGTATACACCTTCTTCTTTTAATTGGTGTTCATCCATGCGCGTTGGTGGTGCTATCCACAGGCGAGTTTTCACTTCACCTGCACCTTCCAAAACTTTCGCTGTTGCCCGATAATGACCAATATTCGTCATACATGAACCGACAAATACTTCTTGTACTGGATCATTAGCAACTTCCGATAATAATTTAACATTATCGGGGTCATTGGGAGCGGCAACAATTGGTTCTTTGATTTCGTTCAAATCAATTTCAATTATTTCGGCATACTCCGCATCGGCATCGCCTTCTAATAACACAGGATTTGCTAACCATTCTTCCATCTTTGCCACACGGCGCAGCATGGTACGCGGATCATGATAGCCTCGTGCTATCATATTTTTCAGCAGCGCTATGTTAGAACGCAGGTATTCCGAAATTGTCTCTACACTCAGCTTAATTGTACATCCTGCACACGATCGCTCGGCACTAGCATCGGTGAGTTCAAAGGCTTGTTCAACTTTTAAATCTGGCAAACCTTCTATTTCCAGAATTCGCCCAGAGAAAACGTTTTTCTTGTTCTGCTTCTCTGCTGTTAGTAAACCTTTTTGAATTGCCACGTAGGGAATGGCATTCACAACATCCCGCAGAGTGATACCTGGTTGCAATTCACCTTTAAATCTTACCAAAACTGACTCTGGCATATCTAAAGGCATGACACCCAAAGCGGCTGCAAACGCCACTAATCCAGAACCCGCGGGGAAGGAAATACCTAAGGGGAAGCGGGTGTGAGAGTCTCCGCCAGTTCCCACGGTGTCGGGTAGCAGCATCCGATTTAACCAAGAGTGGATGATACCATCACCGGGACGGAGGGCGACACCGCCACGGGAGGCAAAAAAGTCGGGGAGTTCGTGATGAGTTTGGATATCAACTGGTTTGGGATAAGCAGCTGTGTGGCAAAAACTCTGAACCACTAAGTCTGCACTGAAACCAAGACAGGCGAGTTCTTTTAATTCGTCGCGGGTCATGGGGCCTGTGGTATCCTGGGAACCAACGGTTGTAATGATGGGTTCGCAGGATGTGCCGGGACGCACACCAGGTAATCCGCAAGCTTTACCTACCATTTTTTGTGCTAGGCTGTAGCCTTTGCCTGTATCAAAGGCTTGCTGGGGACGAGTAAAGACTGTGCTGGGTTCTAAACCAAGTGCAAGACGGGTTTTATCGGTGAGAGTACGTCCAATAAGTAGGGGGATGCGTCCACCTGCGCGAACTTCGTCGAAGATGGTGTCAGGTTTGAGGGCAAAGGTGGAAATGACTTCGCCTGCAACGTTTGTAATTTCGCCTTTGTAGGGATGGATGGTAATTACTGCGCCGGTTTCGAGTTTGCTGACATCGCACTGGATAGGCAAAGCACCGGCATCTTCTGCTGTGTTAAAGAAAATAGGCGCGATCGCACCACCTAAAATATAACCCCCAGCGCGTTTGTTTGGCACAAAAGGTATATCATTTCCTGTATGCCACAATACTGAGTTGATGGCAGATTTACGCGAGGAACCAGTACCAACTACATCCCCTACGTAAGCTATAGGATGCCCTTTTTTCTTCAGTTCGGTAATGGTTGCCAAGCTTCCCGGTTGCCGTAACTCTAACATCACTAAGGCGTGTAAGGGTATATCTGGGCGAGTTGTAGCACTTTGGGCGGGGGATAAGTCGTCGGTATTGGTTTCGCCAGGAACTTTAAAAACGGTGACAGTAATCGCTTCTCTTACTGTGGGGCGCATGGTAAACCATTCAGCTTCCGCCCAAGAGTCAATCACCCGCTTGGCGAAAGGATTGGTTTTAGACAACTCTAAAATATCGTGGAAAGCATCATACACTAAGAGGATTTTGCTTAAGGCGTTGGCGGCGTAAGCGGAGATGGGTTCCTTTCCTTGTCCACCCATGACTAGAGGTGTTTCAGATGAGTCTGACAGGGATACGGTAGGCCATTGCAGCAAATCGATTAAAGATTGCACGTTGTAACCACCTACCATCGTCCCTAACAATTGCACCGCTTCTATGCGCGAAATTAAGGGACTAGTGATTTCCTTTTTGGCAATGGCACTGAGAAATCCAGCTTTGACATAAGCTGCTGGATCAACACCCGGAGAAACGCGATCGCTCAATAGATGTAATAATATATCTTCTTGACCCTTTGGGGGATTTTTCAATAATTCACACAGTTCAGCTGTTTGCTTTGCGTTTAATGGTAAAGGTGGTATTCCTAATGCTGCCCTTTCAGCAATATGTTGACGGTATTGTTCTAGCATTTTTATGTTCTCCATTGGGGTATTATCCCCTTAATTATGAGCTAATTTAACGCCAGCTTTGGCTATCACAGTTTACCCTATTTTTATTGTTGAAAACGTTAATGATAAACGATTCCGTGAGATGATGTTTTATGGCTGATATCTAATCTTCGCTAATTGCACTCAACTCTGTAAGACGACGGGTAAGCTTTTATATACTTAGATTATAGTTCATTAAATCAAGTGATAAATTTGTCTAGTCGTTACGAATCTCTGATAGCGTAGCATGATTATTTGCTGACACAATCTCTTTAAGAACCTTCAATTGTTGTTCGTTTAACTTTGCTGGAGTTTGTTGTATCCTGATAGGAACTATATTTCCTGTTTCTCGATAGTGTTCAATAAAGCTTAAAGCCACTCTAAATCTTTTGGCTAAATGGCGTTGTGATATTCCGCCTTTTAAATATGGAGCAACTATCTTTTGACGTAAGTCGAGCGAGTATGCTTTCATTTCTATCCTTATTTAGATGCACAACCTTATTTATTTAACTAGGTGTAACTCGGTAGACCGGGAAATTCTATATTACATTCCAAAATATCTCTCCTCTGCTTCCCTGCTCTCTAACTTTTTTGGGGTATAAAAAAAATAAGTATATGGATTTGACTATAATTACTGAAACCATCCATCTTTTTGCCATTTGTGAGTGAATCATAATTTGAGTTAGCAATACCGGAACCTTAAAGGGGTTGCGCTGATTGCCGCTCAAGTTGAGAATAAATAGGCGAAGCACACAGGGAAACTAACGTGAGTCAAGGATTTGATTACGATTTAGTAATTATCGGCGCTGGTGTAGGCGGACATGGCGCAGCCTTACACGCCGTAAGTTGCGGATTGAAAACAGCGATTATTGAAGCTGCTGATATGGGAGGAACCTGTGTTAATCGGGGCTGTATTCCTTCTAAAGCGCTGCTGGCGGCATCTGGACGTGTGCGAGAGTTACGCAATGCCCACCACCTCAAGTCACTAGGAATTCAAGTTGGGAGCGTGGAATTTGATCGCCAAGCGATCGCCAACCATGCTAACAGTCTTGTCTCGAAAATTCAAGGCGACTTAACTAACAGTCTCAAACGTCTAGGAGTCGATATTATCAGGGGTTGGGGAAAAATCGCTGGGGCGCAAAAAGTCTCCATTACCGGAGACAGTGGTGAAAAAACCATCACCGCCAAAGATATCATCCTTTCGCCAGGCTCAATTCCTTTTGTACCTCCAGGGATTGAAGTAGACGGCAAAACTGTCTTTACCAGTGACCAAGGTGTGAAGTTAGAATCACTACCAGACTGGGTGGCGATTATTGGCAGTGGTTACATCGGCTTGGAATTTTCTGATATTTACTCAGCTTTGGGTTGTGAAATCACCATGATTGAAGCCCTAGATCAGTTAATGCCAGGATTTGATCGCGATATTGCCAAACTTGCCGAACGGGTGCTGATTACTCCCCGCGATATTGAAACGAAAGTGGGGATATACGCCAAAAAAGTCATTCCTGGTTCACCTGTGGTAATTGAGTTAGCAGATTTCAAAACCAAAGAAGATGTAGATGTCATCGAAGTAGATGCTTGTTTGGTAGCCACCGGACGCATCCCGGTAACACAAAATCTCGGTTTAGAGTCTGTAGGTGTGGAAGTTGATCGACGCAATTTCATTCCAGTTGACGATCGCATGGCGGTGCTGTCATCTGGTGAAGTAGTGCCGCATCTGTGGGCAATTGGTGACGCCAATGGCAAGATGATGTTGGCACACGCGGCTTCTAATCAAGGCATCATCGCGGTAGAAAATATAGTTGGGAGGGAAAAAATAGTAGACTATCGCAGCATCCCCGCAGCGGCTTTTACCCACCCTGAAATCAGCTATGTGGGTTTAACAGAAACCGCAGCGAAGGAGTTGGGACAAACCGAAGGGTTTGAAATCGCCGCAAGTAAGAGTTACTTCAAAGGGAATTCCAAAGCGTTGGCAGAAAATGAAGCCGACGGTATGGCGAAAGTTATATATCGCAAAGACACAGGAGAAGTCTTAGGCGTTCACATTTTCGGACTGCACGCCGCAGACTTAATTCATGAAGCGTCAGCAGCGATCGCTAACCGTCAATCTGTTCAAAACCTCGCACATCTAGTTCACGCCCATCCAACACTTTCGGAAGTGCTGGACGAAGCTTATAAACGAGCGATCGCCGTTTAGCCATTTGTTCTTTGTCATTTGTCCTTTGCCAAAAAACAAGGACAAATGACCAATGACTAATGATCAATGACTAATGACTAATTATGCAAATTCGTCGCCGTTCACCTAACCCAGTTATTGCTGTGTCCATGTTATGTTATCAAGTTGCCGTACCAGATGCAGCGCCAAATAACATTTTGGAAGAAATTGTCTGGCATAAAGAAGTAGAAGTTGACCAAATGCGGGAAAAGGTTCCTTTACGGGAATTGCAACATCAGGCACTCTGGGCGCCGCCAACCCGTGATTTTGTCGCCGCCTTGCGCCAAGGTAAGACTCAGCCAGCGTTGATTGCTGAGGTTAAAAAAGCTTCGCCGAGTCAAGGCGTTTTACGAGCAGATTTTGACCCAGTTGCGATCGCCCTCTCTTATCAGCAAGCTAAAGCTAGTTGTCTTTCTGTGCTAACGGATGTCAAGTTTTTTCAAGGCAGTTTTGATAACTTAGCCAAGGTTCGGGCTGCCGTAGATTTGCCCTTATTGTGCAAAGATTTTGTCATTTATCCTTACCAGATGTATTTGGCACGGGTTCAGGGTGCAGATGCGATTTTGTTAATTGCGGCTATTTTAAGCGATCAACATTTGCAATACTTCCTTAAAATTGCTAACAATCTAAAAATGGCAGCCTTGATTGAAGTCCATAGTTTGGCAGAACTTGACCGTGTGTTAGCCTTAGATAGCGTCTCCTTGATAGGAATCAATAATCGCAATTTGGAAGATTTCTCTGTTGACCTGCAAACTACTTGCCAACTTTTAACTGCAAGGCGTAGCCAATTGCAGGAGAAAAACATCCTTGTTGTCAGCGAATCAGGATTACATAATCCAGATGATTTAAGTTTAGTCGTTGCAGCAGGTGCATCTGCTGTACTTATTGGAGAATCTTTGGTAAAACAACCAGATATTGGTGCTGCGTAGGCGTAGCCCGTCGTAGACATCGCCCGTATATTGCCGAGGAATTTCTAAAAGAAGCATCTCCCCTGCACTATTGGCGCAAAGCATCTGTACACAATTGTTAGGCGATCGGGCAAACTGCTACGTAGACACGTAGCAGTTTATCACCAAATATTATCAATATCTTTGCCAAATCTTCATTGCTACTGATATCAAAGTTGTAAACAATTAGTTATTTATTATGTAACAATTCATTAACAAGAGAAAAGTCTAACTAATACAAAATTACAAATATGAAATCAAAACTTAACTTTATGGAGCAAATTCCTCTACCTTCACCTATCCACTACGAACTGATACTCCAACTTTTAGAAAGACAAACCATGTTAGCGGTAAATGACAATCCAGATTTACGGTATCAAGTGAATCAGTTAATTATTACTCTTAGAAAAGCTGCCGTGCAACAAAAGCGACTAGAAGAAATTTGCGAGTTTTCCTCTGTGACTGTTGATTACCGTTGGTCGATCAACCATCATAACGGTAGCAAAATGGTTGCCCCCGATTGAAGCTGATAACTCAATATCTCAACCTCAAATTTGGCATCCTTGTTGGGTTAGATTATCACTGTCAGAAAGTGTTTATATATTGAAAAGGTCAGTACTCACAGCTTCCACCGCACTTGCCTGACTTAAATGCAAAGTTTGGGGTGCGATTGAAAGTCAGCTAAAAAGATTATAGTAACAAAACCAAAACTTTATCTGTTTTGCAAAAATACCTAGAGATACAAGATCAAGGTTTGAAATCGGCAGTCTCAACGCTCAAATGTTGATACAAATTTAACTTTAGCTAGCCAGTTTCATAAATTTATATAGAGTTATTTCTATCTAACTACTAACTTATTTTTAATAAATACAGCAACTATGATGCACCACTGAAAATTTATGACAAAGCGAGGTGAAGGGAGTTGTCAGCTTTGAAAATTATTCTACCAACAGACGTAGCCACAGAACTTGAGGCTCATCTACCTGATGACATAGTAGTTGTGCGTGTGGATAGCGAAGGTAACTTGGATAGCGATGCTAAAGATGCCGAGGTTTACTTTAGCTGGTTTTTCCTCAAACCTACAACCTTGCATCGAGTTTTAGAATCTGCGCCGCAATTGCGTTGGCATCATGCACCAAATGCTGGTGTAAATCACATCGTTACACCCAAATATATAGAACGTAACCTCATTTTGACCAACGGTGCGGGAGTTCACGCGATTCCTATTGCCGAATTCGTCATTGCTTATATGCTGTCCCATGCCAAGCAACTACCCAAATTACACCAACAACAGACTCAACACCGTTGGCAAAAAGGTCTGCCAATTCAAGAATTGCTAGATAAAACCTTATTAATTATCGGTGCAGGTGGAATTGGACAAGAAATTGCGTCCCGTGCTAAAGCCTTTGGGATGCGTATTTTTGGGAGTCGTCGTCACCCGCAACCACTACCTAACTTTGACAAAGTAGTTGGTTCAGATGAATGGAAAGCACTTTTGGATGAAGCCGACTATGTTGTGATTGCCACACCTCTGACTTGGGAAACTAAAGCTATGATTGATGCTGAGGTATTGCATCTGATGCGTCCCAGTGCTTATTTAATTAATATTGCTCGTGGTGCAATTGTAGATGAATTTGCACTAGTCAAAGCATTACAGGATGGTGAAATTGCGGGGGCTGCTTTAGACACAGTGTTTACAGAACCACTACCACCAGAAAGTCCATTGTGGTCATTACCCAACGTTTTTATTACACCCCACTGTTCTGGTAATTCTCTCAGAGTTAAGGAGCGATCGCTTGCTTTGTTCCTAAATAATTTTACCCGCTATCGCCAAGGTAAACCTCTGCGTAACGTCGTAGATCAAACAGTAGGTTATTAGTTTATTTGAACTACTCTGATGATTTTTTTCTCACAGTCTAGATTACAACAAATCACTAGCTTGTTACTGACAACTTTGTTTATGGGTGTTTTAGTTACTATAGATTGGGTAGCAATCGCAAAGGCAATAATTTTAGTCATGTTTTTATGTATTAATATTTATTTTAAGGTAATAAATATTTTTTAGTACTGAAAAAAATTATTAGCGATCGCACCTTTTTTTCCAACCTCATAAAATTGCGTTGCTGCGTCATTCTATAGAGTTCTCTTGGCAATCATCAAAACGCTAATTATTGCCATCGCTAAACTGATTGCAAAGACTCCCTGATAACCAATTACCTCGGCAATTAAACCGCTAACAGAACCAGTACCAAGACTACCAAGAATACCTACTGAACTTTGGATGGTGTAATCAGTACCAGGTGTTTCTAAACTGCTTTTATCCATCATGATGGTGAACGTAGCAGTATTCATAATCCCAATAGTAAAAAACGTACTGATGGCCACCAAGTAGAGAATAGGCAGACTGATGACACCGAATGCCGGAAGTAAATAAGTTGTGATCGCCATCGCCCATAATAAACTGAATACAAATAGCGATCGCTTTCTTCCCCAAGAAAAAAGAATCAAACCTCCGACAATTCCACCAAGCGCCGAAGCACTCGCACCTATAACTCCCAGTAGCCAGCCAATCTCTGATAAAGACAGTCCAATATCTACGAGTAGAGGAGGATACATAGTAGCTGCCATTTGAGTACTTGCTGAATATAGCAGCAAGATCAGCAACCAGTTGAGCATTCCTGGTTTACGGCAAAAGTCAATAAAGGTATTGAAATAAGAAGCAGACAATTTAGTTGGAGATGTGGATGAAGTAGATAGTTTATCTGTAAAATTCCCATATTGTTTATCAACCACCATTTGTCTGTTCCCTACATTTTCCTGATGCCAAAACACCGGTAGTAGTGCTACCACCATAATCAGCGCTAAGGTTTGGAGAGTGGCACTCCATCCCCAGCGATTAAACAAAATCAGCATTCCTCCCCCGCCGATGACAGCACCGAGAGAACCACCTACACTTTGTACTGAGTTCCCCAAACCTCTCTCGTGTGGTTTCAGTAAATTTATAGCCAAAGCATCAGTAGCAATATCCAAGGTGGCACACAAGAAACTGATTACAGCTATAGAAATCAACAAAGCAGTAAAGTTATGTTCCACACTTAGCAAAGCACAAATAGCTGTCATACCGGCAATCAGAAGTTGAAAACAGATAATCCAGAAACGATAGTGTCCCCAGCGAGTAAATCCATAGCGGTCAATTAGAGGCGACCAAAGAAAATTTAGCGCCACAGGGAGAGCAAGCAATTGCAATAAGCCGATTGTTTTTAACGAAAGTCCTTGCTGACGCATGAATACAGGTAAAGCTTGGTACAGAAACCAAAATGGCATGAACTGCGACACATACAAGCTGCCGAGTAACCCAAATTTCTTAAGGCTTTTGATGCTAATCACAACAAATAAATTCCTCTCATACTATATGGGGGCATTGGGCATGGGTTATTCTCCTCATCCCCCTCATCTCCCAATCAAAACTGCACCGAAATTGAACCAATTACTGTAAAAGGTTCACCAGGATATATCCCACTGGTTCTGCTAAAAGGTACGCCACTGATGTAGTCAATATCAAAAATATTCTTGAAGTTGAGGGCGAATCGCCAATTGTCTCGGCGGTAAAAAATAGCAGCATTGGTAAGAAAATAGCTATCTAACTCAAAGCTGTTTTCGAGGTCTCCTTGACGTTCTCCAAGATAGTTAACTCCCACCCCAATGCCCAAACCCTGCAAATTACCACGTTGTAATTCGTAGGTTGTCCACAAACTAGCGTTATGTCTGGGAACCCCGATGAGTCTATTGCCAATAGGTATGCTACCGTCTGCTGTGACTTCTGCATCTGTGTAGGCGTAGGAGGCAATAATATTCCATCCTGGTAGGATTTGCCCACTAACATCAAGTTCAACTCCTTGACTGCGTTGTTCGCCTGTTGCTACTGAAATGCCCAGTCCAGGAAAATTCAGGTCTTCTGTAGCAACATTTTGTTTGGTAATATCAAAATACGCTAAGGTCGCAAACACTTTGCTTTCTAATAACTCAGCTTTAACTCCAACTTCATAACCTTCACCCCGTTCCGGTTCTAATGGATCGCCATTGATCGTGAATCTATCAATATTGGGATTAAATGATTGTGAATAGCTGGCGTAAAAGGATAGCTTTTTGATTGGTTGATAAACAATTCCGACACGCGGAGTCCAAGCTTCATTAGATTGATTGGTGTCACCGTTTGGATAGAATAGCGATGGTTGATTATTGATTTTTTGGTCTACAGTTTCATAGCGCAGTCCGGCGAGTAGCTTCAAACTGTCAGAAAAAGCAATCTCGTCTTGCACATAAATCCCTAATCTATTTGTCCTAGATTCCCTATCTATAAGCACATCATTTAGAGAAGTCCGAGGAAAGTTTCGATAAACAGGATTGAAGATATCAAGGGGTGCTGAGTTAAAAAAATCAGCCTTGGAAAAAGTACTAGAGTTGGTTCGATTTAAATCCAAACCAAACAATAGAGTGTGCTTCACCGAACCTGTATTAAATTTACCGACGACATTTGTCTGTAATGAGTAATCATCGGAGTAAAAATCATCATAAGCGTAGACACGATCAAGAATACCTGTTGTCTCATCAAACGCAGTCGGAATCGTCAATTTATCGCTAAATACCCTCGTTGTGGCGTAGCGAAAGGCATTGCGTATCTTCCAACTATCGTTAAAACGATGTTCCAAAGCATAGCCAGTATTGATAAATGTCCGCTCAATATAGTCATCTGGTTCATTGAGAATGCGATCGCGAGGAACATCAACCACGCGATCGCCTACAGCAATTAAACCCGCATCAAATGGTCGGATACGGTTGGAATACTGCAAATCAAAGGTGATATCTGTGTTTTCACTCACTTTCACGGCTAAAGCAGGTGCAACGAAGAATTGCTCAAAGTTTTGGTCAAATCCTCGAAAACTCTCACTATTGAGATAGGCTAGATTTAGCCGATATAATTGACTCTTGTCATTATTTAAAGGCCCCGAAATGTCAATTCTGGGACGGATCAAACTATCATTTCCTACTTGTAGTTCAGCCTCGTAAAAAGGTTCTGATAAGGGTTGTTTAGTAACAGCATTGATTACCCCGCCTGGTTGAATCTCTCCATATAAGATTGAGGACGGGCCTTTGAGGACTTCGATGCGTTCTAAGTTCGCTGTGTCAGGAACCTCTGGATAGCCATATTGTCTAAAACCATCTATTAATAATGGCGCATTATCAAAACCGCGAATTGTGTATCTAGCTTCTGTATTGGTATCTGCACCACCAGCAATTACATTACTGACGTTGTTTAGTGCTTCATCTAGTCGAATTACTTGTTGATCGTCAAGGACTTTCCGAGGTATAACCTGAATCGCTTGGGGAATATCCAGAATAGGGGTGTCTGTTCTGGTAGCAGTGCTAGCGTTTGGTGTGCTATACCCATCTTGCTCACCAGTCACTACCAGTTCAATAGGTTCATCAGTTTCGGCTGATGGTTGTGGTGGTGGAGTTTCACTCTGTGGCTGTGGTGGAGGTGTGAGAGATACAGCAGTATTTGTTACTAAGCCAAAAATCAAACCCTCACTGCTGTCGAACAATTCAACTTGTGGTAAACCCGTTTCACCCTTCACTGTCACCCGAATAGTCTTAGCATCTTGGTTACTAACCGTAATTTCCGTAATTCCTGCAACTGGTTTTTCCCTGAAGAATCTATCACCACTAGAAAGGCGTAGTTGTGCATTGGGAATATCAGCGATATATGTATTACCTTCAGTTTTCGCTGACACTTGTAACTGCTCACCTAAAGTAGATTCTAAAATTACCTCTACACCTTTATCAGTGGAATTAACCTTTACTCCGGTAATTTCCACGACTTGTTGTAAACCAGCTTGGCTGAGTATAAATGGCTGTAACAACATTTGAATATTGGTAAGCGGGCGCAGAATTTCACTCAGTTGGCGAATTTTTCGGATCGGTTTTACCGCTTTTGTCGGAGAAACTACGGTTAATGGTTGATTGGAAATCTCGCCATTTCCAATGGGCGCAAAAGAGGATTTTAGGTTTACCTCTGCTTGAGCAGGAGTTGCAATTATCACAACGACAAAGAATGTGAACAACGGGCTTGGCACGAATTGCTCTGGTTTCATTATTTTCCTCATATTCCATCGTGCCATTGAATATTTTGCTTAATGACACAACAGTTTTCAGATTATTGAAATTTGATCGCGTTAATTTTGCAAGTCAAATGTTTTTGTTGCAAATAAGATTCTACAAGGAATCCAATCAGTATTGAGAACTTATTGCAAATTTAACTTAACTTAATATTTATGGATAAGACTATTATCTACAATATCGGTAAAGCTAATGTTATTTAAATTACATTTTCAAAAATTGCTTTTATCCTAAGTCCATTTATAGCAGTTTTTTAACGGTTTTTTAATTAGTATAAAAAAATAGATTTATATTAACGTACTTAAATTTGAAGATCAGAATGTGTCATGTTGCTATTGACAATTAGCAAAAAATGTGAGTTTTCGTAGGTATCTTCTGATAAGTAAAAACCCTAGTATTTAAAAAACCGATAAGTTTATTCTATTAATTTCCTATTGCTAAATGCAAAAGGTTCCCATTAAAGTAAGGTAGAAATTAATTGAAAACTTATGTCAATAAACTTTGGCAAACCTGGATTTTTCACATCAGGGACAAGCAGTAGCCGACTACCTTGGTAGAAGCAGGAGGTAAATGCTAAATCAAGTCTGATGCTTGTTTATGTAAGTTTTATGAAGCAGTGCATCTCAATGCTTAAGGCTCAATATGTCTCAACAAATAGATGACCCAACAGAAATTTCCCCTATTGATTCTCTAGTAGAGTCTGACTGCAAAGACACTGAGAAAGTGATGAAAACTCTCAAGTCAATACTTATTAACCTCGATATTTCCGAAGAGTCACTTGATGAAGACACACTACTGTACAAGGATTTGCAGCTTGATTCCGTTGAGATTATAGAAATTGCCTTGGGATTGAAACGTCAGCTAGGGGTGAATGTGAAACTAGAAACTCGCCAGGATTTGACCTTGGCTCAAGTCTGCGATAAAGTAAAAAGTGCGATCGCCTGTCAAGATGCAAACCACGATTAAGGGGTTAGGTGTAGATATTGCACCAATCACCAGAATTACCAAACTCGTCGCTCGCTATGAGCGTGAAATCTTAAATTTGTTGTTTACTGCTAGCGAGATAAATCAGTGTCAAGCAGCTAGCAATTCCCACCAATATTATGCAATCTGCTTTGCCACTAAAGAAGCCGTAGGTAAAGCATTAGGTACTGGAATAGTGGGTATTGCTTGGAATGAAATTGAAGCCAACATTATAGATAACAAATTAACTATTCATCTATATGGAGAAGCAAGCAGTCAAGCTAAAAAACGTGATATTCAGAAATGGTTAGCTAGTTGGTTTCATTGGGATGATCATGTATTAGTTCACGTCCTGGCTTTGGGAAATGGGATGACAAATGACCAATGACAAATTTAACGTTGCAGCTTACTTTATAGAAGGTAACTTAACACACGAACGTAGTGATAAAATAGCCTTTTATTATCAGAATAAAACATACACTTATGCACAAGTCAGCAGCTTTGTGCGACGCAGTGCTAGGTTACTCGCTAATCTGGGACTAGAACCGGAAAACCGCATCGCTATTTTGCTACCAGATTCTCCTGAGTTTGTATTTGCCTTTTGGGGTGCAATCTGGTTGGGGGCTGTGCCGATTCCGATTAATACGACTTGTAGCCTTGATGATATCCAATACATTCTGCAAGATTCTCGCGCCAAACTTTTATTAACTACTCAAGAGTGGCAAGAAAAACTAACTCCGATTCAGTCAAAGTATTTACGTAATATACTGCTCAAAGAGGGAGAAAATCCTTATATTTCCTTACTTAATCAACAAGATGAACAACTATCTTGTGCAGAAACTTCGACCGATGAACCAGCTTTTTGGCTCTATACATCTGGTAGTACAGGCCGCCCTAAAGGTGTAATTCATCTGCATCAAAGTATGGTAATTTGTGCAGAAAGGTATGGTAAAGCAACTTTAGGTTTACACCAAGATGACATCACTTATTCAGTTGCGAAAATGCCCTTTGCCTACGGATTGGGGAATACCTTATATATGCCAATGTCCGTAGGTGCAGCCAGCGTCCTTTCTGATGCCAACAATGCTTTTGATATTATTACAGACATTCAGCGTTATCGACCAACGATTTTGTTTGGCATACCTAGCGTTTATGCAGGTATTCTCGCTTTATGTGAAATCTCTCCTCTAGATGTGTCTTCTCTGCGGTTATGCGTTTCTGCGGCTGAACAATTACCTAAGAGTATTTGGCATAAGTGGCTTGAGACTTACAACCATGAAATTTGTGAGGGAATTGGAACTACTGAGTTTTTACATATTTTTCTCTCCAACCAAATAGGAGAATGCAAACCAGGTACTTCTGGTCGTCCGATTGCTGGTTACGATATTCAAATTATTGATGACAATGGTTGTTCTTGTCTTCCTGGTGAAATTGGTAATCTCCAAGTAAGTGGAGAAAGCCTCATGTTGGGTTACTGGAAGCGAGTAGAACAAACACGGCAAGTTATTTACGGAAACACCATGCGAACTGGAGATAAATATTTGCAGGATGCTGATGGCTATTTCTACTTTATGGGACGTAATGACGAGCTTTTTAAAGTTAATGGTCAGTGGATATCACCGATGGAAATTGAGGATATATTACATCAACATCCTCAAATTCTGGAAGTAGCTGTTGTACCTGAGTCTGACAACAAAGAACAATTAACTCAGATTGTTGCTTATATCAGTCTCAAGGCTGGACAAGAAGCTTCGCCAGAATTAGAAACTAATATTCGGAAATTTGCCAAACAAAAGTTGCCTCATTTTAAAGCTCCACAAAAAGTTTATTTTCTGGAAGAATTACCACGTACTTCAACTGGAAAAATTCATCGAAAGTTATTAGGTAAAAATCAAAGTTTAGCTACGAGTTTAATTCGTAATTCATAATGGCGCTCTCTACGAGACGCTAAAAGCGAACGAATAATCGCTAACGTAATTCGTAATTAATCTAGCAGCTTGGGTTAAATAAAGCGTAACCTAACAAAGTCTAGGAAATGTTGGGTTTCGTTCTTCAAGCCAACTTACATATCTTGTATTATTAATAAAGGAAAAACTGATGGTTACAGAGTTTCAGACAGCAATAAAGTATAATAAGAAATTTATACATGGTGGCAGGAATCATATTGTTGTATTGCAGAATCTCCTGAAAGCTGGGATTTTGAATAATTATGTTTTGTATGAAGGGAAGAATGAAGTTCGGATTGCTGGGAATGAGTTAGCTAGGGTGTCGGTAAGTCAGGATTTTGTCACTCTCAAAGGTTTGGGTAAGTCTCACTCTGAATCTGTGGATCAGCCTTTTAAGCAAGTAGAGAAAATGCTGGCTTCTTTACAAATTCAAGATTGGACAGCTTATGGATATGTTGCTTTTGATATAGCTCGTTTTTATTCTGCATATTCCAAAGCAATTCAGCAGGATATCCTATATTTTTTCATCCCAGAAATTGAACTTATTTTTACAAATGAGGGAGTTTGCATTAAAAGCACTAAGTCTCTAGAACAAATTCAAGAAATCTTACTTATCGAGAGTCAAATACCCAATTATGTGGCCGCTGATTTGTCAATAAATTTTAGCGATCGCACAATTTATCAGCAACGAATTATGCAGGTAATTGCAGCGATTCAAAAAGACGAATTGCAGAAAGCTATTATTTCCCGTTCGTTAAAAATCCCTGGTGATTTAGATGTTTTGGGAACTTATGTAGTAGGAGCCAGATATAATAATTCAGCACGTTCATATTGTTTGAATATCGGAGATGTTCGTGCAGTTGGCTTTAGTCCTGAAATCTTAATGGAAGTTGATGACGATGGTTTTATTGTCACTAATCCTTTAGCAGGAACTCGTCCTCGGAGTCAAAGCTTGGAAGAAGATACTCGCCTGAGTCATGAATTATTTACTGATGCTAAAGAAGTAAAAGAACACGCCCTCTCTATTTGGTTAGCACAAAAAGAGATAGACTCACTTTGTTTATCAGGTAGCATTCAAGTTTTCAATTTCATGGAAGTGAAAAAATATCGCTGCGTCCAGCATCTATCATCAAGAGTTGGTGGACAACTCAAACCAGGAAAAACTTTGTGGGATGCTTTAACGGTATTATTTCCAGGGATTACTGTTTCTGGGATTAATAAAGAACAAGCTCTAAAATGGATTGACAAATTAGAAGACGAGCCAAGAGGGATATATGCTGGTGGTATCGGTTGGGTAGATAGTAGAGGTACAGCAGATTTAGCGATCGCAATTCGTTCTGTTTATCAATACGGTGATAATATTTACTTAAATGCGGGTGCTGGGATCGTTGCAGAATCAATACCAGAAAAAGAGTATATCGAGTCAGTCAACAAGATGAATACTATGTTGACCAACTTAGTTTTGAAATCTTGAGCAAGATACTTATCGGTCATGGGATGGAAATCGTTGCTATTGATGACATCAAATCATTTTTAGAGCAAATGGGGGAAGATTTTGTGATGGAATATTTTACCGCAACTGAGCGTAGAACATCTGAATCTGGTGTCAACCGCATTCAATATTTTGCAAGTCGTTTCTGTGCTAAAAAAGCAGTACTGAAAGCTTTGGGATTAGAATTGCAGCAAAATAGTTTTTGGCTAGAGATTGAGGTGCAAAATCTGCCAACTGGTGAACCGTCGGTAGTGTTAAATGGTAAATGTCAAGAAATTGCAGATCGACTGGGATTAACAAAGTTGCTGTTGAGTATTAGTCATGTATCTGCTTATGCCGCAGCAAGTGCGATCGCTATTAGTAAAAGTTCGCAAGCATTAGTTTTATCATGATGAATTACTCAATAGGTATTCGCTCACTTGCAGTTAGCTTTGGTAGCATCATCCGTACAAATGAGTATTGGTTAAAGAAGTTTCCCCAATTAATTCCACAGCAAAGGGTTAGAAAGCCAAGGCTGTCTCAGTCTACTACTGCTGGTAAAGATATATTTGATATTTGGTCGCAAGCAGTAGCACCATATTTATCAGACCCCTTTCGCGGTAATGTCGAACGGCGGGTAGTTGATAACGATGAATCTTCCCTAACATTAGAATATCGGGCGGCAAAAGATGCTCTGAACGCGGCACAGATGTCTCCCCACGAAGTTGATTTGATGATTGTGGCTTCCCTATTTCCCGAACAAGTGGGACACGGTAATGCTGCTTACCTTGCCCAGCAATTAAAACTCCGGTGTCCCGCTTGGAATTTAGAATCAACCTGTTCTAGTGCCTTGGTAGCACTGGAAAACGCTTATGCACTCATCCAAACAGGTGCATATCGCAACGCCTTAGTTGTTGTATCCCACATTGGTTCTAAAACAGTAGATGAGGAAGATACCCTTTCAGTGTCAATGGGTGACGGTGCTGGAGCTTTTGTAGTAGATGCACTCAAAGCAAACCAAGGAATTTTGGGCAGTAAAATTGTTAACACTGCTGCAACTTGCGGTGCTTATGTGCATGAACTGGTGACAGATACCCAAGGACAGCCCCGGATACGCACTCGCACAGGTGAGAATGTTAGTACCCTTGCTAAGACATCGGTAAATTTCGTCCGTACCTGTTGCGAAGGTGCAGTGGCGGCGGCTGGCGTAACTCTTGCTGAAATCGACTTTTTTGCTTTTAATACTCCTACTGCTTGGTACGCCAACGTCTGTATCCAAGCATTAGGCATTAATCCAGAACGGACTATAAATCTCTATCCGCGATATGCAAACATCGGCCCGGTGCTGGCGATCGCTAACTTATATCATGCTGCTCAGGCGGGTAAAATTCGAGAAAATGACTTAATTTTAGTTTATACTAAAGGTGCAGCCGCAACTGCCGCCGCAGTGGTCATGCGTTGGGGTGATGTCGCACTTGGTTTAGTTCCAGCCCCGCCCGGAAGTGTTACCCAAAGCCAAGAAAGTATTCATCTAACAGAAGTAAATAGCCTCCCAAAAACAGTAAGCAGCATATCAAGAGAAAACCTCTTACTTGCTTCTGCAAAAGAGCAACGAAAAATGCTTGAAAGTTATCTGTTGCAATGGCTGAGTTATTCATTACAAATTCCTGTATCGCAAATCAATCAAGAGAAACCTTTAGCCTTGTTGCTTGACTCTCTTATCGGCTTCTTATTCAAAACCAAAATTGAAAATGATTTGAAAGTGCAAGTACCGATGGAGAAATTTTTTGGTGAAAATAATCTCACTCATCTAATTGAACTGTTGCTCACTCAATTAGCCTTAGTTCACCTCATAACATCAAACTCAACTGACATCGAAGAAAGAGAAAAACTGAGCATTTAAATTTTATAACTTACATTTAGTATCTCTCTCCAACTCTGATTTCTGCGTGCCTCTGCGTGAGACAAAAAAACATAAATACATTATGGATTTGCATTCACTTTTAACCAACCTTGCCAATCAAGGCGTAAAAATCTCTGCTAATGGAGATTTACTAGATATTGATACGCCAAAGGGAGTAATAACCCCAGAATTACGTAATTCATTAGCTAAACATAAAGCAGAACTGCTGGCATTACTACATCAGAACGGCACAAGTTCTAGTTCTCTACCAAAAATTGTGCCAGCACCAGAGTTGCGCTATGAGCCTTTTCCTCTCACTGATATGCAGTCTGCCTTTTGGGTAGGACGCAGTGGAATACTAGAACTTGGGAATGTCGCCAACCACGGTTATTATGAGATTGAATGTAAATATTTAAACTTAGAAAAATTAAATTTGGCGCTGCAAAAACTCATTGAGCGTCACGATATGCTCAGGGCTATAGTTTTACCAAACGGACAACAACAAGTTCTCGAAGAAGTACCTTTATATACTATTGAAATTTTAGATTTAAGGGGAAAAGTAGAAGACATTGCTACTGCGGAAATGGAAGCAGTTCGTGAGCGAATGTCTCATCAGGTGCTACCAAGCGATCGCTGGCCTTTATTTGAGTTTAAAGTCACATACTCTTCTGAAGAACGCTTACGGTTACACGTCAGCTATGATTTGCAAATATTTGACGCTTGGAGTCTTTTTCGGCTGTTTGATGAGTGGTTTCAACTTTACCAGCAGCCTGATCTAGTTTTACCACCCTTAGATATTTCCTTTCGGGATTATGTCTTAGCAGAGCAAAGTCTGCAAACAACAGATTTGTACAAGCGATCGCAAGAATATTGGTTTAATCGCCTAGACAACTTACCCCCAGCCCCAGATTTACCTCTGGCCAAAAATCCCAAAGAAATCAAACAACACCAAAATAAGCGTTATGAAGGGCAACTAGAAGCAAGTGAATGGCAGCAGTTGAAGCAGCGTGCTGCTAGGGCTGGTTTAACACCCTCTGGTGTTTTACTGGCTGCTTTTGCCGAAATCTTGACTGTATGGGGTAAAAATCCCAGATTTACGCTGAATCTCGCCTTATTTAATCGTCTACCGTTGCACCCCCAAGTTAACGATATTTTAGGAGACTTCACCTCTGTCACCTTATTGGCTGTAGACAATTCTAATCTCGAATCATTTATACAGCGATCGCGCCGTCTCCAACAACAACTATTCCAAGATTTAGAACATCGTTACATTAGCGGTGTGCGCGTCACACGGGAACTCGCACGGAGACAGGGAACAGCGCCCAGCGCTATGCCAGTTGTCTTTACTAGCACCCTTGGCTTTGGTTCCCTTGGGCAAGAAACCTTAACCTTCAGTCATTTTGGCGAGTTGATTTATGGTATTAGTCAAGCATCTCAAGCTTGGATGGATATTCAAGTTTGGGAAGAAAAGGAAACTTTAACCTGCAACTGGGATGTGGTGGAAGAACTATTTCCCGAAGGTTTGATTAGCGATATGTTTGCGGCTTATTGGCGTTTCCTCAAACAACTGGCTACTTCCGAATCGGCTTGGCTGGAAACAAATAGACAACTAATTCCTCCCGCACAATTAGCACAACGCCATAACATTAACGCTACAACTGCGCCAACTTCCGATGAAATGCTGCACACGTTGTTTGCCAAGCAAGCACAGCAGCGAGGAACAGCACCAGCCGTCATTTCCTCCCAGCGCACTCTAACTTACCAAGAGTTATACACCCTTTCACATCAACTAGGTCATCGACTGCGGCGACTGGGGGCTACTCCTAACCAATTGATCGGCGTAGTCATGGATAAGGGGTGGGAGCAAGTTGTTGCTGTCATGGGTATCTTGACTTCCGGTGCAGCTTATGTGCCCATAGACCCAGAATTGCCACAACAACGCCGAGAATACCTACTACAAAACAGTGAAGTCAAGATTGTTCTTACCCAATCTTGGTTAAATGAGAAATTAGAATGGCCTTCAGGAATTCAACGTCTGTGTATAGATACAGAAGAACTAGCAAATGAAAATGAACAGCCACTACAATCAGCCCAAACCCCTGATGATTTAGCCTACGTCATTTACACCTCTGGTTCCACAGGCTTACCCAAAGGGGTGATGATTAGCGATCGCAATGTTGTTAATGTGGTTCTGCATACGAACCAACGCTTCAATATTGGTTGCCAAGATAGAATTTTGGCTGTGACTGCTTTAAACCACGATTTATCTGTGTATGACATCTTTGGTTTATTATGTGCAGGCGGTGCAATTGTTATGCCCGATGCGTGTGGTGTCAAAGACCCGGCACACTGGGCAGAGTTGATGGTACGCGAAAAAGTGACGCTGTGGAATTCAGTACCCGCCATGATGCAGATGTTGGTGGAATATGCAGAGAGTCAATCTGTAGTCATACCTGCAAACTTGCGTTTGGTAATTATGGGTGGCGATTGGCTGGCGATTTCCCTACCTCATCGTCTCAAAACTCTAGTACCAGAAGTACAAATACTGAGTATTGGTGGCCCAACAGAAACGACCATTTGGAATATTGGTTATTTAATTACAGAGGTGAACCCGAATTGGAAGAGTATTCCCTATGGGAAACCAATGGCAAATGCCAGATACTACATTTTGAATGAAGCCTTAGAAGATTGCCCTGTTTGGGTTTCTGGTCAAATGTACTGTGCTGGCGTGCAGGTTGCTCAAGGCTATTGGCGCGATGCAGAAAAAACTGCTGCTAATTTCATTACCCATCCTCGCACTCAAGAACGGATTTACCGTACAGGCGACCTTGGTCGTTATTTACCTGATGGCAACATTGAATTTTTAGGACGGGTAGATTTCCAGGTCAAAATCAGGGGTTATCGCATCGAATTAGGGGAGATTGAAGCAGCTTTAAAACAGCATCCCGGCGTGAAAGATGCTTTAGCTATTACGATTCCAAAAGCCGAACAATCTCATCAACAAATCATTGCCTGTATAGTGCCAGATCAACAGCAATCAGAGACGCTGTTTGAAACCGAAATGGTAGACAGTGCCAACGAAACACAACGGTTATGGCAAAATTTAGTTGAAAAGGGAGCGAACACATCTCAACAAAACTTGGATGCTGTTAGCCCGAAAGCCTTTGCTGCTTTTTGGGAACAACATCTAGATCCACTTTATACCTACGCTGTGAGCATTGCCTTACATCAGTTTGGAGTTTATACCCAACTACATGAGGCGCACTCTCTTGATGAATTGATGCAGCGAGGTCAAATTAAACCTCGCTATCGAAAATGGCTGAGTCGCGCTTTATCCTTCTTAGTAGACTTGAGATGGTTGCAAGTACATGGTGATAAGTTTGTTAATACTCGGCTCCTACCTACTAGCTTTCCTACAGAATTGTTAGCCAAGATTTTATCAGAAGCAGCGCCCATCTTAGACTACAACCAGAATACAGTGGCGCTGTTGGTCAATTCGGCAAAAAATCTGGCAGCAATTCTCACAGAAAATATCCATTCGGCTGAGATTATTGCTACAGAAGAAATTCCCGCACTCTATCGCAAAGAATTTCAAGCTGGTAGTTTAGTGATTCGGGAAATTTTGCGTAACCTTGCCCAATCTTGTCAGCCAAAAACTAACCTACGAATTTTAGAAATTGGGGCTGGAACTGGTGCTGTCACTAGGGAAATACTCCCTGTATTACCACCTGAAAACACCACTTATGTCTATACAGATATTTCTCAGTATTTCTTACACATAGGACAGCAAGATTTTGGTAACTATTGTTTCCTAGAAACTGCTTTATTCAATCTAGAACAGCCGCCCCAAGAGCAAGGCTATGAACTCCACAGTTTTGATGTAATCATCGCTGGTGGTGTTATCCATGCTACTCGCAATATCCGAGAATCTCTGGAGAATGTGCGATCGCTCTTAACCCCTAATGGTTTACTGCTATTCGTAGAACCAACTAAACTGCATCCTTTTTGGGAGCTATTTATGGGATTGCAGCAAGGATTTGATCGCTTCGAGGATATCTCACTGCGGTCTAATCCTCTCCTCTCGCCAAAGCAGTGGCAAGAAGTTTTACTGGCGCAAGGATTTACCGATTGTACAGTGTTTAGTAAACCAGATTCCATTGCTGACTTTTTAGGAGTTTATACCTTTATGGCGCGGGGTGCTGCATCTGTGCAGAAGTTTAAAAAGCAGGAATTTAGGAGCTTTTTACAGCAAAAATTGCCAGAATACATGATTCCTAGCGAATTTATCCTTCTAAATGCTCTGCCACTAACAGCAAATGGTAAAGTAAATCGCCAAGCGTTACCTCAGTTACAAAATCTCCGGCCGCAATTCAAAACAAACTATGTCACACCCCAAACTGAAACTGAGCAAGTCATTGCGAGTATTTGGCAAGAGGTGTTGCAAATCGAAAAAGTAGGTATTAACGATAACTTCTTTGAATTAGGGGGAGATTCTCTACAAGCGACTCAAGTTATCTCTCGAATGCGTGAAAAATTTCAAATCAATTTCCCGGTACAAAACTTACTCCAAGCACCAACTCTCACAAGTTTATCCAAGTCGATTGAAGAGATTCAGCAAACAACTCAAAAACTCCAAGCCCCGATTCATGAAGCATTAGAT
Source organism: Nostoc sp. (assembly GCF_041747015.1). Classification (GTDB taxonomy): domain Bacteria; phylum Cyanobacteriota; class Cyanobacteriia; order Cyanobacteriales; family Nostocaceae; genus Nostoc. The sequence goes on from NZ_JBGTFY010000161.1 coordinate 44,620, forward strand.
AATCGAGTGGAGATTGAGTTATGAAACCTATTCAAGAATTTTTGTCTGAACTGAGCAAGCTAGATATCAGGCTGTGGTTAGATGGCGTTAACGGAGTACCTCCCCAGGAGGCTCGTCTGCGATGTAACGCTCCCAAAGAAACACTAACACCAGATTTACAAACAGAGATAATTGCCCGCAAAGCAGAAATACTCCAGTTTTTTAATGCTAGTTCCACTCAGGAAATAATTAAACCAGTTCCACGAAATCAAAATTTACCTTTGTCTTTTGGTCAACAAGGACTCTGGTTTATAGACCAATTGGAAGGCGGTAGTACCGCTTATAATCAATTATTTGCCATTAAGTTACAAGGTGTATTACAGGTAGCCATTCTTGAGCAAGCACTTAGAGAAATAGTCCGACGGCACGAAATTCTGCGTACTACATTCAGAACCATAAATGGGCAAGCCTTCCAAGCGATCGCACCCGAATCAAATTTCACACTGGCGGTAGAAACACTGCAACTGAAAGAACTCCAGCAATTTGCTGTTGCTCAATCCCAGCATCCCTTTGACTTGGCAGAGGGGCCATTGCTGCGAGTCACCTTAGTTAAACTCGCCCCCGAAGAATATGTATTGCTGTTTGTAATTCATCATGCGATCGCTGATGCTTGGTCAAGTACAATCATTATTCGGGAACTAGCAACAATCTATGAGGCTTTCTCTCTAGGTAAACCGTCACCTTTACCAGAATTACCCATCCAGTATGCTGACTTTGCTTACTGGCAGCATCAAAAGTTACAGCAGTCATTACCAGAACAACTGCAATATTGGGAACAGAAACTCAGTGATACACCACTTGTACTTCAATTACCAAGCGATCGCCCACGACTAGCTGTGCAAAGTTTCCGGGGATCTATCATCACCCTAGAATTAAACCAAGACTTAACTACCAAGCTAAAACAACTAAGTCAGCAGTCAGGGGTAACTTTATTTATGACCCTGCTGGCGGCATTTAATACACTCCTGTCCCGTTATACCAATCAGGAAGATATCTGCGTCGGTACTACCATTGCCAACCGCCACAGCCGCGAATTAGAATCACTAATTGGTTATTTTCTTAACACTCTCGTGATGCGTACTGACTTATCAGGCAATCCGTCTTTTCGAGAGTTGTTGCAGCGAGTGCGGGATGTCGCTTGGGAAGCATACAATCACCAAGACCTACCCCTCGATCAGTTGGTAGCAAAATTACAGCCAAAGCGGGACTTATCCCATACACCGTTATTTCAAGTGATGTTTGTCTTAGAGAATGCACCTAAACAAGAGGTGCAACTTCCAGGACTTACACTCAGTTTTGTGGAAATACCATCAGCAGCGGCTAATTTTGATCTCAGCTTGTCAATGCGGGAAACTGAGCAGGGGTTGTTGGCGAAGTTTGAATATAATACCGACTTGTTTGATGCTGACACGATTACCCGAATGGCGGGACATTTCCAGACTTTACTTTGGGAAATTGTTACTCATCAAGAGCAGTCTATCTCGGAATTACCTCTGTTGAGTGCAACTGAACAGCATCAGTTATTAGTAGAGTGGAATAATACTCAATTTGAGTATCTGCAAGATAAATGTATTCATCAATTATTTGAGGCTCAGGTAGAACGCACACCTGAAGCAGTGGCAGTAATTTTTGAAGACAAGCAGTTAACCTATCAGGAATTAAACGCTCAAGCCAATCAACTGGCGCATTATTTACAAACATTAGGTGTAGGAAAAGAAGTACTCGTAGGGATTTGTGTCGAGCGTTCCCTAGAGATGCTTGTGGGATTATTGGGTATTCTCAAAGCTGGTGGTGCTTATGTACCATTAGACCCAGCATACCCCAAAGAGCGATTAAGCTTCATGCTGTCAGATTCCCAGGTGTCGGTGTTGTTAACTCAACAAAAGTTACTGGAAAATCTGCCAACATCGAATGCATATTTGGTGTGCTTAGATAAAGACTGGGAAGAGATTTCGCAACACAGCCAGGAGAATTTAGTAAATATTGCTACGCCTGAAAATTTAGCTTATCTAATTTACACATCAGGTTCTACAGGTAAGCCCAAAGGTGTGATGATTCAACACCAGTCTCTAGTAAGTTTTACGGAAACAATCAAGGTTGAATATGGAATTACCAGAAGCGATCGCATTCTGCAATTTGCCTCGATTAGTTTTGATGCAGCAGCAGAAGAAATCTATCCCTGTATAACGAGTGGTGCAACTTTGCTGCTACGCACTGATGAAATGTTGGCTTCCATACCCACGTTTTTACAAAAGTGCCGGGATTGGTGGCTCACAGTATTGGATTTACCAACAGCTTACTGGCAGCAGTGGATGACTGAATTAGAAAATACAGATTTGGGTGTTCCTGAGTCTCTACGGTTGGTAATTATTGGTGGAGAGCAAGCACACTCGGAAAAAGTAGCAATTTGGCAAAAGAGATTAGGCGATCGCATACAGCTAGTAAACAGCTATGGGCCAACAGAAGCAACTATAGTCTCAACTGTTTACAAACTACCAAATTCGATATCTCAATCTGTACCAATTGGAAAAGCGATCGCTAATGTGCAAACTTACGTGCTAGATCAACACCTACAGTTAGTTCCGATTAGTGTGACTGGTGAATTACATATAGGTGGCTCTAATTTAGCCAAAGGTTATTTGAATCGCTCAGATTTAACTAAAGAAAGATTTATTCCCAACCCTTTTGACAAGTCGAAAGCAAGTCGTTTGTACAAAACTGGGGATTTAGTCCGCTATTTACCAGATGGCAACATAGAGTTTTTGGGTAGGATTGATCATCAAGTAAAAATTCGCGGTTTCCGCATTGAAATCGGAGAAATTGAGGCAATACTAAATCAACATTCCCAAGTTCGGGAGACAGCAGTTATAGTCCGTGAAGATACACCAGGTAATAAACGGCTAGTGGCTTATATTGTTACCAAAAATGAACAAGTTAGTGCCAATGAACTCCGCCGCTTTTTAAAGGAGAAACTACCCGATTTTATGATTCCAGGAGTCTTTGTCAACCTGGAAGCATTACCTCTAACTCCTAACGGCAAAATTGATCGCCGCGCTTTACCCGCCCCAAATACCTCCAGCCTGACTCCAGAAACTAGCTTTGTAGCACCCTGCAACACCTTGGAACTGCAATTGGCACAAATTTGGTCAGAGATTTTGGGTGTCAACCCTGTGGGTATTCGAGACAACTTTTTTGAGTTAGGCGGGGATTCAATTATTGCGATTCAGATCGTCGCCAGGGCTAACCAAGCTGGTATTAAGCTAACAACTAAACAATTATTTCAGCATCAAACTATTATTGAGTTAGCATCTGTAGCAGTCTTGAAACAGGCAATTCAGACTGAACAAGGAATCGTTACAGGTTTGGTATCCCTGACACCGATTCAACATTGGTTTTTTGAGCAGAATTTCCTAGATCGTCATCACTGGAACCAGACATTTACCCTGGAAGTGTCACAAGTTCTAGATTTAGATTTATTAGAGCAGGCATTACAGCAGTTAGTATTACACCACGATGCCTTACGGCTGCGGTTTGAGCAACAACAATCTGGTTGGGAGCAGTTTCTGGTTGATTATGATACACCAGTGCAGTTGACACGTTTCGACTTTTCAGCACTAACAAAGACAGAACAAGAACAAGCTTTTCAAACTACGGCCGGAAAATTACAAACCAGTCTTAACCTCTCAGTCGGGCCGTTAGTACGATTTGCTGTTTACGACTTTGGGATTCAGCAGCCACAACGCCTGCTACTAATCATCCATCATTTAGCAGTGGATATATTCTCTTGGCGAGTTTTACTAGAAGATTTGCAAACAGCTTATGAACATCTAAACCAAGGGAAAAAGGCACAGTTACCAGCCAAAACAACTTCTTTTAAGTACTGGTCACAATATCTGCCTGAGTACGCAAAATCTGTTACCTTGCAGAAAGAAAGGCATTACTGGTTAACTCAGTGCCAAAAGCAGATAAACCCTCTGCCAGTGGATTTTCCTGATGGTGAAAACGCAGTCGCTTCTGAGTGCAAGGTTGCGGTCGCACTTAGTGTAGAACAAACTCAAGCCTTACTCCAAGAAGTACCACAAGCTTATAACACCCAGATAAATGATGTGTTACTTACAGCACTGGTACAGGCTTTTTCCCAATGGACTGGTACACGCTCTTTGTTAGTTGCACTAGAAAGTCACGGAAGAGAGGAAATTTTCGACGATTTGGATTTATCCCGCACAGTTGGCTGGTTTACATCTATCTTTCCTGTACTTTTAGATTTAGGAAAATCTTCTCATCCTGGGGAAGCATTGAAAACAATTAAAGAGCAATTAAGAGCTATTTCTCATCGAGGTATTGGTTATGGGATTGTTCGCTATTTGAGTCAGGATAATGTACTGCAAAATTTTCCAGAACCAGAAATTATATTTAATTATTTAGGTCAATTTGACCAGACTTTTTCTACCTCATCGCTATTCACATTTGTCGATAACTCCAGTGGATTAATGAGCAGTCCACGCAACAAAAGAAGCGCACTGCTAGAAATCAATGGTCTAGTAATTAATAATCAACTGCGATTTGAGTGGGCATTTAGCGAAAAAATACATCGACATTCCACAATCGAAAATCTGGCTCAAGAGTTTGTTAAAGCATTGCAAACAATCATCACTCATTGCCAATCATCTCAAGTAAAAAGCTATACACCTTCTGATTTTCCAGAACTAGACTTAAGTCAAAAAGGACTGGATCAGTTATTATCAAAACTCAATCGCAAAGGCAAATAATTATATGAAGACAGAAAATGTTGAAGATATCTACGAAGTTTCACCACTACAGCATGGCATTCTTTTTCATTGTGTATATGGTTCTGAATTGACACTATATTTTTCCCAGTTGGGTTTTACTTTGAATGTTCACGGTGATTTCAATTTTGTTGCTTTTGAGCGTGCTTGGCAAGAAGTAGTAGCTAGACACACCATGTTGCGTACTGGCTTTTATTGGGAAGATATTGACAAACCTCTACAAGTTGTCTATCGCCATGTCAAATTACCTATAGAGCAATATGATTGGCGAGGAATAGAGCCAACAGAACAGCAAAAGCGTTTCGATGCTTTTTTAGCGAGCGATCGCGCCCAAGGCTTTGATTTATCCCAAGCTCCTTTGATGCGAGTGACTTTGATCCGCTTTGATGATCACTCTTACCAATTCCTATGGAGTTCACACATGATTACTGTCGATGGGTGGTCATCGCCGTTGGTAATCAAAGATGTGATGGAACTATACACCGCATTTTGTCAAGGTGAAGATATGCCTGTTGTCCAAGGTAGTACATTTCGAGACTACATTACTTGGTTACGACAACAAGATTCATCCAAAGCTGAAGATTTTTGGAGGCGATCGCTAAAAGGATTAAAAGCACCTACTTCTTTAAGAAATCTCTATGTTGATAATTTGGATAATCCTGAAGAAAGATACGATGAACCACAAATTAAGCTATCAAAAGCAACCACAGCCAAGCTACACTCTATAGCAAGGCAACATCACATCACCATCAACGCATTCATTCAGGGAGCTTGGGTTTTGCTCCTGAGCCGCTACAGTTGTACAAATGAGGTGGTGTATGGATGTACTGTTTCTGGTCGTCCAGTAGATTTAAAGGGTTCAGAGTCGATGGTGGGTATGTTAATCAACACCTTACCAGTCAGAGTCAAGGTGGATGGTGAACAGTATCTAATACCTTGGCTCCAGCAATTTCAGGAACAATTAGTAGAAATTCGTCAGTATGAATACACCTCGCTAGTAGATATTCAACGCTGGAGTGAATTACCGCCAGGTGCGCCGCTATTCGATAGTATATTTGTGTTTGAAAATCAACCAGTCGATGAGATGCTGTTGCGATCGCAGCAGCAAAATCAGGCTATGGAACTCACTCTGAATCTCTATAAAACAAACTATCCATTAAATTTGGTTGGTTATCCCGGTTCAGAGTTACGAATCGGAATCAGTTACGATTTTCGCAGCTTTGATGTCGCAACAATTTCTGGCATACTTAAGCATTTTGAGATATTACTCCAAAGTATGTCCATAAATCCCGAAGTGCGCCTTCAGGATTTATCTTTACTAACAGAAGAAGCACGAAATATCAGCTTAATGTTAGATGAAAAAGCGACATTTAGTTTTGTGTAATTCAGTTATATGTTTTGGACACAAGAAGATTTTTATCACGCAGAGACGCAGAGGCGCAGAGAGAAGTTATGGTTACTATTTCTTCAGAAGTTGAACGACATCATCAAATATCTGGTGAGGATTTTTTAGTGAATTATGTAAATAAATCTCAGCCAGTGATTATTTCGGGTGTGATTCCTAAATGGGATGCTTTTAGCAAATGGTCTTTACCATATTTCCGATCAATTGCACCGGAATTGAATATATGTGCTAAAAAATTTCACAATGGAAAAATTGCAAGAGAAAGTTTTACTATCGAAAAATATGCAGAAATTTTAGAGGAATACGAGCAGACAAAAAACCAAATTCAACCGCCATATTGTCACGATATTCCCTTGTTTAGTTTAATTCCTTCATTAATAAAAGATGTTCAGCCGTTTGCTTTAGATTATTTACCAAAATGGTATGCTTATAAGTGGTGGCGTTATTGCCAATTCTTTATCGGCTCATCTAATAGCCTTACACCTTTACATTTTGATTGTCTCCTCACCAATAATCTATTTTTTCAAATTGTTGGACGCAAACAATTTACTTTACTTTTGAGTGAAGACTCTAAATATTGTTATCGACATAATTGGCGATGGTTTAAGATTGACCCCGAACATCCAGATTTTGAACAATACCCTCTATATAAAAATGCTAGACCAATTAAAGTAATTGTGCATCCCGGAGATATTTTATATATGCCTCCTGGTACGTTACATCATGTGAGAAGTCTAGATATGTCAATTTCTTTTAATGTTGATTGGCATACATCAAAAAGTTCATTTAATGGTATAGCAGCCAGTTTCAAAGGTATGCCAGTAAAAAATGTTTATTACAACTTATTATTAGCACTAGGTTTAATATTTAAAGTTCCGCCTCAAGTAGTTTTTCGTTTTTATAAATCTTACTTAAATTATGTCTCTTAATCTGAAAAAACTCTGCGTTCCTTTGCGCTTCACTTTGCGTTTAAAAATAACAAGGTAAAAATCAATGAACATCTTTGAGCAACGAGAATCTAATGTCAGAAGTTATTGTCGAAGTTTTCCAGCCCTATTTCATAGAGCTAAAGGTTCTTTTATCTATTCTGAATCTGAAGAGGCATATATTGATTTTTTAGCAGGTGCAGGTGCTTTAAATTATGGACATAATAACGATTATATTAAACAAAAGGTGATATCCTACTTACAAGCCGATGCGATCGCACATGGTTTGGATTTGCATACATCGGCAAAAGAAGAATTTCTATGCAAGTTTTCAGAAACAGTTTTATATCCTAAAAACTTAGATTACCGAGTTCAGTTTTGTGGGCCTACAGGAACAAATGCTGTTGAAGCTGCATTAAAACTAGCAAGAAAAGTTAAAAACAGACCAGGCATATTTTCATTCATGGGAGCCTATCATGGGATGACACTAGGTAGCTTATCCATTAGTGGTAATCGTGATATTAAACATGGGGCTTATGGCACATCAAGTAATGTAACATTTATGCCTTATCCCTATGGATTTATGGAAAGCTTTGACACCATAGAGTTTATAGAATCAGTACTAAATGATGTTAATTCAGGAATCGAAAAACCAGCAGCAATAATATTTGAAACTGTGCAAGCAGAAGGAGGAGTGATTGTAGCACCAATTGAATGGATGCAAAAGCTGAGAACGTTATGTGACAAACATGATATTTTATTAATTTGCGACGATATTCAAGTTGGCTGTGGTCGAACAGGGCCTTTCTTTTCCTTTGAAAGAGCGAATATTGTTCCTGATATGGTAGTGCTTTCAAAATCTATTGGTGGTTATGGTTTTCCCATGTCACTACTGTTGTTTAAGCCAGAGTTAGATATTTGGGAACCTGGAGAACACAATGGAACTTTTAGAGGAAATCAACTGGCTTTTGTTGGTGGAACAGCTGCTCTAGAATATAGAGAAACTACTAATCTGGAACAGGAAGTCAAAATTAAAGAATCTTTTTTACAGAAGTTTTTAGTTGACAAAATAGCCTCAATTAGTGAGACAATAAAGATCCGGGGAATAGGTTTGATTTGGGGTATTGATATTGGCGATGCTAATTTAGCAAAAAAAATCACTTCCCGCTGTTTTGAACTAGGATTAATAGTTGAGAAAACTGGCAGAAATAATACTGTAATCAAAATATTGCCGGCTTTAACAATTGAAATATCTACTTTAGAGAAGGGATGTTTTATTATCAAAGAAGCTTTTGATGAATGCTTTTCATAAAATACTCAATAATCTTTGAAACGCAGAGGTGAGAAAAATATGTGACTCTCTGCAAAGTTGTACTTAAGACAATCAGTAAAGCATTTAGTTATAAGGTGACAGACGATGGTTGCAATTCAAAGTAGAAATATGTTGACGGATGAAGAGTTATTTTCTCAGAAAATCTATTGGTTAAATCAGTTATCAGGTGAATTACCAGAAACAAATTTGATTACAGATTATATTAGACCTGTAGTTTATAGTGGTAAAAATAAATCTATTAGCTTTCAATTATCACAAGATTTATCAGCAGCTATTATTAAGCTGAGTAATATTTCTGATTTATCAATATATTTAGTATTGCTCTCGGCATTAAGTATATTAATGAATAAATATACTGGTAGCAAGGATATTATTATTGGTTCTCCACTTTATCAATTAGAAGGGATTAATAATAATTCCAATAAAATCATTCCCTTGCATATTAGTGTCGATAAAAATCTGACATTTAAAGATTTGCTTCTCCAAGTCAAAGAAACAACAATAGGCGCATATAGTCATCAAAATTATGCTATTGATGAATTAGTTCAGCTATTAAATTTACCCAACCATCAGAATCGCTGTCCATTTTTTGACATTGCTATTTTATTAGAAAATATCCACAATCAGAATGATTTAGCAAATATCAGCAATGATTTGACGTTTACATTTAAAGCTGCTGATAATTTGATAATTGGTAGAATAGATTACAATGAGAGTCTTTTTCAACAAGATGTTATTAGATATGTTATTAAATACTATCTTAACGTCCTTGAATGTATTGTTAACGATTTCCAAACTAAGATTACAGATATCTCTTTTTTAAAGTCAGATGACAAGCACCAGTTGTTAGAGCAATTTAACAGTAAGATAAAAGAATACCCCATCACTCAGACAATTAATCAGTTATTTGAAAAGCAAGTAGAAGAGACACCTGAGAGAATTGCAGTTAATTGTGAAAATACTCAATTAACATATCAAGAGTTAAATGAAAAAGCCAATCAACTTGCTAGATTTTTACAGAATTTAGGAATTAAAAAGGGGGAAATTGTTGGAGTTCTTAAAGAAAGAGACATCAATTTTTTGATAGGCATACTTGCTATCTATAAGGCTGGCGGAGCTTATGTACCGATTGATAGTCAGTATCCGTCAGATAGAATTAAGTACATGGTGTCTAACAGTGAAGTCAGAATAATTTTAACAGATTCATTTTGTTTAGATATCTTTACAGACTTTAGAGAAAGTTGTCTGTATTTGAAGCACTTAATTTGTTTAGACAGTACCAATAATCCTCATATACACAATATTAATATTTATAATCAATCAGATTTTAATCATCTGCCGAATGATAATTTAGTAGCTATAAATGCCGCAACAGATCTAGCTTATATGATGTATACATCTGGTTCAACTGGATTGCCTAAAGGTGCAATAGTCAGGCATGATGGTGCTATTAATCATATTTATGCTCAGTTTGATGAATTAGAGTTGACAGCAGATTTTTGTTTTCTCCAAAGCGCTCCTGCTTCTACTGATATTTCTGTTTGGCAATTTTTAGCGCCGCTTCTCATCGGTGGTAAAACAGTTATAGTAGATAGTGAATCAGGATTTATTCCTGACAAATTATTCAAAGTTTTAAAAGAAAAAAGAATTACTGTTGTGGAATTAGTCCCAGCAGTATTCGGAGGATTAATAGACTATATTTATCAACTCCCGCCTGAAAAAAGACTTTTACCAGACCTAAAATGGATGATGGTAGTTGGTGAACCAGTTTCAGTCCAAAGGGTAAATCAGTGGTTGAATCTATATCCTAAAATTACAATAGCTGATGCTTATGGACCAACTGAGGCTGCGGATGATATCACGCAATTTATCATTGACAAACCTTTACTAGAAAATCAACGAACTGTTTCTATTGGCCAGCCTTTAGCTAACTTAAATATCTATATTATTGATCGAGAAATGCAATTAGTGCCAATAGGATTTCCGGGAGAGATTTGTGTAGCCGGAATTGGTGTAGGAGATGGCTATTGGAAAAATGAAGAGAAAACTAAATTAAGTTTTGTTCCCAATACTATAAAAAAATTACCCTCTGGTAATAGAGATTTAATCTACAAAACCGGAGATTTAGGTAGGTGGCTACCCAATGGTAATATTGAGTTTCTCGGACGCATAGATAATCAAGTCAAGATTCGCGGTTTTCGCATTGAACTCGAAGAAATTGAAGCAGTAATACGTCAGCATTTGGCTGTGCGGGAGACTGTAGTTATAGTTAGGGAAGACACTGGTGATAAACGTTTAGTCGCTTATATAGTTCTGCAATCTGATAGTCAGGATTTGCCAGAAAATCTAATATCAGAGCTAAGAAATCTTCTTAAAGCACGATTACCGCAGCAGATGATACCATCAGCTTTTGTGGTACTAGAAAGTTTACCATTAGCTCCCAGTGGTAAGGTAGACCGGCGTGCATTACCTGCACCTGATTTTACACAACTACAAAACGAAAGCACTTTTGTGGCTCCGGGTACGCCCATTCAAGAGATGTTAGTGGGAATTTGGGCGGAAGTTCTTGGTCTGGAAAAAGTAAGTATTCACGACAACTTCTTTGAATTAGGGGGACACTCCCTGCTAGCTACTCGCGTCATTTCCAAAGTGCGGCAGATTTTTGAGGTAGAATTGCCTTTGCGTCGCTTGTTTGAGCAGCCAACAGTAGCCAGTTTAGCAACATTAATTGAGAAAAATATCAAAGCGGGGATAGGTTTAGAAATTCCCCCCATTGAGCGCATTTTTAGGGACGAAGAATTAATCTTATCCTTTGCTCAACAACGTTTATGGTTTTTAACTCAACTACAACCAGATAGTCCCTTCAATAATATATCAGCTGCTTTTTGCTTACAAGGACAGCTTAACCAACAGGCGCTACAAGAGAGCCTTAACGAAATTGTCCGCCGTCATGAAGTCTTACGAACCAACTTCAAAACAGTTGCAGGACGACCCATACAAATCATCTCATCAGAGGCAACACTTTTGCTGCCAATAGTTGATTTGAGTGAGTTACCACCTGATTTACAAGAAATTCAAATAGAACAACTGGCACAAATAGAGGCACAACAGCCCTTTAATCTTCAGACTGACTTGATGATACGAGCAAAGTTATTGCGTCTTGGTGAACAAGAACATATAGCGCTATTAACCTTACATCATATTGCGTCTGATGGTTGGTCTATAGGTGTATTTGTGCAAGAACTTTCTACACTTTATCAATCGTTCCGCATAGCACAACTCCCTAGTTTATCAGAAGTGCCAATTCAGTATGTAGACTTTGCAGCATGGCAACGAAATTGGTTAGTAGGAAAAGTATTAGACTCTCAACTTGCTTACTGGAGACAGCATTTAGATGGCGCACCAGCACTGCTAAATTTACCCACTGACCATCCACGCCCTGCTGTTCAATCTTTCAGGGGTGCTAACTATACTTTTGAAATTTCTCCAGAACAATCTGCTGCACTCAAAACCTTAAGCCAGGAACAAGGATGTACCTTGTTTATGACGCTACTAGCAGCTTTCAAAACTTTGCTGTATCGCTACACAGGTAGTGAGGATATTGTAGTGGGTTCTCCCATAGCCAACCGCACCCATGCTGAAATAGAAAGGTTAATTGGCTTTTTTGTTAATACTTTAGTGTTACGAACCAAGTTAGAAGGCAATCTTACTTTTGAGGAGTTATTGAGCCGAGTACGTGAGGTTGCTTTAGGAGCATATTCTCATCAGGATTTACCCTTCGATGTGCTGGTAGAAGAATTGCAGCCACATCGTTCTTTGAGTTACACACCACTATTTCAAATAATGTTTGTGCTGCAAAATGCACCAATGTCAGAGATAGAGTTGTCGGGTTTAAACTTGAGTTTATTAGAAAGCGATAGCGCTACGGCAAAGTTTGATTTGACTCTGTTTGTGGAAGAAACAACTTCAGGATTAATCGGAACTTTTGAGTATAGTACTGATTTGTTTGAGGCAGAGACTATACACCGAATGGCAGAGCATTTGCAGACATTGCTAGCGGGAATTGTCACAGATTTTCAGCAGCAGCTTTGGGAGTTACCACTGTTAAATGAAACTGAGAAGACGCAGTTAGCAAAATGGAATGATACCCAGATAAAGTACCCACTTGAGAAGTGCATTCATCAGCTATTTGAAGCGCAAGTAGAACGTACACCCGATGCTGTGGCGGTGATTTGTAAAGAAGAGGAGTTGACTTACAGGGAATTAAATCAGCGGGCAAATCAACTGGCGCATTATTTGCAAAAGCTGGGTGTAAGTTCAGAAGTGCTGGTAGGAATATGTGTAGAGCCTTCCTTGGATATGATAGTCGGGCTGTTAGGAATTCTCAAGGCTGGTAGTGCATATTTGCCGCTAGACCCAGCATATCCGCAGCAGCGATTAGCTTTTATGTTGTCGGATGCGCGAGTGTCATTCGTTATTAGTCATTCGTCATTTGTTAATAAGTTTGACAAAATTACAGTTGTCTGCATAGACACAGATTGGAATAAGATTGCCCAAGAAAGTCTAGAGAATCCTGTTAGTAATACTACAGGTGACAATCTCGCTTACGTTATCTATACTTCGGGTTCCACTGGTAAACCTAAAGGAGTTTTGGGGCTGCATCGAGGCGCTGTCAATCGTTTTCATTGGATGTGGGAGACTTATCCGTTTACAGAGGGAGAAGTTTGTTGTCAGAAAACATCTTTAAACTTTGTAGATTCAGTTTGGGAGATTTTTGGCTCTTTATTGCAAGGGGTGAAGACTGTGATTGTAGGCGATCGCATTGTCAAAAATCTACCCCAGTTTGTAGAAACTCTTGCTAATCATAACGTCACACGGCTGGTACTTGTCCCTTCATTACTGCGTGTTTTGTTGGATAGCGATAGCAATTTGCAAGCAAGACTACCAAAATTGAAGTTTTGGGTAATTAGTGGTGAAGCGCTTTCAATTGACTTGTTGCATAAGTTTAGGCAGACGCTACCTGATAGCATTTTATTGAATCTTTACGGTTCTTCAGAAGTGTCTGCTGACGTTACTTGTTGCAGTATAACTCCAAAAGATCAACTTCCTGAGCGTGTGGCGATTGGTCGTGCGATCGCTAATACACAAATTCATCTATTAGATAAGTACTTACAGACTGTTCCTATAGGCGTAGCTGGTGAACTTTATATTAGTGGTGCGGGATTGGCTAGAGGCTATCTGAATCAACCAGAATTAACAGCAGAGCGATTTATATTAAAGTCAGGAAGAAGGCTTTACAAAACGGGAGACTTGGCACGTTACCAAGGTGATGGTAATTTAGAGTTTTTGGGAAGAATTGACCACCAAGTTAAGCTACGCGGTTTCCGTGTAGAACTGGGAGAAATTGAAGCAGTATTACGCCAACATCCCAGAGTCGGGGAGGCTGTTGTTGTAGTTAGAGAAAATGAACCCGTCCAGCAGCTAGTAGCATATATTGTTTTTGATTCACAACAGGTAATAAATATTAGCGAGTTGCATCGTCTGCTAAAAGAGAAGTTACCTGAATATATGCTGCCATCAGCTTTTGTAATGTTAGAAGCTTTGCCACTATTGCCTAATGGTAAAGTCAATTATCAAGCGCTTCCTTTACCTGAAAATGTGCGTCCTGAATTAGAACAGAAATTACAGCTTCCTCAAACTGAAGTTGAACAAATTATTGCTAGTATTTGGCAAGAAGTGCTGCGGGTTGACGAGGTAGGGATACATGATAATTTCTTCGAGCTTGGTGGTCATTCGTTACTTTTAATTCAGGTTTATAGCAAGCTACAACAAAAATTTCAAAGAGATTTTTCTTTAGTTGAAATGTTTCAATATCCAACTATTAATTATTTAGCCAATTTTTTTGGTCAAGAGTCGAGTTCACAATTATCTCGTCAATTGGAAAGTAGATCGGCATCTATACAGCGTCGAAAAGAAATTAGACAAAAATCTCACGCAGAGGCGCAGAGGCGCAGAAAGGAGAGATAAGAGAGTTCACGAATGATTTGGTTTGTGTTTTCCGTGGATTGAATAATATTTTGGATGATATCAAGATGACATTAAGTAAACCAGAAATATCAACAACAAGTTATTTTGTTGAGACTGAACCAAGATTGCATTATGGTATTGAAAAAGAGGTAATGCAATTATTTAGTACATCGATAGAAGAAAATATAGATGACTTTGTTGATAAGTTATCTTATACTTTTATAAGTGCAGGTGATGCTAGTAGTAATATTGATTTAGATTCATTAGCAGGGCAGTTTTGTGATAGTAAAGTACCGAATCAACCTGCTAGTTTTGAAACCTATCTTGAATACTTATCTGATCATGTCATTGCTCATTCAATTCATACTGCTTCACCAAGATTTATTGGTCACATGACCTCGGCGCTGCCCAGTTTTGTGCAACCTCTGGCGAAACTGATGACGGCGATGAACCAAAATGCTGTGAAAATCGAGACGGCTAAAGCTCTCAGTTTTTACGAACGTCAAGCTTTGGCGATGCTGCATCGACAAATTTACAATTTTTCTGATCATTTTTACGCTCAACATATTCAAAATAGTCAAAGTACGCTGGGAATATTATTATCTGGTGGTACAACAGCAAATATTGCTGCAATGTGGTGCGCTCGAAATGCTGTTTTGGGGACTAATGATGGTTTTTTGGGTGTGGAAAAGGAAGGTTTAACAGCAGCACTAAATTTCTACGGTTACAAAGGAGCAGCGATAATTGGCTCTGAGTTAATGCATTTTTCTTTTGATAAAGCCGCAGATTTATTAGGGATTGGTAATCGTGGTTTAATTAAAGTTCCAGTTGACAGTAATAATCGAGTTAATTTGCAAGCATTACGTCAGGCTGTGGCAGAATGTCATGAGCAGAATTTGTGTATAATTGCGATTATTGGTATTGCTGGTACAACCGATTCTGGTGGGTTAGATCCGCTTTTAAATATTGCAGAAATTGCCCATGCAGCTAATGTTCATTTTCACGTAGATGCTGCTTGGGGTGGTCCGCTAATTTTTTCTCAACAACATCGCCATAAACTTGCTGGTATCGAACAAGCTGATTCAGTAACTATTGACGGACATAAACAACTTTATCTACCAATGGGTATTGGGATGCTATTCATGCGCGAACCGCAGACAGCACAAACAATTGAAAAGCAAGCTAGCTATACCATGCGTAAGGGATCGTTCGATTTAGGTAAACGCGCTTTGGAAGGTTCTCGCCCAGGTATGGCTTTATTCTTACACGCTGGATTAAATTTAATTGGTATTAAGGGATATGAATTTTTGATTGATGAAGGCATCAGAAAAACTCAGTATATGGCGGCTCGGATTTGTGCTATGTCAGAGTTTCAGTTGTTAGCTGAACCTGATACAAACTTAATAGTATATCGCTACATTCCAGAGGAATTAAGAGAGGCTGCTACCGAACAAAAGTTGACTGAAGCCGATAATTTGATAATCAGTGAATTTAATCAGAAACTACAAAAAATGCAGCGTCAAGCTGGTCGTACTTTCATCTCTAGAACGACAAAAACAATCACCTGCTTTGGTAATGAAATTCCGATTATTGCTTTGCGTGCAGTGCTAGCAAATCCACTTACCACTGAAGATGATATTGATGCAGTATTAAATGATCAAATGCAAATTGCGTCAGAAATTTATGTGTTAGATGCTCAAAAAAGGGTATAGAGGCTAGAGATTTAATAAACGAACCGCCAAGGAAGAGAGAGACAATTATGGTGCAGAAGGTAAAGTATTATGACAGATGAAATAGCAATTATTGGCATGGCTGGTCGTTTTCCCGGCGCAAACAATGTTGATATTTTTTGGCAAAACTTGCGAGATGGTGTAGAATCTATTTCTTTTTTCACTGATGAAGAACTGATATCGGCAGGGATAAAGCTAACAGTAATAAATGACCCTAACTATGTGAAAGCAGGTGGTTTATTAGAAGATATAGAGTTATTTGATGCTAATTTTTTTGGCTTTACTCCTAAAGAAGCTGAAATTATAGATCCACAACATCGTCTATTTATAGAATGTGTTTGGGAAGCATTAGAAAATGCTGGGTATAATTCGGCAATTTATGATGGTCAAATTGGTCTTTTTGCGGGTTCAACTTTAAGTTCTTACTTGTTTAATAATTTATTTTCTAACTTTTACCCTGATTGGGATTTGTTAAAACCAGTAGAATCATTTCAAATTTTTGTGAGTAATGATAAAGACCACTTACCAACCCAAATTTCTTACAAATTAAACCTGAAAGGGCCAAGCGTTAATATTCAAACTGCTTGTTCTACATCATTAGTTGCGGTTCATTTTGCTTGTCAAAGTTTGCTGAATGGGGAAAGTGATATTGCTCTGGGTGGTAGTGTTTCAATAACAGTGCCACAAAAAGCTGGTTACTATTATGAAGAAGGGGGAATTTTAGCGGCTGACGGTCATTGCCGAGCTTTTGATGCTAACGCTAGTGGTACTATTTTTAGCAACGGTTTGGGTGTGGTAGTCCTAAAGCGATTAGAAGATGCTCTTGCTGATGGCGATTATATTCATGCAGTAATTAAAGGTTCAGCAATTAATAATGATGGCTCTTTAAAAGTTGGCTATACAGCCCCCAGCGTAGATGGACAAAAAGCAGTTATTTTAGAAGCACTGGCTTTAGCTGGTGTGGAACCCGAAACTATTTCTTATATCGAAACTCATGGTACTGGAACTTCTTTAGGAGATCCGATAGAAATTGCGGCTCTTACACAAGCTTTTCGTGCTAGCACTGAAAAAAAAGGTTTCTGTGCGATCGCTTCTGCAAAGACCAATGTTGGACACCTCAATACGGCGGCTGGCGTGGCTGGTTTAATTAAGACTATTCAATCTCTGAAGCATAAAAAAATACCTGCAAATTTACACTTTAAAGCACCCAATCCTCAAATAGATTTTGCTAATAGTCCCTTCTACGTCAATACCAAACTATCAGAATGGCAAACTAATAGCACACCCCGGCGCGCTGGAGTCAGTTCTTTTGGGATTGGCGGAACTAATGCCCATGTTATTTTGGAAGAAGCACCAATACAAGTCAAAAATCAAAAATCAAAAGGAGCCAGTGCGTTGGGCGGCTCTGCCGACTTGAAGCAACTGGCGTTCAAAAATGAATATTTTCTGTTGTGTTTATCGGCTAAAAGTGAGAAGGCACTTGAACAAGTAACGGCTAATTTTACCACCCATTTACAACAGCATCCTGAGCTTGATTTAGCTGATGTTGCTTATACTCTCAGCATTGGTCGGCGGGCTTTTGAGTATCGCCGTATAATTGTTTGTCATGATATTGATGATGCACTCAAGGCTTTAACTTCCCTAGATCCGCAACGAGTTTTCACTGATTATGAAAAACCTAGTAACCGTCCAGTTATTTTTATGTTTTCGGGACAGGGAACGCAATATGTAAATATGGCGCGGGAATTATATGAAGTTGAGCCAATATTTCGTGAGCAAGTAGATATATGTGCAGATATTCTCAAACCTCATTTGGGGCTGGATATACGTCAGATAATTTATCCCGAAGAACAACAAACAGAAACAGCAGCGATCGCTAATGACAAGCTGCTTCGCATCTACGCTCAACCTGCATTATTTATTATTGAGTACGCGATCGCTAAATTATGGATGACGTGGGGGGTGCATCCCACAGCGATGATTGGTCATAGTATAGGTGAGTATGTAGCTGCAACTTTAGCTGGTGTGTTCTGTTTAGAAGATGCTTTGGCTTTAGTTACAGCTAGGGGTGAAATGATCCAGCAACTACCTTTGGGAAGTATGTTAGCCGTTGCACTACCAGAAACAGATGTGCGATCGCTTTTGGGAACAGAACTTTCTCTCGCAGCAATTAATAGTCCATCTGCTTGTGTGGTTTCTGGGAAAACTGAACCTATAGAGGCGCTACAGAACTATTTAACTTCTAAAAATATAAATTGTCGCCGTTTGCATACATCTCATGCTTTCCATTCTCAGATGATGGAACCTATTTTGGCATCCTTCATTGAGCGAGTTAAAAAAGTCAAACTTAACCAACCCAAAATTCCTTTTATTTCTAACGTTACTGGTACTTGGATTAAAAACGATGAAGTTATAAATCCTAGCTATTGGAGCCAGCATCTACGTTCTTGTGTAAAATTTTCTCCAGGAATATCTGAGTTGTTAAAGCAATCAGAAGGAATTTTTATCGAAGTTGGATCAGGTAGGACATTAAACACATTAACGAGACATCATTTAGCCTCAGAAGCAAAACAATTAGTATTAGCTTCCTTGCGTCATCCTCAAGAACAACAATCAGATTTGGCTTTTTTATTAAATACATTAGGTCGGCTGTGGATAGCAGGTAAAGAAATCGATTGGTTAAAATTTTACAGTCATGAACAACGCTACCGTCTTCCTCTACCTACTTATCCTTTTGAGCGTCAACGTTATTGGATTGAGGCAAAATTACCATCATTATTATCCAGTGAAACCAGTCAAATTTTTTCTAACACAACGAATTTAGAAACAACAAAATTACAAAAATTATCTCCACATTATTCTAGACCCAATCTCGCTAATTCGTATATTGCTCCTACTAATGAATTAGAACAACAAATCGCCAACATTTGGCAAGAAGTTTTGGGAATTGAGCAAGTTGGTATTTACGACAATTTCTTTGAGTTGGGAGGAGATTCTCTGATTGCAACTCAACTAGCTTCTCGGATGAAAGGAAATTTACCTGTGGAATTACCACTACAAGACTTGCTATTACAAGCCTTAACTATTGCTAAACAAGCAGAAATGATTGAAGTCTTGATGATTGAAAAAATTGATAATCTATCTGAAGATGAAGTTAAAATTTTATTAAATAATTAGTACAAAATCTTCATTATATATTAATACAGTTCAGTTAAGCATTTTTTCCTTCTCTCTGTGTTCTCTGTGCCTCTGCGGTTCGTTAAAAAAATTGGCTTTGACAAAGAGTTTTAGCCTTAACCCAAGCGTATTGCATTATATATTTCTGAAAAAATCTGCATTTTATTATTAACTATGCCTCAAGAATCCTCTAACTTATCAGCCACTAAAAAAGCCCTATTAGAAAAATGGAAAGTAGGTAAATTTAAAACTGAGAGTATTCCGCAGCGTCAAAACTCTCAGACTGTACCTTTATCTTTTTCTCAGCAAAGATTATGGTTTATCGACCAACTTTATCACGGAAGTTCTTTCTATCATGTGACAAGTGCTTTGCATTTAACAGGAATGCTCAATGTAACAGCAATTCAGCAAAGTCTCAACGAAATTCTTCGGCGACATGAAGCATGGCGAACTAACTTTATCACAATAGATCAACAGCCAGTTCAAGTAATTTTGCCCCAATTAACTTGGGAGCTACCTATTATTAATATTGAGCATTTATCAAATAAAAATTGGGAAGTAGAAGTTAAACAAATAGCCATAAAAGAAGCTCAAAAACCTTTTAATTTAGCTGCCAAATCATTAGTCAGAGCAACTTTGCTCCGCTTGAGTGAAGTAGAACACATCTTGCTATTAACCATACATCATATTGTCACTGATGGATGGTCTATGGGTGTGTTCGCGCAAGAGTTAGCAACGCTGTATGCTGCTTTCTCTACAAGTCAATCTATACCCTTAGCTGAACTCCCCATCCAATATACAGATTTTACCATTTGGCAGCGCGATCGCCTGCAAGGAGAATTGCTAAAAACTCAACTGAATTACTGGAAGCAACACTTAAAAGGTAAGTTACCAATACTTCAGTTACCTACAGATCGTCCGCGTCCTGCTGTTGCGAGTTTTAAAGGTGCAAAACAATATTTTACGTTCTCCCAAACATTGACAGAAGCGTTAAATAAGTTTAGCCAGCAAGAAGAATGCACTTTATTTATGACGCTGTTGGCGGCGTTTAATACATTACTTTACCGTTACACAGCACAAGAAGATATTTTAATAGGTTCTTCAATTGCTAATCGTAATCGAACTGAATTAGAAGGTTTAATTGGCTTATTTGTTAATAATTTAGTGCTACGTAATAATTTGAGTGGTAATCCTAGCTTTCGAGAATTTTTAAGTCGGGTGCGAGAAGTAACTCTCAACGCTTATGCACATCAAGATTTGCCCTTCGAGAAGTTAGTAGAAGAATTGCAACCTGAGCGAAACTTAAACCATAATCCACTTTTTCAGGTGATGTTTATTTTGCAAAATGCACCAACACCTGTTGAAGAAGTTTCGGGTTTAACCTTACGTACTTTAGAGATTGATCACGGTACATCAGAATTTGATATTTCTGTATCAATATCTGAATCGCAACAGGAATTAAGTGGATTTTTGGAGTACAGTACAGATTTATTTGATCCAGATACAATTAAAAGATTGATTGATAATTTTGAAACTTTACTAGAAAGTATTGTTACTAATCCCAATCAAAGAATTTCTAAATTATCACTATTAACAACCCAAGAGCAAGAGCAATTATTAGTAGAATGGAATAACACCCTAGCCGATTATCCTGATAACGCATCTTTACATCAATTATTTGAACAGCAAGTCAAGCTATTACCCGATGCTTTAGCATTAATTAGTCAGTCAGAACAGCTAACTTATCAACAACTTAACCAAAAGGTAAATCAGCTTACCCATTATTTAAAAAAATTAGGAGTCACAACCGAAACCCTCGTGGCTATTTGTCTAGAACGCTCTGTAGATATGATTGTAGCGATTCTAGCAATTTTAAAAGCTGGTGGTGCTTATTTACCCCTCGACCCCAATTATCCAGTTGAGCGCCTTCAGTTCATGGTTGCTGATTCCCAAGTTTCATTAGTGATTAGTAATACATTATTAGTTCATAATTGGGGACAAATAAACGCGATCGCCTTAGATACTGATTGGGAAACTATTCAACAAGAAAGTCAAGAAAATCCCGTCAGCACATCTGGCGGCGATCGCCTCGCCTATATAATCTACACCTCCGGTTCAAGTGGAACGCCTAAAGGTGTTCTGGGTACTCATCGCGGTACAGTCAACGGCTTACACTGGCTATGGAAAACCTATCCTTTTGTAGGTGGGGAAATTTGTTGTCAAAAAACAGCCATTAGCTTTGTAGACTCAGTATGGGAAATCTTTGCACCCTTATTACAGGGAATTCCTACGGTTATTATTCCCGATGCGATCGCCAAAGATCCCCAACTTTTCCTAGAAACTCTTGCTCACCATCAAGTTTCGCGCTTAGTGCTTGTTCCTTCACTACTGCGGATACTCCTCAATAATTACAGTCATCTTACTCAAAAATTGTCCCATCTCAAACTCTGGATTAGTAGTGGAGAAGTGCTTGCTATTGATTTAGTAAAAACTTTCAAGCAGTTGCTACCAAATGCAAAATTAATTAACCTTTACGGTTCTTCAGAAGTTTCTGCAAATGTGACTTATTACGACACCAGTTTATTAAGTGAAAAATCTTTAACTGTTCCTATTGGTTATCCCATAGATAATACCCAGGTGTATATATTGGATCGTCATTTGCAACTTGCTCCTATTGGTGTAGTTGGCGAATTATATATTGGTGGTGATGGATTAGCCAGGAGCTATTTACATCGTTCAGAACTCACTCAACAACGATTTATTGATCACCCATTTTTACCGGGAACTAAGCTTTATAAAACTGGTGACTTAGGACGCTATCTCAACAACGGTCAACTAGAATATTTCGGTCGTCAGGATGACCAAATCAAAATTCGTGGTTTTCGGGTAGAGTTGGGAGAAATTGCAGCTGCGATCGCTCAACATCCATTGGTACAAAATTCTGTTGTTATTCCTCATAATGATCCTCAAGGTGACAAGTATTTAATTGCTTATATAGTCACAAAAGAAGAAAATTTAATCCCTCAAATACTAAAACATTTACAGAAAAACTTACCACATTTCATGATACCATCTGCTTTTATAGTATTGGATCAAATACCACTCACACCGAATGGTAAAGTAGACAAACAAGCACTACCAACTGATGATATAATTCGACCTAACTCCCATAAATCTTTTATTGATGCTCGGAATTTTACAGAATTAGCCTTAGTGAAAATATGGCAACAACTCCTCAATACTAACCCGATTGGAGTTACAGATAACTTTTTTGATTTAGGAGGACATTCTTTTTTAGCTGTGCGTTTAATGGCTCAAATATATGAGCGCTTTGGACACAACCTTCCCCTCTCTACTCTATTTGAAAATACAACAATTGAAAAACTCGCCAAGATTGTCAGTCAACCAGTTAGTTTAGGTTCAAATTCCCCATTAGTTGCAATTCAATCTTCAGGTTCTCACCGTCCCTTTTTCTGCGTTCATGCTGCTGGCGGGGATGTCAACAACTACCTAATATTAGCTAGAAAACTAGGTATAGAACAGCCATTTTATGCCTTAGAACAAAACCCTAATCAACAAGAATTTTATCATCTTTCGGTCGAAAAAACAGCAAGTTACTACCTCAAAGAAATTCGTACCGTACAGCCACAAGGCCCGTATCTTTTAGGCGGTTGGTGTTATGGTGGCATAATTGCCTTTGAAATGGCTCAACAACTACAAAGCCAAAATGAAACTGTTGATTTACTCATAGTCATTGACGCTATCTTGCCAAAAATCATCATCAAACCCACAAAAGATGATGATGCTAAATTAATCCTGCGTCTTGCAGAGGCTATCAAAAACTGGTTTGGCATAGATTTTGCTGTTTCATATCCAGAACTGCGAGATTTGTCCCTCAAGGAGCAATTTCGTCTGTTATTTGGCAAAGCTAATCTCAACATTAGCGAAACAGAAATGGTGCAACATCTGCAAAGTTATGAACTTTTCAAAACCCATATCCAAGCCATGCGAAATTATGTACCACAAGTTTATCCCCATGCAATTACTTTATTCAAAGCCAACGAGATAATTACTCACGATTTTGAAAGTCAAGAATTCCACAGTGATGATCCGTTATTAGGTTGGGGAAAATATTCTCAACAACCTATCAACATGATAGAGATTCCAGGTAATCATTTCTCAATCTTTAACGAACCTTACATCCAAAAATTAGCTAACCAATTAAAAAAATATCTCAATCAGGTAACAAATTTAAGCTAACCGCCAAATACACCAAATTAAACTTTTTCAACAACCTCTTATACTCTCTGCGACTCTGCGCCTCTGCGTGAGATATCCAAATGAAAATACCTGAAGTAACTAAAATTCCTCTCTGGCTTCACTTGATTAAAATAGCAAATGATCCCCTAAACCATCTTGATGCCATTGCCAAAAAATATGGCGACATTTTCTCCATCAAATTTGGTTCTACCCCCATAGTATTCGTTAGCAACCCACAGGCACTTAAACAGATTTTCACCAATACAAAAGAAATTAAATCTCCTGGTGAATTAAACGAAGAAATGATTTTAATCACAGGAGAAAAAGGCTTATTACAACTCGATGGTTTACGCCACAAACATCGACGCAAATTAATCATGCCAGCTTTTCACGGTGTCAAAATGCAAGCTCAAGGAAAGCTGATTTGTAACTTGACAGAGAAAGTCATGAGTCAGTATTTGGTAGGAAAATCCTTCATCACTTACCCCACCATTGAAGATATAACTTTACAAGTAAGCATGGAAGTTGTGTTGGGCTTACGCGAGGGAGAGCGCTACCAAAAACTCAAGCAACTACTTCCTGATATACTCAAGTGTATGCGATCGCCAATCATGCAAATCACCTTCGCTTTCCCATTTTTGCAACGTGATTTAGGGCGCTGGAGTCCGTGGGGATACTTAATGCACCTGCGCGATGAAATTTTTCAAATACTTTACGCCGAAGTCCAAGAACGCCGTAAACAAGCAGATTGCGATCGCATCGATACCCTATCCGAACTGATATTTGCTCGTGATGAAACCGGTGAACCAATCACAAACGAAGAAATACGCGACTTATTACTTTCGCCCTTATTTGCAGCTCAAGATGCTTCGGCTGTTGCAGTCACTTGGTTGTTGTATTGGGTACATCGTCTACCGAAAGTCTGCGAGCAATTACTTAAGGAACTTGCTAGCCTTGGCGACTCTCCCGACCCCATGAGCATTGTGCAACTCCCCTACCTTAGTGCTGTCTGTAATGAAGCTCTGCGAATTTACCCAACTCAATTATTCACATTTACCCGCCGAGTGGAATTATCAACTGAACTGATGGGCTATGAATTGAGTCCAGGAACGCTACTCATGGGCTGTATTTATCTCACACATCAGCGTGAAGATTTATACCCACAACCTAAACAATTTCAACCAGAGCGCTTTTTAGAAAGAGAATATTCTCCTTACGAATTTCTCCCCTTTGGCGGCGGCGCTCGTAGCTGTATTGGTGCAGCTTTGGCTGTATTTGAAATGAAATTAATATTAGCAACTATTATTTCACGTTATCAATTAGCCCTAGTTAAAAAACAACCAGAGCAACCAAAGTTTGAAGGTCTAATGTGTTACCCAGCTAGTGGTGTCAAGATGCATATCTGTGCAAAAACTCCGCAATCTTCTGCGGAAACCTCCGCGAGTCTCTGCGTTTAAAAAACAACCAATTAACAATGAACCTACCTCCAGGCCCGAAACTCCCCGATTGGTTGCTGAAAATGCAATTTGCAGCCGACCCCCTTGGATTTTTAGATAAAATGAGCCAACGCTATGGCGACATTTTCACGATCATGTCTGAGTCTACACCCCTGTTATTTGTTGGCAATCCTCAAGGGATGAAGCAGCTTTTTACTAATACAACAGAGATTATTGCCTCTGGAGAGTTAAACCAAGAAGCAGCTCCCTTAGTGGGGAAAAACGGATTACTCTTGCTTGATGGTTTACGCCACAGATATCGGCGCAAACTCTTAATGCCTCCCTTGCATGGTAATAAGATCCGAGTCTATGGACAGCAAATTTGTGACCTAACAGAAAAAGTCATGAGCCAGTTGCCCATAAACAAGCCTTTTTTAGCTTACCCGACCATGCAAAAGATTACTCTTCAAATAATATTAAACACTTTTTTTGGCTTAAGTGAAGGAGAACGTTACGAACAACTCAAGCAACTGCTTTTTACTTTAATGAATTATGCGCGATCGCCCTTTGTGGAAATCCCCTTATCCTTCCCCTTCTTACAACAAAATTTAGGCAGATGGAGTCCGTGGGGTTACTTTCTTTACCTGTGGCAACAATTTGACCAGCTACTTTACGCCGAAATTAGCGATCGCCGCCAGCAACCAAATTCCTCTAGTGATGATGTCCTTTCCGAGTTGATATTTGCCCGCAATGAAACGGGTGAACTCATGACAAATGAAGAAATACGCGATTTATTTCCTTCATTGTTATTCGGTGGTCGGGATGCTTCAGCTACCGCCATAGCTTGGGCATTGTACTGGGTTCATCGTTTACCAGTAATCCGAGAACAATTACTCAGAGAAATCAATAGCCTGGGTGATTCTCCTGACCCGATGAACATTTTTCAACTTCCTTACCTGACTGCTGTGTGTAATGAAGTATTACGAATTTATCCAACTCAAGTACTAACATTTCCCAGGATCGTGGAATCACAAACTGAGTTGATGGGCTATAATTTGAGTCCTGGAACAATCATTATCGGCTGTATTTATTTAACACATCAAAATGCAGATTTATATCCGCAACCAAAAGAATTCCAACCAGAACGCTTTTTAGAAAAACAATACTCCCCTTATGAATTTTTGCCCTTTGGTGGCGGTGCTCGTCGCTGTCCTGGAGAAGCCTTGGCTTTGTTTGAGATGAAGCTAGCATTGGCGACAATTATTTCACACTATCAATTAGCACTAACTAGTACACAACCAGAAAAACCCCACCAACAAGGAGCAAATTATCCCCCTGCTAGTAACTTAAAGATGTTGTTAGTAAGTGGCAATAGCAGCAACAGTAGGCAGTTTGTGACTAGCTCAACTAAGTAGTTAAAAATGATTTTTGGTAAGATTTTTATTGTTTAATTAAAACTTAATGTAAGGTGTGTTAGTACTTCCCTAACGTACCGAAAACCGCTTTTATCCTAATTTACGACTTAGCATATAATATGACTTCTCAGCAGCAATCAAAAGTTACAGATGAAATTCTTGATGGTAATCTTATTCAACTGATGATGAAATTAACCATTCCCGGTATTTTGGGAATGTTGTTGATTGGAATGAATACTTTTCTTGATGCTTTATTTGCCGGGCAACTAATTGGTGAAACTGCATTAGCAGCAATATCTTTGGCACTACCACTTACTTCTATCGTTATTGGTTCCGCTCACTTAGTAGGGGTAGGTTGTGCCTCAGTTCTCAGTCGAGCAATTGGTTCAGGAGATGTCAAAACTAAATCTAAAATCTTTGGCACTTTAGTAATAATGAGCGTAATTATTGCCTTTTTTATCACTATCTTAGGTTACTTTTTTAGTGACGCATTAATTGCATTCATGGGAGGAGAGGGTGAAGTAGCAGCCTCCGGCGCAGAGTATTTTAAAATCTACACATTTGGCTCTGTATTTTATATCTTAGCGGTAGCTTCCAGTCAGTTGATGAAGTCAGAAGGTAAAATTCGTCTAGCGATGATTTTTGCAGGATTGTTTGTTATTCTTGATGCTATTTTAAATCCCATATTTATTAGTGTTTTTAACTGGGGAATTAAAGGAGTAGCATTTTCGACAGTTATTTCTATGTTAATTTATAGTATTTTGAATATTAACTATTTTCTCTCTGCTAAAAGTTCTATTCCTGTTAATCATAAAAAATTAACTCTAGCAATAGATTTACTACCAGCAATTTTATCGGTAGGAATAACGGCATTGCTGATGGAAGTTATTAGCTTAGTAGAACAGTCAGTAGTTTTTAAATCCATTGCTCAATATGGAACCGCTCACGATATTGCAATTGCTGGTGCAACATTAAGAATCTATGCTTTAGCAACTATTCCTATAGAAGGGTTTGTGCAAGCTCTACAACCAGTAGTTGGGATGAATTATGGAGCAAAAAAATATCATAGAATCAAGCAAGCGTATTTTACATTTGGTATTGGTGGAACACTATTTTTAGGATTAATCTGGTTCCCTTTACAATTATCACCAGCAACATTTCTCCACATATTACTACCATCTACAAATTTTAGTGTTGATGATTTATTCAATTTTCAAATTATTAATTTATTGCTTTTAATTCTTCCTTTAGGTTTTTGTAGTGTAACTTTATTTCAATCAATAGGTAATGGAAAAGCAGCGGGGATATTAATTTTAGCAAAAACGCTCTTTTTCCTCATCCCACTTGTATTAATATTGTCAGCATATTTGGGCGTTAGAGGTGTTTATTATGGAATGTTATTTACAGATATTTTGGTTGTGTTAATCGCTTTATTTATAACTCGGTTAGAGTTTAAAAAGCTTAACAATCAAACCAGAATAATATAATCAAAGTTAGACCATTTTACATTTTAGGATTGAAGAATTAATGAGTAAAAAACAAGGCACTGTAGTAATTACAGGAGCATCGACAGGAGTTGGACGAGCAACTGCGCTGCTTTTAGCTCAAGAAGGATATCAAGTTTTTGCTGGAGTCCGTACAGAAAAAGATGCTGAATTACTCAGGTTAAATTCAGCTGGTAATTTGACACCGATTACTCTGGATATTACCAAATTAGAACAGATTAAAGCTGCCACAGAAATTGTCTCATCAGCAGTTGGTGAAAAAGGACTGCTGGGATTAGTAAATAATGCCGGAATATTAGTAGACGGTCCATTAGAATATCTGGACTTGGATGAACTAAGATGGCAATTTGAAGTCAATGTGATTGGGCAAGTAGCAGTTACCCAAGCTTTCTTACCAATGATCCGCCAAGCCAAAGGTAGGATTATTAATATTGGCTCTGTTTCTGGCAAAATTTCTTCACCCTTTTTCTCGGCTTTGTGTGCTTCTAAGTTTGCATTAGAGGCGTTGACTGATTCTTTGAGAATGGAATTATATCCTTGGGGAATTGAAGTAATTTTGATTGAGCCTGGCTCAATTGCTTCCGCCGCACCAGACAAAGTAGAAGCAAGTTTGCAAAAAAAATTAGCCAATATGTCACCTACCGCTAGAGCTATGTATGGTGATATTTACAAATTTTCTCTAGAGCAGTTAATTAAGTCAAATCGGATGGGAATGCTACCCCAAGAAGTTGCAGATGTCATTCAGAAAGCTCTAGAAACGAAGAAACCTAAAACTCGGTATTTCTTATCTAAGGAAAAAGTGATTTTAAATTTATTCTTGATGTTGGCGAAGATTTTACCAGACCGAGTTTGTGATGCAATTCAACTCCAAGAATTGGAATTAAAAAATTAGGTAAAGGGAAGTTTAGCGCCACCTAACGTTTACGGAAACATTGATTTTTCAACCTTATCAACTAGGAAACAGTCATGACTTTATCAGAATCTACATATACACTCAGCAATGCACCATTTAATATGACTGCAATGGAATGGGTACACGCCTACTGGATGTCACGGTGTGTCTACGTGGTAGCTAAACTTGGTATTGCAGATTTACTCAAGGATGGCTCTCAGCACTGCGATGCTTTAGCTGCTGTCACAAATACCCATAGCGATGCACTTTATCGGATATTGCGGGCTTTAGCTAGTGTTGGCATTTTTGCAGAGATTAAACCTCGTTGTTTTAGCCTAACTACGTTAGCAGACTGTTTGCAAAGCAACGCCGCTGAATCGGTTCGGGCGATCGCAATTTTACGGGGCGAAGAGCATTATTATAAAGCCTGGGGAAATTTGATGTCCAGTTTGCAGACTGGGGAAAGTGCCTTTGAGCATTTATACGGTATGGATTTGTTTGAGTATAATGACCAGAATCCTACCCAAGGCGAAATTTTTGATCGAGCGATGGCTGAGTCAGAAGAGACTAATCCCTTAGTCTTGGCAGCTTATGATTTTTCATCTATTAGTAACTTGGTTGATATTGGTGGTGGTAAAGGTAGTTTACTGGCTAGTATTCTCCAAGCCTACTCTAATATGAAAGGAGTGCTGTTTGACCGACCAGATGTAATTGAAAGAGCCAAAAATTCCTGGGATTTAGCCGTGATGAATCGCTGTCAATTTGTTGGAGGAGATTTCTTTGAGAATATCCCAATGGCCGCAGATGCTTATATTCTGAAGCATATTATTCAAGACTGGGATGATCAACGAGCGAGCGCTATTCTCCAACGCTGTCATCAAGCCATGAACGAACAGGGACGGTTATTGGTAATCGACTTTGTAATTCCTCCAGGCAACGAATTTTATGGCAGTAAGTTTATCGATATCAATATGTTAATAATGTGTCCTGGTGGACGCATCCGTACTGAAGAGGAGTTTCAAAAGTTATTTGAATCCGCAGGGTTTAACATTACGAGAATTATCCCAACTGAATCTGAAGTCAGTATTATTGAGGCAGTTAAAGCTATGTAGAGTTTGCTGAAAAAGTAGTAAAAAAATAAGAGGAGGGTTGACTAGTTATTCAAACAAGGTCAAAAATAAGCGTTTGTTGTCTACAACTCCCAAAATGATAATTTTCAGTTATACAACGCACTTTACAAATTAAGTATCATGTGCATATCAAGCTTATGAAGATAAAAGTCTTGCCCTGTCTCGTTTCCCGGCTCTGCCTTGTAACTAGAGGTGAATGATTTCAATTTTAGAGGTTTGAAAGAGCGATCGCCTAAATATCTGTTATGTTTACAACGCCAGGTTTGAGTCGATGATAAAGGTATTGAATTGGCGAACTGGTTGCTAATCTTTCTTCCGCTCTTCTTGTGTCTTCGTCCATCGCTCAGAAATTTTATTCATTCGTTCCAGTACAAACATACTCGACTTTGGCAGCAGAGATTGTAAGGAGTTACAAAGTCTTCTACACTGACTGAAATAGGTTTTAACTCTCTCTGTTAGGCTCCTCATGACGGTCAACGATTCTGAATACATCAGGCAAACTGAAGCCACTCGTGTACGTGTATTAAGCGAAGCACTACCTTATATTCAACAATTCGCCGGTCGCACTGTTGTTGTCAAATATGGTGGCGCAGCGATGAAAGATAGCACACTCAAAGACAAAGTTATCCGCGATATTGTATTCTTATCGTGCGTTGGCTTGCGTCCAATTGTAGTACACGGTGGTGGCCCAGAAATTAACAGTTGGTTGGATAAGCTGGGAATCGAACCACAATTTAAAAATGGTCTGCGAGTTACTGATGCCGCCACAATGGATGTAGTGGAAATGGTTTTAGTGGGTCGAGTTAACAAAGAAATTGTCGCGCTAATTAACCAAGCTGGTGGATTGGCTGTAGGACTTTGCGGTAAAGACGGTAATCTATTTACAGCCCGTCCCCAAGGTCAAGAAGACATTGGCTTTGTCGGGGAAGTCAGCAATGTGAATATCAAGATTTTGGACACCCTCGCTAGCAATGGCTATATTCCGGTAGTGTCCAGCGTCGCCGCAGACGAGACAGGGCAAGCTTATAACATTAACGCCGATACTGTAGCTGGAGAAATCGCTGCTGCATTGGGAGCAGAAAAGTTAATTTTACTGACCGACACCAGTGGAATTTTAAGAGATTACAAAGACCCATCTACTTTGATTCCAAAAGTAGATATTCGGGAAGCCCGCGAGTTGATTGCCGATGGTATAGTTAGCGGTGGGATGATTCCTAAAGTCAGTTGCTGTGTGCGATCGCTTGCTCAAGGAGTTCGTGCAGCACACATCATTGATGGTCGCATTCCCCACGCTCTCCTACTAGAAATCTTTACTGATGTTGGGATCGGCACAATGATTCTTGGTTCGCAGTTCACCTCGCAGGAGTGAGGAGTTATCTTTCTCTGCTCCCCACTCTCTGAGTCTACCGGGGATAGGTAATAAAAACATGCGACCGCCCGCCACTAAATGGGGTACGACGCCATGAGTTATTTATAATCACCGGATTAACTAGGGTTGAGTCCCGAATTGTTGGATTAATCAAAGTTGGATTAATCAGCGTGGAATTTCTCACGTTCTGCCTTATCTGGGGATAGTAATAATCGGGGTAATTATTGCGTTGTGGCATTAGTCCCGTTGTTGGGTCTACAGGCATCGGTGTGGGAATAGGACTACCATAAATAAAAGAACCAACAGCAGGCGATGTCTGACGACAAGCTGCTTCGCATCTATGCCCCACTCCATAATTACCATCAATCACGATCACACGCTGGGCAGAAGCTGGAGCAATGGTTAAGCCCATCACTGCTAAAGTTATGGTGGCTTTGAGCCAATTTAGTTGTAAATGCTTGATTTTCAGCATATTTTGCTCACCTGCATTTGATACCGGAATTTTTAATCAGAAAATAATCACAGCTACTTAATTTAAATTTTAGAAGTTTATCTACTTCCAGGTTGCCGACTTCTAAAAAGATTCTAAAAAGATTGCTGGTATTGGCAAAATTAAAATAGTGGTAATTTGTATATCAAGACGTGAGTACAGAAAGTTTAGAAATTGCTAAAACCCGCTACCAGACTGGGAAAGTTGCCTTTGAAAATGGGCAATACCGCGAAGCCGTAGAAAATTTAGAAAAGGCAAGCGCCCTGTTAGCTCCTAATTCTCGCCTTGGAGGCGAAGTAGAAATTTTGTTGGTGACAGCTTATGAAGCAGATGGACGCACAGATGATGCGATCGCTCTTTGCGAAAGACTCAAGCGCCATCCTCATTTTGAAACCAGCAAACAAGCGCGACGGATGTTTTATATCTTAAAAGCACCAAAGCTCAAAAGACCCAGTGAGTGGATGATCCAAATCCCTGATTTAGGCGCACTACCCGATAACAAACTCAAAATTACTGTAGCTGCTAAGTCTACTCAATCTTCTCAACCGCAGAAGCCTCAACTGACTGAAGGAGAATTTGTTGACCTCAGTCAGGTCAATACCAAAGATAATCGCTTTATCTGGGTGGCCTTAATTACCATTGCTTTAAGTATGTCGTACTTAGTTTGGTTAAGTGTTTCAGGAACCTCACACTGATACAAAGTCAATGAAGAGGACAAGGGGCAGGGGGCAGAAGGGAGAACCCCATACATAAATGTAAGGGCTTGGAACAAGGAGGTATTATTTCTCGCGCTTGCGCGCCTCGAAATAAATGTTTCTATACTAGGCATAAATAAATTTAGGGGCAGGTTATAGAAATTGGTTTACTGATCATGTTATGTTTGTAGAGGTTTTTGTTTAATAACTAAATTAAGGAAGTAGGACTTACGCATTGACACAAAATACAAAGTATGAGGGGCTAGAAAAACCATATCTGTCGTAGGGGCACAGCAATGCTGTGTCCCTACAGCGCGGGTTTACCGATCATCAAAGAACAATTAATAAAGTCCTGAAACGACCTATTTTCGTGAATACATACCATGATTAATTTGTACAGTGCGTAAGTCCTAGAAAGGTAAAATGATAAAGAATTTTCAAATGCTTTCCAAAAGTGCGCGTTTTCTCATAATTATATTATTGGTATTAGGTTTATTTTTCAGATTTGGAAACCTCGACCAAAAACTTTATTGGGTTGATGAATGTTTTACATCTTTAAGAATAGCAGGATATACAATACCAGATTTAAAGAGGGAAGTTTTTAACGGCAAGATAATCAGTAATGAAGATATACAAAAATTTCAAAATATAAATTCTGAACATGGCTTATTCGACACACTAAAAGGTTTAGCTGTAGAAGAACCTCAAATTACACCAATTTACTTTATACTGGCAAGATTTTGGGCGCAGTTATTTGGTAGTTCTGTAACAGTGATGAGAAGTTTACCTGCCTTAATTAGTCTGTTTATCTTTCCTGCTATTTACTGGTTATGTATAGAATTATTTGAATCTTTTGTAGTGGGTTGGCTTGCTATTGCCTTAGTTGCTATATCACCAGTCCATTTGTTTTATGCTCAACAAGCCCGTCCTTACAGTCTTTGGGCAGTGATGATTTTATTATCTAGTGCAGCTTTGTTGCGAGCTATGCGGATAAAAACGAAGCTTAACTGGGCTATTTATGGAGCAACCACACTATTAGCTCTTTATTCTCATTTGCTTTCTGGTTTAGTTATAATTGCACACATACTATATATAGTTATTATCGAGCGCTTTCGTTTGACTAAAACGTTGATTGCTTACCTTGGTTTTATTTATACTTCTATATTTATATTTTTCGCGCCTTGGATTTTGTTGATAATAAATAATAGAACCAGTGTTTCTGATAGGACAGATTGGATAAATTCATCCTTGCCTCGTTCCGCATTAATAGGCTCTTGGAGGTCAATCTTGTCTAACATTTTTATAAATTGGAACGATAAATATGAAACATTATTTTTAATAAGTCATAATATATTTCGGATTATTTTTATAATACCAATTGTAATTTTAGTATTATATTCATTCTACTTCATTTGTCTTCATAGTTCCATGCGAGTTTGGTTATTTATTTTAATTTTAATGACTGTAACAATATCAGCTTTAGTAATACCAGATTTGGTTTTTGGAGGAAAGCGCTCATCAATAGACCGATATCATTTTCCTAGCATTTTATGTATTGAATTAACTGTTGCCTATTTGCTTACTAATAAAGTTAAATTTCAAATTTATAGTAGTCAACAGACAAAAATATGGCAATTTTTCACTGTGATACTAATTTCTGTAGGAGTGTTGTCTTGTTCAATTAGTTCCCAAACAGAGACTTGGGGTGGCAAAGATAACCCTATTATCCAGGAATCTCGCATCATCAATCAAACAAATTACCCACTAGTGATTTCTGATAAAGGTATGCGTGATGTAATACCTTTAAGCCATCAGCTAAATCCAAAAGTTAAGTTTCTATTAATACAGCAACCATCAAATTTAACAGAGATAAATGATAATTTTAGTGATGGATTTAGTGATGTGTTTTTATTCCATCCAGCTAAGGAATTTCTCTTAAAGCTTCAAGATAAGTTAAATGTGAATTTCCAGCCTGTTTACCAACAATATCCAGAAAAAATGCTTTGGAGATTAGAAAAGGGATAGTAATGATTTTCTCTTTAATTGTAACAAATGCCTATGTACTGAGTCTTGTTCAAAAATCAAATAGGAGTCCTACTATTTACTAATAAAATCCTGTTACTAATAAAATCCTGCAAATACTTGTATTCAAGTAGTGAAGGGAGCATCCACTTTTTAAAATGCCTGAAGATAAAAATCATCTCAATGGCGTAGTCAAATTATAGATGGCTTTTGGGGGTATTTTCTTATAAAAAATAATAAAAACAGCTATGCATCCAGTACTAAGTACATTTAGTCATTTCATTTTTAAGTAGGGCTTGCTGAATAAGTCTCCAGAGCGAATCTAGAAGCCACACAGCTTACAAAATAGTAGTTTCGTCGCTTAGTTTCCCAATTTGCCCGGCGCTCGCCGACGAAAGTGCAAGGTTTTTGAACCTCTGGATGCTAT
>NZ_JBGTFY010000162.1:0-47794 GCF_041747015.1 Nostoc sp.
ACTATAGCATCCAGAGGTTCAAAAACCTTGCACTTTCGTCGGCGAGCGCCGGGCAAATTGGGAAACTAAGCGACGAAACTACTATTTTGTAAGCTGTGTGGCTTCTAGATTCGCTCTGGAGACTTATTCAGCAAGCCCTACATATCTCGCTTGTATTCTTCTAACAATTGCGGAATGTGATCATACCCATCCATACCGATAATTGCAATCATTTTAGGGCGATGTTGCTGTAATAAGTTCTGAAAAGCTTCTGCCCCGATTTGTGCCTGTAAAATTGTCAGTAAGCCTGCTGGTTGTCGCCACTCACGAGAAGCAATTTGCTCTAAAAGATACATTCCCAAGCAGCCTGTGTAAATAGTCTTCTCAGAATTTTGCAGATAATAATAAGCTTCTGCCAAATAAGCTAAGTTTCGCCCTTGGAGATACAAATCACCGGAAACTTGCGCTGTTTTAAAACCATCTTCGAGATACTTAATTGCCGTTTGGTGTTGTCCAATTACTAAATAGGCAATTCCTAAGCTGCTGACACATAAGGCTTTACTTTGAATATCGCCTAATTTTTCTGATAATTTTAAACCTTGTTCTAAATAGTTAATTGCAGCTTCATAGGTTTCTGGTTCTATTTGTTCTAGATTCTGAGCTTGCATAACTTCGCTGTAACCTAAATTTACCAGCGCGTTTGCCTCTCCTGTCTGATCGCCTGCTTGCCGACTGAATATTAATGCCCGTTGACTGTAGTTAATCGCCTCAGGATAATTTTGCTGTTGGACATAAGTGCGGCTGAGGTGGTTGAGATTGGCAATTTCACAGGGGCGATCGCCTGCACTCCTAGCTATCTCCAGCGCTTGCAGATGAAAATCAAGCGATCGCTGATATTGTCCCAAAGCCCGTTGAGAATAGCCCAATAGTGTCAAAATTCGCGCCTTTTCCTGGGTTCCTTCGCCTCGTCGCAGTGGTTCATCCAGATAATCTAAGGCATCTCGTAAATAAGTGCCAGTAAAAGAGGCAAAAATCCCGCCGTAAAAGGGAAAATACGGACGTTGGGCAAAGGTTCGCAAAATCTGAAGCATAATTTGAGAACAAGCATCGCTGTACCTGACTCCAATGCTTTGGAAACCACTTGCTAACTGACTCCAAATCACTGCAAAGGTCAAGAATGTGGAAATGGACAACTTTGGCCCCGCCTTAACATCGTAAGCTTGCTGGTCAAACCAGTTAATTAGCCCCCGTTGCAAATATTGTAGAATCAATGACATTTCTACCCAGTCTCTCAGGGTGATACCCCGTTGTCGTTCGGCAAATTCAATTGCCGAGTCTTCCATAGCCAAAGTGCGAAGCAATGCTTTAGGTAACTCACTATTCAGTTGCTTCGCCCAACTTGCCCAAGGGCCACGTTCTCCCGGTACGCCGCCAAATCCCAAAGATTCTTTTTGCTCGTACATCCAACTGAGCAAATTGTCTTGCAATCGCTGCCAAGAAGCTAAACCACGGGTAATACCTTCGGAAAATTGTTGTAAATCAGAATCTACCTGAGCAAATTGCTGTAATGCTTTTGACAATTGCTGTAACTGTTGCGAATTTAGCGGATACTTTTGATTAGGGTCAGTAACCCGTAAAAATGCCGCCAGACGCTCATCTGCCGAGGCTGTGGTAATTTCTATAACTGCTCCGGCGATCGCTTCTGTAGCTTTGTTTTGCTCTTGCCAACGTTGCCATTGACTTTGGATAGTCTTAATGGCTCTCAAACTTCGAGTCGCTTTGGCTGTTTTGAATTCGTCTTTTTCGCTATCTACTTGGCTTTGGAGGGCATTCAAGCGATCGCTCAAAACTAGCTCAAACACTTCCCCTGTACCGGAAGTGATTCCTTTAAGCAGCATTTGATACACCATATCAACAGAGCTAATTTTGCCCTTGAGGGTGGTTTCGACAATTTCATCGATTAAAGCAAGATAGCGATCGCGCAATGGCAGAGATTCTGACACTTTGGCTATTAGAGAACGTCACGTCAATTCTAATTCTAGTCCTCGCAGGTGGGGAGTGAAGACCAAAAACAAGAAAAAGACCAAATCTCAGCCCCAATCATCTGCACAATTAGCATTACTATTAGAATAATGCCCAACCTGTACATTATGGGCGGTGCAAACGGTTCTGGTAAAACTACCGCCGCCTTGCAAATCCTTCCCTACTTCCTAGAAGTATTTGAATATGTCAACGCCGATGAAATAGCAGCCGGACTTTCTCCTTTTAACCCGGAATCCGTAGCCATTCAAGCCGGACGATTAATGTTAGAAAGACTAGAAACTCTAGTGAATGCTGAAGCTGATTTTGCATTTGAAACTACATTAGCGGCTCGTAACTTTGCCCGATTCTTGAGAGAATGTAAAAACAAAGTTTATATTATCAACTTAATTTACTTTTGGTTACAAAGTCCCGAATTAGCGATAGCTGCGCTCGCCGTAGGCATCGCACGAGTACGCAGACGTGTAGAAAGTGGTGGTCACAACATCCCTTTTAAATAATTATTTCTTTCAGTATATAAGTCATCATTTCTCCTTTACCTTTAACCTGGATTAAACCTCGTTTTTCTAATAAGTATTTATCCTTCAAAAGTTGATAACTTACTTCGCAAACCTGGATACTACCTGCTATACCGTGTGATTCCATTCTACTAGCAATATTGACGGTATCTCCCCAGAGGTCGTAGGCAAACTTTTTTAGTCCTATTACCCCTGCCACAACAGGCCCTGTACTAATGCCAATACGGATGCGAAAAGATTGGTTATTTTCTTCATTGAACGTAGCTACAGCATTTTGCATATCTAACGCCATGTTCGCTATTGCTGGAGCCGGATTATCAGACTTTTTTGGCAATCCCGCAACAGCCATATATGCATCGCCAATTGTCTTGATTTTCTCTACCCCATGACGTTCTGCCAATTGATCAAACAAACAGAATATTGTATTTAATAACTCCACTAATTCTGTCGGAGGTGTCCGAGTTGAAAGCTCTGTAAACCCAACAATATCGGCAAATAGCACCGTAACTTCGAGAAAGCTATCGGCAATAGTTGTATGCTGTTGTTTTAATTGTTCTACAATCATCTCTGGCAGGATATTTAGGAGCAGCATTTCTGATTTTTGCTGCGCTAGTTCCATTGCCTTACGGGCGTAAAATTCTTGTTTTCGCAAGCGTTCGTATAAATAAACAGAGAAAACGCAAATTATGCAAGTCCAAGAGAAATATAAACCCTGCTCAACATAAAAAGCTGGTGGATTTGTTAATTGCGGATTATACAATAAATACAAAATTAAATAGCAACCAATTGTCCCAACTTGTGCTATTAAATGTATTCCCCATTCCACTGGAACAATTGTCGCCTGAGTGAGAAACATCAAAGTCCAAATATTGATTCTAGGTTCCAAATTATTAAACAGCAAAGCCACATCAATTTGGACAGCACAAGTTACAGACCAGCATAAACTCAAAAAAATTAAATGAGGGTAACGCCGACCGATATAAGTTTTACACAAACGCCAACAAATGAGAGTGAATAGTTCTACTACAAGACCGATTTTAAAGGCGTATATCTTGCCTTCTAATTGTGAATTCTGCCAAATAAAAAAAGCGATTAAAGTCAAGCCAGCTACCAGCATAATCTGCGCCTGCAATTGCAGCCGTTTCAGCAAAAAGCTCTGTCGCTGTTCTTTGTAGGATTCGGCAAGATTATTGTTAATTTGACGATGGGGTATTCCGTGGCTAATGAGCGCATCTAACTGGGTTTTGTCTGAGTTATTTGGATGAATCATGCACTTTTTGCGTTATTAGTAATTAATAGATTAGGGAATGGGGCATGGGAAGTGGGAGTTAGGAGTTAGAAGTTATAAATACTACTCTTCACCCATGCCCAATTCTCAATGCCCAATTCTCAATTCCCAATGCCCAATTCCCAAAATGGCTCGTACCCCTACATTAAATTTTGATCGTGGCACATTAATTTTGCATCCACCACCACGCGGCAAAGGTTGGATGGACTACGC
The DNA here is from genome assembly GCF_041747015.1 of Nostoc sp. Lineage (GTDB taxonomy): Bacteria > Cyanobacteriota > Cyanobacteriia > Cyanobacteriales > Nostocaceae > Nostoc. Next base: position 4,039 of record NZ_JBGTFY010000162.1, read on the forward strand.
TACGTGGGATGATCGAGTTGAAAAATTCCGCATTCCCGCAATTAGATACCGATCGCTAGTGGAAGCATTACAAGCAGAAGATGTTTATTTTATCGATGAGGCGAAGCAATTTTATCCTGTAGATTTGGTTCCCAGTCTGGAAATGGAACCCTATCCCCACCAGACTGAGGCGCTAGCGGCTTGGAAACTGGCGGGTAGACAAGGGGTAGTTGTGCTTCCTACGGCGGCGGGAAAGACTTACTTAGCGCAAATGGCGATGCAATCAACGCCGCGCACGACGCTGATTGTGGTGCCAACTTTGGATTTGATGCATCAGTGGTATGCACACTTGATAGCGGCTTTCCCTGATGCGGAGGTGGGATTATTGGGGGGTGGTTCGCGGGATAGAACGGCTATTTTAGTTGCAACTTATGACAGTGCAGCAATTCACGCTGAGACATTGGGAAATCAATATGCGTTGATTGTTTTTGATGAATGTCATCATTTACCGACAGATTTTAATCGGGTGATTGCTGAATATGCGATCGCACCTTATCGGCTAGGACTCTCGGCGACACCAGAACGCAGCGATGGTAAACACGCTGACTTAAATATCCTGATTGGTGAAGAAGTATATCGCAAACGCGCTGAAGATTTGGCGGGAAAGGCGTTAGCAGAACATGAAATTGTCCAAATTAAGGTAAAGTTATCGCAACTTGAACGGGAAAGATACAACCATTTAATTCAAACTCGCAATGACTTTTTAAAGCAATCTAAGATTTCTTTGGGGAGTCTGCAAGGTTGGCAAATGTTCGTGCAAATGAGTGCGCGATCGCAATCTGGACGGAGAGCGATGTTAGCGCACCGGGAAGCGAAAGATATCGCTTTGGGTACTGATGGGAAGTTGCGAATTTTGGTTAATTTATTGGCAGAACATTATCCAGCAAGAATTTTGATTTTTACGGCGGATAATGCCACAGTTTATCGCATTTCTCAAGAGTTATTAATTCCGGCAATTACTCATCAAACTCCTGTGAAGGAACGGCATGAGATATTAACAAAGTTTCGAGCAGGTGAATATAATACTTTGGTTGCTTCTCATGTGTTGAATGAAGGTGTTGATGTGCCGGCGGCAACTGTGGCGATCATTTTATCGGGAACGGGTTCGGCTAGGGAATATACTCAGCGGTTAGGGAGGATTTTACGGAAGGGGAATATTGAGAATAAGCGGGCGATTTTGTATGAGGTAGTGGCGGAGGATACGAGTGAGGAGGGGACTTCGGCGCGGCGGAGAGGAGAGAGGAAGACAGGAGGAGAAAGTGAGAAGAAAGGGAATTTACAGGTTGTCTATGGGACTGGGAAAGAAAGGAGTTTGAAGGCTGCGGAACAGTTAGAAATTAATTATTCAACCGGAAGTTCAAAATCTAAAATCCAAAAATCAGCCGATGTTACCGACAGACTTACTGATGCATCGCCAAAACGGGGAGGAGATTATTCCGAAGAGACTGAAGATTGATCAGAAAACTTCGGAGTTGGCGATTGAGTTAATTAATTATTTTCAATCAGCAGTAGGAAAGACTCAAGGTGTGCTTGAGCGACAACTGACTGATTTTGAAGGAGATTCTACAGATTATCGGGTGAAGCGAGGATTAGCTTATATTCTCAAAAGCAGTTTTTGCACTTTTGAGGTGGTTAGTCCTCTGGAACCACAGATGTTAAGAGAACGGGTGTTTTCTCTAGCTGCAAAGTCTGTTTCTAGTCGTGAATCAACACAAGTTACTTTAAGTAAAGTTGCTGATGAGTTAACTCAAGAACTTGAACGCGAAGTTTTATTAGAACAAGTTCGGAATGGATTATATGCTGATTTATCTGAGAATAAGATTTTGACTGTTTTTGATGCACCAATAGCACCAGATTTGTTAAATCGCTATAACTTATCTCAGGTGCAGGGTGTATTTTATAAAGCCAGTCAACTTGTATTAAATGCTCATCGGAATGTTCCGGGAGAATATAAGCTGTTGTTTCGCTATCTGAAGTTGTTTCAATTGATGGCTTATATTGAAGGTGATGCTGACCACGGGTTTACAATTACTATTGATGGTCCGACGAGTTTGTTTAATTCTAGTACGCGGTATGGGTTAGCGATCGCTAAACTTATTCCGGCTTTACTTCACGTTACTAGATGGAGTCTTTCTTCTATTCTCAAAACCCGCGACGCTTATACAGATACTTGGAAAACTGGACGTTTCACTCTCAATTCCGAATGTGGTTTGGTGTCCCATTATCCACCAGGAAAGCCTTACGATAGTATGTTAGAAGCATCCTTTGCTGATAAGTGGGATGCGTTGAAAAGTGGTTGGGCATTAGAGCGAGAAGTTGATTTGATACCAATTCCCGGTAGTGTGATGATTCCCGATTTTCGCTTAGTGCATCCTGATGGACGCACTTTCTTATTAGAAATTGTTGGTTATTGGCGTCCAGAATATTTACAAAAGAAGTTTTCTCAAGTGCGGCGGGCTGGACGTGACGATTTGATTTTGGCAATTTCTGAGCGACTTAATTTAGAAAAGGCGGGAGTAAAATTAAATGATGTTCCCGCCAGAATTGTTTGGTTTAAAGATAAGTTATTGCCGAAAGCTGTGTTAGCTGTGATGGATTAATTAAGGATAAATGAAATGAAAAGTATAGAAACAATTGCCACAGTTACCAAAGATGGCAAGATTACAGCGCAATTACCATTGGATATTCCAGAGGGTGAACATCAGGTGGTAATAGTAATTGATGAAAAGCCTTTGGCACAGGAAGCAGAGAGTAAGGAAAAGCGTCCTCCTCTAAACTTTCCTGTGCATAATTGTGGACTTTGGCCTGAAAATCTTTCTTTAAGACGCGAGGATATGTATGACGATTGGGGACGGTGATCCTGTTTTTCAATAGTAATTCAGGATCTCCGCTATTTCTATAACCGCTTTCGGGTGGCTGAAGATAGTTCTCAGGTTACAGAAAGGCTACTGACACTTATGGAAGAAGTTTTTAGTGGCGGTAAGCAAGTTCATGATGCAAATATCGTCGCCACGATGCTAGTCTATGGCATTCCTCAGTTACTCACTCACAATACAGGTGATTTTGCGAGATTTTCTGGGTTAATTACTGTGTTGTCATTACAAAATTAGACTACTTGTTGTAGTTCAGCGAAAATTTAGTGAAAAATTTCGTAGGGTGGGTATTATAATGCTCACCCTACAGTTTATGTTTGTAAAAATTGAGCAGCTTTTGGCGTAGGCACAGCTTAACCTAACCATCGCCCTACCTCAAAGCAGTAAAATTCCAGTTCTCAGCCTCAACGTTCAAGCTTTTATCTCCAAGTTTCGTGTTCTGAAGTCGGAGTTTCGTGTTCTGAAGTCGGAGTTTCGTGTTCAAAGGTCGGAGTTTCGTGTTCAAAGGTCGGAGTTTCGTGTTCAGAGGTCGGAGTTTCGTGTTCAAAGGTCGGAGTTCCGAGTTCAAAGGTCGGAGTTCCGAGTTCTGAGGTGAAATGATGGTGTTGTGAAGGTGTAGGCGTAGCCTGTGGGATACATTACTTACTTAAAATCTATTAAACTCAAGTTCGTAAGTCGGAGATATTGCAATACGGTTTGGTTAATATGTTTCACTCTCAAAGATCCCCCCAACCCCCCTTAAAAAGGGGGGCTTTTTATCCTACTTACCCACTTTTTAAGGGGGTCGCCACAGGCGGGGGGATTTTATCCGAACCGTATTGGGAGATATTGCGTCTGTTGCATTACCCGCCATAAGTTAGAAACCTATGGCTAATAGCTAAAGTCTTCTAAAGAAGACTGAGAGATGTAGGGATAATTGCTAAATGTGTGTGATATATTTCCGAAATAGACAAAACTGCATTTGTATTTCCTAGTGCGATGTCGTATTTCATTACTAAATTATGGAACCTGTAACATTAACAGCAGTTGCAACAGCGATCGCTACTATAGTTTTAACTAAAGCTCTAGAAAAAACTGGCGGAAAGCTTGGGGAAGCTGCATTAGACAAAAGTCGTGAGTTAATCGAACAGCTACATAATAAAAATAAGTTACCCTTGCTAGCGAATGCGACACAGCAAAATCCACAGCAGCCGTTAGATTATGGCAAAGCAGTGCTGGAATTGAAAGCAGCAGCAGACGCAGATACCGAAATTGCTCAATCAGTGCGGGAAGTGGAAGCAGCAGCAAACGCTGACCCCCAAGTAGCGCCGAAAGTCCAGGCGTTAGCAAATGAGCTAAACTCGCAACCACCAGGCGTCATTAATTCTACAAAGTTAGCTGACTCTATTAAAAACGTCTTTCAGGGAAATACCATCATTGGTGGTAACTTCTGACTGTACTCGCCTGAAGAGAAACAGGTAAAGTCAAATCTCTCGACTGAAACACCGCAAAATTTACCCCTGAGTGGGGTGGTGAAGTTTGTTGGACGTGAAGCCGAACTGCAAACCCTCCACCAGATGTTGCAGGAAAATAATCAGGTAGCCATTGCTGCGATCGCTGGCATGGGTGGACTAGGTAAAACAGAATTAGCCTTACAATATGCAATGGCTCACCGTGAAACTTACAAGGGTGGAATTTGCTGGTTGCTGGCAAAGACTGGAGATGTGGGGATTCAAGTTGTGCAGTTTGCCAGAACGCAGCTTGACTTAAACCTACCAGAGGATTTAACAGAAGATTCTCAAAACAAATTACTCGCGCAAGTGCAATACTGCTGGCGGCATTGGCGTGAGGGTGATGTGCTGGTAGTGTTGGATGATGTCGCACAATACAAAGAAGTCAAGCCTTATTTACCGCCGTCATCTTCCCGGTTTAAAGTGCTGATGACTACGCGCCAGCGCTTAGGAACATCTATTAAGCAATTATCTCTGGATGTATTGCAACCAGAAGCAGCCCTAGAGTTATTGCAGTCACTCATTGGTGCAGAACGGTTGCAAAAAGAGCTTGATGTTGCCAATTCTCTGTGTAAATGGCTGGGATATTTGCCTTTAGGGTTGGAATTAGTGGGGCGGTATCTCTGTCAAGAAGGGCAACAAGACCTCTCCCTAGCAAAAATGTTGCAACGGTTGGAGAAAAAGCGACTAGAACAAACCGCCCTTGTTGAGCGAGAAGACGACATGACAGCACAATGGGGTGTGCAAGCAGCTTTTGAGTTGAGTTGGCATGAATTAAAAGACGCAGATAAGCAAATGGGTTGTTTGCTGAGTTTATTTGCCGCCGCACCTATACCCTGGAAGTTGGTAGAACTGTGTCTACCAGAGGAAGACGAGGAAGATTTAGAGGAAATCAGAAATAATAAACTGCTGAAACTGCATTTGCTCCAGCGTAAAGGTGAGGGAATCTACCAATTACATCCACTGCTAAGAGAGTTTTTCCAATATAAGTGTATAGGTTTAGAACAGGCAGAGGAATTAAAGCGATCGCTTTGTCGGGTAATGGTAGCAGTTGCTAAGGAGATTCCTGAAGACGCCACCCTTAAGAAAATTACTGCTGTTTCCCCTGCTATTCCTCATATAGCTGAAGTAGCGAATCATCTCATTCAATGCGTCAGCGATGATGATTTACTTTGGCCTTTTGAGGGCAACGCTACATTTTATAATGCTCAAGGTTTATATAACCAAGCTTTACCCTGGTTGAAACAATGTCTAGAAGTCACTAAAAAACGCTTTGCAGAAGAACATCCATCTGTAGCCGCTAGCCTCAACAACCTAGCGTTACTCTACGACTCCCAAGGCAGATACAGCGAAGCCGAACCCCTTTACATCCAAGCTTTGGCACTCAGGCGTCAACTGCTCGGAGATGAACATCCTAATGTTGCACTTAACCTCAACAACCTAGGGTGTTTCTACGAATCCCAAGGCAGATACAGCGAAGCCGAACCACTTTACATCCAAGCTTTAGCACTCTGGCGCAAGCTGCTGGGAGATGAACATCCATCTGTCGCCCTTAGCCTCAGCAACCTAGCGGTACTCTACTACTCCCAAGGTAGATACAACGATGCCGAACCCCTTTGCATCCAAGCTTTGGCACTCAGGCGCAAACTGCTGGGAGAGGAACATCCAGATTTTGCCATTACTCTCAACAATCTGGCAAAACTCTACTACTTACAAGGACGTTACACTAAAGCTGAACCGTTGTATTTGCAAGCTTTGGAGATTTTGGAGCAAGGATTAGGGGTCAGTCATTCCAGCACTATCAAGTGTCGTGAAAATCTGGCTAATCTTCGCGTAGGCGCAGCCCGCCGTAGGCATCGCCTTCCCCCATGAGCGACTGGCGTGGACTAAGGGGGATCTTTAAGGACTATGCACCTTAACCGAACCGTATTGACATCGCTCTAGAAAAGAAGTGTAAATTTATAAGCGATGTCTACGACGGGCGTAGCTGCGGCCTTATGTGGTTGTGAATGATGGAGAGCGATCGCCCCTACAACAAAAAATCAGCTACGATCAATCATATAATTATCTTCACAAACACAGAAATGTTAATTACATACACTGCAAAATATACAAAAACTAATAGCGGATATATGGGACAACTCATTGAATGGCAAGAAGTCATTACAGAAGGAGAAACCATAGAACAATGCAGAGCTATGTTACAAGACGCAACGAAAGAAATGATTCTTGCCTATCCCCAACAAAATAAAGAAATTCCCACGGGTGGTTCTTTGCTCGAACAAATTCCTATAGAGGTTTGAGTGTGTCAGTCAAACGAAAAGAGCTAATTAAACACCTAGAATAAAATGGCTTTTATTTATGAATAGAAGGAGCAAATCATTCTATTTATACTAATGATCTAAAAACTCTTCCTATAAAACGGCATCGTACAATATTACTAAAAAAGTTTAGATGAAATTTAATTGTAATCCTTATTATGAAACAAGATTTGGTGCTGCTTATCTGGGAAACAGCCTCGATTTAATCGCAAATATTCCCGATGCAAGTATTGACTTAATTTGCACATCTCCACCATTTGCACTAATTCGTAAAAAAGAATACGGAAACGTTGATGCAGACCAATATGTTGAATGGTTTAAAGCTTATGCGGCACAATTTTATCGTGTTCTTAAACCGACAGGCTCACTGGTTATTGATATTGGTGGCAGTTGGGTTAAAGGAATGCCAGTTCGTTCTCTTTATCATTTTGAACTGGTTGTTACTCTATGCAAAGCAAAAGAAAAAGGTGGACTTGGGTTTTACTTGGCACAAGAATTGTATTGGTATAATCCAGCTAAACTACCCACCCCGGCTGAATGGGTAACAATTCGCAGAGAAAGAGTTAAAGATTCGGTCAATACCATTTGGTGGCTGTCAAAAGAACCCCATCCTAAAGCTAATAATAGAAGAGTTTTAAAGCCTTATAGTAATGCGATGAAAAGCCTTCTCAAGAATGGGTATAAACCCAAAATCAGGCCATCAGGTCATGATATTTCAAATAAATTTAGTAACGATAGAGGAGGAGCTATACCCCCGAACATTATTGATGGAAGTTGCAGTGTAGACGAAGAAGAAATAGGTCAACAGATTATTGTGGAAGAAACTTTCTTTGAAGATTTAGTCCAGCCTGTAAATGTGATTTCTGCCTCGAATACTGCTTCTAACGATTATTACCAAAAGCGTTGTAAAGAAGAAGGTTTTAAGCCACACCCGGCAAGATTTCCTCAGGCTTTACCAGAGTTTGTGATTAACCTTTGTACAGAAGCAGGCGATATTGTTTTAGAACCTTTCGCTGGTTCTAATATGACAGGTCGAGTTGCAGAAACTTTACAAAGACGTTGGTTAGCTTTTGAGATTGATGAAGACTATATCAAAAGCTCAAAACTAAGATTTGAAGAAAATGCTCCCTTGGTTGTTGAACCTCCAACAGATTTACCACCAATAGCAACAGAAAATGCTGATAAAAACCAGTCAATACAGTTAGGATTATTCTAAAAAAGGCGATGCCTACGGCGGTAAACTACGCAGATTTAGGCTTTTTGTGAAACTGTACAAAAGCAAGCTTGGTGAGACAAGGGGCTTTAAGCCCCTTATTCTATACAACCTCACAGGTAATCGGTATTACGAGCATTGGTTTTTGAGCTTGCCACTAAGAACATTAAGATTGATTTGAGTCGGCCAACCTTGAGGGAGATTTGCAGTATTATATCCCCGATCGCTTAAATCTTTGATAAATTGGTTACGGATATAGGTTGTATCAAAGTTACCAAGACCATCAAAGTAAACATCAGCTAAGTGAGCGGGATCTAAAGCCATTTCACCTTTATATACTGCACCATCATTAGAATCATCCCAGCCCCAAGGTGTATTAGCAGAATTTGTACTGCAAGTTGGTGCACCAGCGCCACATCCACCACTAGAGTCTCCTTTGAATGTCCCCCAACTAGCAAAAGTCAACGCCGAAGAACTTGATAAAGAGGCTTCATTTAATTGATGCTGCCACACTCCACTAGGAGCAAATACATCAAGCAACAAATATTGCACGTTACGATCGTTTCCAGAAGCAGGAAGTTCGGTAGTAGTTTTAGAAGGGTAGTAAATAATCCCATCCTCATTGCTGGCTCCCCTAAAATTCCCCGCGTTAGGCCAAGCTTTTAAGCCATGACCTTTAGCTTCCTGAGTCGTCAACGGATGCTGTGAACCGTTATAACTGCTCGTGGTGACTGTGCCATCAATACTTTCTGTACCACTTCGCAAGGGGCTACCAACTGGCGTGTAAGAATAGAAGTCTCTGTGAAATGCAGTCACCATGCCTTCAGGCTTGCCAAAAGTTGAACCATCCTTGCGAACGATCGCCAGCAAGCCTTCTAAATCATTCTCGTGTTCTTGATCGAAGGGAATATCAGTCCAGTCTTGAGGATGGAAAAAGGAATAGGTGATGAACCAATGAGTACAAGTCTCGACCACGGAATAGTAAGCATGAGCATTCAAAGCAAATCGCTGAAGGTTGTCCCAGTTATTTGTTGCTTGCCAATCGCCATCGTAATCAAATCGCGTGATATAGTCTCCACTGTACTTAGTGCTGTCTGTGTCTTGATAATGAATTGGAGCGTGATTTGCAGCTAAATCTAAATCCGTGGGAGATTGGGCAATTCCTTTTAGCTGTGTCAAACTGCCAACTACTATTGCTAGGATTACTCCGATAGCAACAAGAAAAACTCTTCTTAATCCCATTTTTTTATCACCCTAAAATTAGCAACATAACTCAGGATAAAGGCAGATATTTAAGAATGGGTAATGAAATTGTGTATATACAGTGGATTTTAAGTTAGTAAATAGACAGTCTAAGTCTCAAAGCCTGCTTTACTTCTGGATTCTGACCGGAGCTAACGAAAACTTCTCTGGCTTTGCTCCTGAATTCTCAGTAGTGCAGAACTTACGCAAAAGTAACATATTTTCGTCATTGCTAATATTACACTGCGATCGCAATGACATTGTGTAATTGATTCTGTGCGATTACTTAATAGTTTTACTTGCTCTATCTCTAGTCCTAGATGGAGGTTCCCTGATTCTACACGTAGTAGGATGAAATGTCTTAGCAAACCTGACATGAATCCATTGGTGCAATGGACGTTAGCTTTAGTCGCAGGTGGTGGAAGCGCCGGGTTAACTAGGGGATTAATGAATATTCTGCGGTTAACATCTACCGGAGTTTCAGGCGGATTAACTAATCCAGTTGTGTCAACTATTGAGTTGGTGATTGCAATTGGACTATCTGTGCTGGCGATCGCTTTCCTGGTGCTAGCAGCAATCCTTTTAATTGGTATTTTAATAACAGCTATTCAAATAATTTGGAAGTTTTTCTCTAAAAAAAGGTTTTTAAGAGCTATACCGTTAACTTTGCTCAGTACTACCTCTACTAAATAGGGGCGGGTAGAGCAACATAAGCTGAAATACCCAAAATCGGATTGATTATCTATGCAATATATTAAGTTACTAAATCTGAAAATAAGAAAAGTGAGCAATAAATGAGCAAGTTTTGGTCTGGAAAGTGAGTACTAGGAGCCAATAAGCTGTGAGGAACCTTGGTAATAACCGCAGTCTTTTTTTAATCCGAATCAACTTGCCATTTCCACATACAGCAGATACAACAGTAGTGACAAAGCACTTCTAATCAAAAATATGGAATTTTTTCCGATCAAGCGATCGCTATTGTGGACTGGAGCTACTCGTTTTTTTCGTAATATAGTGGCAATTTTCGCTATTTTGCTCATAGTCCTAACCTATGCCACCCCTAAAGCTTTGGCTTCAGATCACCAAGACACAACTTTTCTTGCCAATAAGCTCACTGCTGCGGATCTCACAGATTTGTTTGTGTTTGAAAGTCCCGCAGACCCCAACAATGCTGTCCTTGTAATGGATTTCGACCCTCTGATCGCTTCTGGTATAGCGAGACCATTCGATCCAAACGTTCTTTATCAATTCAAGATTGATAACACTGGCGACAATATTGAAGATGTCGTACTCCAATTCAAAGTTAATGGTACAGGCTCGCAAACTGTCACACTCTACGGTCCAGGTAGTCCAACGAAAGTAGGAACAGAGTCAGCTTTGCTTACAGTAAATTCGACAGGGCAACTCGGCCAAACATTAACCACATCTAACGGCATAAAGTTCTTTGTTGGTACACGCAAAGACCCGTTCTTTTTCGATTTGGAACAGTTCTTCAAAATCATCCCGGATCGCAACTATCTCGTTCAGCCTAATCCCAGTCCTCCCTTTACTGTCCTTTCTTTCAGACCTCAAGGTGAGGCACAAGATACCCTAGCTCCATTCAATGTCCACTCAATTATTGTTGAGTTACCCAGAATGCTACTTGGTAATAGCAAGATTGGTGCTTGGATCACAACTAGTGTTAAAACTCCTAGACTCAGAAATGGTAATTTTGCTCAGATTGAGCGGTTAGCAGTTCCAGCCCTGAATGAACTTTTTATGGACTTTAAGGCTCATAATAATAGTAATCTTCAGACACCAACCCAAGACGCTAGCAATCAATCCCAATTCATTAAAGCTTTTATCAATGCGATTGGTAGACCTCAAGGCATAGCCGATGCAGTGATTTCAGTGGCAATTCCTGATGTGATCCAAGCTGACCTTTCCAAACCTAGCGGTAGTTATTTTGGTACTCAGTTAAGCAGCAATTTTGGTGGTAGAAGACCAAAAGATGACGTAATTGATATCACAGCATCTGTTGTTTTTGGTAGTGCAGTTACAAATATTACTACAGGTCAAATTCTGGGGCTGACTAGCGATAATGTTGGGCCTAATAATGATAACTTCCTTCCAGGCTTCCCTTATTTAGGTGATCCTTTGTAAGGTTTATGCATCTACGAATACTATGGGTGTTAGCGCTAACTAGCCTACTGGTTTTACTAAGACCCTCTGATACACAAGCGCTAAGTTTAGGCTACACCAATGGTAAGTTCGGCATATATTCCTCTGCTGTGCAACTGCTGACTGTTAATTCTAGGCAGATATTACCAGTTCAGCAGTCAGATTTAGTCTTCCCCGATTATTTACAGCGATCGCATATTATCAGCGTCTATGAGGAAAAAGTAGCCCAATCTCCCAATTCCTCAATATTTTTACATCTGTTAGCCGATCAATATTTGAAGCGCTTTCGAGAAGTGGCAGATGTGGACGATGTGTTACGAGCAGAACAAGCGGCACGTAGATCCCTGGCACTACAGCCGCGCCATAATGAGGTTTCTTCCATGCTCTTAGCATCAGCTTTACTATCTCAACATCAGTTTCGATCAGCTTTAGAAGTATTAAATAACACTCAAAATCCATCTCTTGATAGTCCCAATATTGTCTCGCTGAGAGCATCGATTCAGATGGAGTTGGGTGACTATGAAGCAACTGATCAATTATTGCAGAACCTGACTAAGGAAGAATCGAACTCTGGTCATAACGCAGTTACCGCCCGTTACTTAGAGTTAACTGGCAATCTAGCCTCAGCGCGACAACTGCTAAATGAAGCTATGCAGGAGATGGACTCTTTCTACACGACGAGCGCAGAAACCCGGGCTTGGTTTCATGTGCGGACTGGGGATCTAGCTTTTGCAGCCGGGGATTTTGCCCTGTCTGAGCAGCGATATCGGGAAGCACTTGACCTCTTTCCACGGCATATAGCTGCGTTTACAGGACTAGCCCGCCTCTATGCAGCACAGCATCGATGGCAGGATGTTCTAAATATCGCAAACCAGGGTATAGAACTGATGCCACAGGTAGAAACGCTGGGGTACAAAGCAGATGCTCAACTAGCTTTAGGAAACCAAAAAGGCGCAGCTGAAACTGAAGATTTGATCGGGGTAGTCGCTTATCTAAGCAAGGTTAAAGGAATCTACGATCGCGCTTTGGCAGTCTACTACACCGAACACGCAATCCACTTACCAGAGGCATTACAGATTGCCCGTAGTGAAGTAGCAGTGCGAGACGATGTATATGCAGAAGATACGTTGGCTTGGGCAGCTGCGGCTAATGGGCAATGGCAAGAAGCGCAAAGGGCAGCACAACGGGCAACTCGCTTCGGGACAGAGGATGCTTTGCTGCAATTTCATGCTGGCATGATTGCACTTCACTTAAATAACCGTGAGGAAGCAATCAAGCGACTAACTCAAGCTGTTAGCCTCAATCCTCAATTTCATTACAAGTATGCTGATCAAGCTCATCAAGTCTTGGCTGAGTTAGTCCCCTCTGTCTCTTTTAAAACTGTAGAGAGTTCTTTATGAAAAAGCTGCTACATTGCTTGGCTTGGAGTACTGCAATCATTACAATATCTTTCTTTTGGATGCCGAGGGCGGATGCCCATCCTTTAGGCAATTTCACCATCAATCACTACGCAGGAGTGCAGGTAGCGACAGATGGTGTGGGGATTGATTATGTTTTAGACATGGCAGAGATTCCGGCTTTTCAGGAGATTAATCACTTAGATATTAACCGCGATCGCAAAGCTGAACCTATAGAGACGGTTGAATACCCTAAGCAAAAATGCCAGGAAATCAATTCACATCTGGAATTGTTGATCAATAAACAGCCTTTAGCACTATCTTTAATCAAATCAACAGTCGAATTTCCTCCAGGTGTCGGAGGATTATCTACACTACGACTGAGTTGTAACTTTCAGGGGACAATGGAGTTAGTCGGCGCGAATCAGTTAATCGAGTTTGAAGATCAGTTTTATCCACAGCGCTTGGGCTGGCGTGAGATTACTGTGGCTGCAAATGGCGTTCCGATTCAAGGTGATTTCACCTCTTTGAGTATCACCAACCGTTTGAGAGATTACCCTACTGAGTTACTCAGCAGTCCTCTCGACCAGCGTCGGATTGACTTTAAACTCAATCCGTCTCTGACATCGAGTGAACAACCGCCTCCACCGTCTGTTAAATCATCCAGCCGCTTAGATAATGCTTTTATCGGCAGAAGCAACGATGTTTTTACTAGCCTGATTACCCAAGAAAATCATAATTTCCTGACTATTCTCATAGCTCTAGCCCTCGCCTTTTTGTGGGGTGGTTTACACGCCCTTTCCCCTGGTCATGGGAAAACGATAGTTGGTGCTTATTTGGTCGGTTCCCGTAGTAATGCCCAACACGCCCTATTTCTGGGGCTAATTGTGACGATTACCCATACTGCTGGCATATTTGCTCTAGGGCTGCTCACTCTTGGCACATCCCAGTTCATCTTGACAGAGCAATTGTACCCTTGGTTAAGCGTACTCTCTGGTGTATTAGTAACTGTAATTGGTCTGAATTTGTTTATCAGTCGATTGCAAGGGACTCAGGTTTCTCATTCACATGACCATGTACATAGTCATCAACACAGCCATGACTCGCATCATCACCATAACCATGTACACCATGAGCATTCGCATTTACCGCCTGATGGTGATGTAAATTCTATGAAGTGGTCTAGCCTACTAGCGTTGGGAATATCGGGCGGCTTATTACCTTGTCCTTCAGCCTTAGTAGTGTTGCTGAGTGCGATCGCAATGGGACGAATTGGCTTTGGACTAGCGCTGGTGTCTGCCTTTAGCTTAGGTCTAGCAGCAGTATTAACTGGAATCGGGTTAATGCTGGTCTATGCCAAGGATCGGTTTGAGCATTTACCATTCCAGATACCCAAGATCACAATGTTACCCGTGGCAAGTGCCTTGTGTATTACCCTAATTGGCTTAGGCATTACTTCACAGGCTTTACTCGCTCATCCCTGGAACTAGATGAAAGTGTTTAATTTTTTCTTGCCTACTTACTTAACTTAACAGGCGATCGCTCGTTAAAGGCTGGATATGAACTAGCAAAACTGGCGATCGTCAAGGATATTTGCAAATTGTCTTACTAATTGTATGTAATGAGTTTGTCTGAAAATCTTATTTTGAGGGAAATATGAAACGATTTATCTTTATCTTTCTAATAACTGCTTTGTGTATACTAGGCTACTTTGAAATTAGCTTGTCATCAGCTGAAAAACTTTTTTGGCTCAATCTGAGTCTTTGATACGAATTCTATGTAAGACTACACTTAATTTCAGCCAGAAAACGCCTTGTTTGCAAGCTGGAACGTTGATGTTTGCTTACAAATATAGCAGTTCTCGTTTACGTGAGGTACACCCGTAGGGGCACGGCATGCCGTACCCCTACACCTTGGGATATAACGTTGTACTGCATCTGAATGGGAACCGCTATACAGCACCTAAAATCTGAAATGGTGCGTTAGCCTTTGGCGTAACGCAACGCCAGTTGCTACAACGTAGGGAACCTCCGCAACGCACTGGCTCCCCTACGTGTATTTCAAAAATCAAAGATGAGTCCTATAGTTGTTGCTGTTGCTCAATTGTTACTTCTTCTGGTGTTGAGTATCTATTACAATTTTCGTCATACCAATACAACCATTCTCGCGTGATTCTTTGGTAAGTTCCCCCTTCACGTCCAATACCTAAACCAATTTCCGGTATCCATAGCTTCACAGCCTGTATCAAGCTTAATCAGTGAAAACCTTAGTGTCTTATATAAAAATTATAAAGGACTTTACAGAATAGCATTAGGACTTGCATTAACAATCAAAATTTAGACTATTTACTACGTATCTAGACTCTGAGTGCAGGACTCACTAAAAATTCATTTCTTTAGTTTATCTAAAGTCGCATCTAAGTTATCAAATTACCTTTCTAAGATAGAGGCAGCAACTATAAGTTGCCATACCCGACTAAAACCCAACTAACAGCTAGTGGCTGCCAATAACACAAAAATGACTCAAGCGCCAGAATCTTTAGACTTATCTTTATCTATCAACAATGCTACAGACAAAGCCCTAGATCGTGATTGTACAACCTTATCCCGTCACGTATTACAGCAACTTCAGAGTTTTTCAGCAGATGCACAGGATTTAAGTGCGCTAATGAATCGCATCGCCCTTGCCGGCAAATTAGTTGCTCGCCGCATGAGTCGTGCCGGTTTAATGGAAGGCGTTCTCGGATTTACTGGGGAAGTCAATGTGCAAGGGGAATCCGTCAAAAAGATGGATGTCTATGCCAATGATGTGTTTATCTCAGTATTTAAGCAAAGCGGCTTAGTCTGTCGCCTAGCTTCTGAGGAAATGGAAAAACCCTACTATATCCCTGAAAATTGCCCCATTGGGCGCTATACCTTGCTGTATGACCCAATTGATGGCTCATCCAACACAGATAACAATCTCAGCTTAGGTTCCATTTTCGCCATTCGCCAACAAGAAGGAACTGATAGCGATGGTAAGGCAACTGACCTCCTCACCAACGGACGTAAGCAAATCGCTGCCGGATACATCCTGTATGGGCCTTGCACGATGCTGGTTTATAGTATAGGTAAAGGCGTTCATTCCTTCGTTCTTGATCCCAGCTTAGGAGAGTTTATTCTCACCGAAGAAAATATCCAAATTCCTAAACACGGTTCCGTTTACAGCGTAAACGAAGGTAACTTTTGGCAGTGGGAAGAATCAATTCGAGAATACATCCGCTATGTTCATCGTACAGAAGGCTATAGCGCTCGTTATAGCGGCGCAATGGTGAGCGACATCCATAGAATTTTGGTTCAAGGCGGCGTGTTTCTCTACCCAGGCACAATTCAAAACCCAGAAGGTAAATTGCGCTTGCTTTATGAAACCGCTCCCCTAGCCTTTTTGATTGAGCAAGCAGGCGGTCGTGCCACTACAGGACTGATGGATATCTTGGACGTAGTGCCAAAAAAACTACATCAGCGCACACCTTTAATTATTGGTAGCAAAGAGGATGTAGCCAAGGTGGAGTCTTTTATTCAAAATGGTCATTAAGGAGGCAGGAGACAGAAGGAATATTGCTTGTTTCAGCGGCTTTTTAACCTTTTTTAACTAGATCGCTGTTTCTGTCATGCTGCATTAGACAAGGCTGACAAAAGTATCAAGGATGTGTCTAGCTTATGGGATTAATTAAAAGTTAATCATGGTCATTTAGGATTGGGAATACAGAATAGCAATTCTTGAAGATGTATTAAAGATTATTTCAGCTGGCCGATGCGATAAGTGATTGGCAACGCCACAATTCAAAAGTCACCATCAAATATTGATGGGTTTTGCTAACTCCACTAGGAAACATCATTAACAGGAGTGAAACAAGCTAGAGCGATGACAACCAATCATCTCCAAGAAATGAACCAATATGCCCTAGAGCCCACCTGTAGCGAGGTGATGTATGTCAATGAGTTGATTGTCCGCAATACCTTTAACACCTTACCACTAGCGACGATTAAAGCTTGTGCGGATCATTGTAACGCAGGCGATCGTTTAAAAACGGGGGTAGAAGAAGCTTACGCGTTAATCGAAAACCTCAAAAACCCCGACATTAACAATCGATCTCGATACCGTAATGGATGAACTGTTAGTTGAAGGTATTGATAAGTCTATCCAGCCCTTCCAGTCCTTGATGAACTCTTTAGAAGAAAAGATCAAGGTATTGTCGCCAGTGTAGGGACTAGGGACTGAAGAAGGGAATAGGGTACAGGTTACAGGGTACAAATTATTCCCTGTCACCTGTCACCTCTCCCCTAACCCCAAAATCCAAAATCGTTCGACTGAGCGTACCCCTACGGGGAAGCAAGCTACGCGTAGCATCTCGGAGAAAAGCCGAAGTCCAAAATCTAAAATCCAAAATTACTATGGTTAGTCTACTAGAAAATCCCCTGCGCGTTGGTCTGCAACAACAAGGGATGCCCGAACCCCAAATTATAGTCATCTTTGGCGCTTCTGGTGATCTCACCTGGCGCAAACTAGTACCAGCACTTTACAAATTGCGGCGAGAACGGCGCATTCCCCCAGAAACTACCATTGTCGGCGTAGCACGACGAGAGTGGAGCCACGACTACTTCCGCGAACAAATGCAAAAGGGCATGGAAGAGGCTCATGCTAGTGTCGATTTGGGAGAACTTTGGCAAGACTTCTCTCAAGGTCTGTTTTATTGTCCTGGAGACATAGACAATCCTGAAGGTTATCAAAAACTGAAAAGCTTATTGAGTGAATTAGATGAAAAACGGGGTACGCGAGGGAATCGGATGTTCTACCTCTCAGTTGCCCCGTCATTCTTCCCTGAAGCAATTAAGCAGCTAGGAAGCGCGGGGATGCTAGAAGATCCCTACAAACATCGTCTAGTAGTTGAAAAACCCTTTGGTCGGGACTTGGCTTCTGCCCAGAGTCTTAACCAAGTTGTCCAGAAATATTGCAAAGAAAACCAAGTTTACCGCATTGATCACTACTTAGGTAAAGAAACAGTCCAGAATTTACTGGTATTTCGCTTTGCCAATGCGATTTTTGAACCCTTGTGGAATCGTCAATTTGTTGACCATGTGCAAATTACCGTGGCAGAAACCGTAGGTGTGGAAGACCGGGCTGGTTACTATGAAAGCGCCGGTGCATTGCGGGATATGTTGCAAAACCACCTGATGCAACTTTACTGCCTAACAGCGATGGAAGCCCCCAACGCAATGGATGCCGACAGCATCCGCACGGAAAAAGTGAAGGTACTCCAAGCTACCCGTTTAGCTGATGTACACAATCTGTCACGTTCAGCAGTGCGCGGTCAATATAGTGCTGGCTGGATGAAGGGACAACCAGCGCCAGGGTATCTGGAAGAACCAGGCGTTAATCCCAGCTCTACAACACCCACCTACGTGGCAATGAAGTTTCTAGTTGACAACTGGCGCTGGCAAGGTGTTCCCTTCTACCTGCGTACTGGTAAGCGGATGCCGAAAAAAGTCAGTGAGATTTCTATCCACTTCCGCGATGTTCCTTCTCGGATGTTTCAATCCGCCGCGCAACAGAGAAATGCCAATATTTTGGCAATGCGGATTCAGCCGAATGAAGGAATTTCCCTACGGTTTGATGTGAAAATGCCAGGGGCAGAATTCCGCACCCGTTCTGTTGACATGGACTTTAGTTATGGTTCCTTTGGCATCCAAGCAACTTCCGATGCTTACGATCGCCTATTCCTTGATTGTATGATGGGCGATCAAACATTGTTCACACGGGCGGACGAAGTAGAAGCCGCTTGGCAAGTAGTAAATCCAGCCCTTTCTGTTTGGGATGCACCCGCAGATCCCACCACCATTCCCCGGTACGAAGCTGGTACTTGGGAACCAGCAGAAGCAGAATTCTTAATTAACCAGGATGGCCGTCGTTGGCGCAGACTGTAGAAAGTTAGGAGTGATGAGTGATGAGTGATGAGTTAATAATTACTAACTCCTAACTTTTAACTCATAACTTTTAACTTATTCAAAAAACAAAGCTGATAACTCAATACTATTACTATGGCTCCCCAAGCTCCTACCATTTTTTCACTTCAAGCACCGAAAGATATTTCGCTCAACGAAATAGATGCGGAACTTAATCAAATTTGGCAAAGTTACGGCATTACTGGTGAAGACGGTGGTCTTCCGGCTGCCACTCGCGCCACGACATTCACTTTAGTGGTTTACGAACCCGAAGAAACCCAGTATCTTTTAGCCACTTTGGGATTTTACAACGGGCCAATTGACGGGATTGTAGGCCCTCAGATGGAAACCGCGCTGCGTCAAGTGCAGAAAAAATATACACTACCAGAAACCGGGACAGCAACACCTGAAACCTTGGCTAGACTGCGAGAAGAATTTACCAAACGTCAGGGAAACGGAGCTACAGGAGACAATGGTTCTAGTGGTACTTATAGCTTAAATGCCGCAAGCCCCAGGATTGCTGATGAAATTGCCCTCCGCAATCCCTGCCGCATTATTGCGCTGTTTCCAATTGCTGGAGAAGATGAAGGAGTCAAGGCTCAAGTTTCTGCCTACTGCCCCATCCAAAAGCAATCGTCAAGTACACTCATCTGCTGCGAATACATAACTCTTAGCGGAACTGCTGCTGCCTTGGAACGCATCGGGGGGATGATTCCAGCATTGTTGATTGGTGGCTTACCTAAGTTTCTTTGGTGGAAAGCAACACCAGATCCCAACAACGCTCTATTCAAGCGATTGGCAGCAGTCTGCAATAATGTCATTGTTGATTCTTGCGACTTTAACGAGCCAGAAAGTGATTTACTTAACCTCCAAGAGTTGGTAGAAACTGGCGTGCCTCTAGCTGACTTGAACTGGCGTCGCCTGGCATCATGGCAGGAGTTGACAGCCGAAGCTTACGATTCACCTCAGCGTCGCGCTGCCCTAAAAGAAGTTGACCGAGTAACGATTGATTACGAAAAAGGCAACCCAGCCCAAGGTTTACTGTTTTTGGGTTGGCTGGCAAGTCGGTTGGAATGGCAGCCAGTTTCCTATGAAAAGGAAAGCGGAGATTACGAAATTACTCGTATTCGCTTTGTTGCCCAAGACCAACGGGAAGTGGAAGCCGAATTAGCGGGTGTCCCGGTTGCTGATGTGGGTGAAATTATGGGCGACTTGATTGCTTTACGCCTCAGTTCGACAAATGCACAGGCAGACTGTGGTACGGTGATTTGTTCAGAAACTGGCGGTTGTATGCGGATGGAAACACACGGTGGGGCCCAGTCCGCAGGTTTGTTTCAACAGGTGACTTCACTTTCTGAGCAAAAAGCGGAAGCATTGCTGAGTCAGCAGGTGCAACGCTGGGGCCGTGAGTCACTATTTGAAGAAAGCTTGGGCGTCACAGCGAAGATTTTCCAAATGGAAACAAATAGTTAGCTTTGCCTGAAAAGAATAAAAGTCACTCAGAAGCCCACACTCAACCCTAACGGGTTGAGTGTGGGCTTCTGAGTAACTCCTATATGAGGACATTATTAGGACTTACGCACTATACAAATTAACCGTGATGTGGATTAAGGAAAATAGGCTGTTTCAGGCTTTTATTAATTATCCTTATGATGCCTACGGCGGTAAACTACGTAAATAGACCACGCTGTAGGGGTTTAGCAATGCTAAAGCCTTACGAAAGATGTGGCTTTTGACCATATTCATATCTGGTGTTTTTTGTCAATGCGTAAGTTCTAATTATGTAATTTTCTACATAGGCTTTAAAATCTTCGTGGAACTAGATAGAATCATCCTGAATTGTAATATTTTTTTGAAATTTCAGATTGCAGCAATTCAATTAAATCGTCTAAGTTGGCGGTATTTTATAGCGCAATACAATCCAGTAATGACTGCAATTAACGCATGGGTTTTGATCGATGAGCTACAGTCTCAGTTTGAAGAACTGTTGCAGAAGAAAAAAGCTTAGGCGCTCACTCCTGAAGAAGAGTCTGGTAAGTTGTCAAGACGCAGAGGGAACGCCTATAGTATTAGTAAAGTTGCGTTGTTGAGGGCGATCGCTTCTTGAGGGTCTAATTATTGAAAGGATACGTCGTATTTGCTTCCACGCTCAAGCGCACGTTTGTAAGCAGGTCGCTCATGAATATGATCAATAAATTCTTTGAGCTTTGGCCGGCTCTCGACTTCTTTGGGGTGCATGGCAATTAGTTCGAGGGGAAAGCTCATTTGGATATCAGCGGCAGTAAATTCTTCGCCCGCAAACCATGTACTTTTACCGAGTTCGCTTTCTATGTAGTCAAAGTGAAGTTTGATCTGAGGTGCGACGAATCCGCTAATTGCGCTGCTGTCTCCTGCCCCGAAATTATTCAAGACTAACTGCATCACCAGCAGTGGCATTGCAGAGCCTTCGGCGTAATGCAGCCAATACGTATAGCGCAGATGCTCTGGTGTACCAGATGTTGGGACTAAGTGACCACTGCCGTAGCGATCAACTAGGTATTGGATGATAGCACCCGACTCAGCGATCGCAAAATCTGCATCTGTGATCACTGGTGACTTGCCGAGCGGATGGACTTGGCGCAGCGACTCTGGTGCCAGCATCGTCTTTGGATCACGTTGATAGAATTTGATCTCGTATTCGATACCTAATTCTTCAAGCAGCCACAGTACACGCTGCGATCGCGAGTTGTTAAGATGATGAACAATGATCATAAAACGTTCCTCTTTTGCAGATGTTATCAAACACAGAATAATATTACCAGTCAAAATTTAATTAATACTTAAATAGCTGCTGCATCAAAATCTTATTTGTTTCATTTATGGCTTTAATCATTGCTGGGGAACGTAGTGGGGTGGGCAAGACAACAGTCACGCTCACCCTTTTAGCATCTTTACGTCGTCGCGATCGCCTCGTACAATCTTTCAAGGTAGGCCCAGACTACATTGACCCAATGTTTCATCAGCACGTTACTGGTCGTGCTTGTCGGAATTTAGACCCAGTACTAACTTCCGAAGCCTACGTTCAGCAATGTTTTGCCCATCATAGCCAACTAAGTGAATATGCTCTAGTGGAAGGGGTGATGGGGTTATTTGACGGAATTGGGCATAGGGCATGGGACATAGGGCATGGGCAAGAAAAGCAAAAATCAACAGACTTTGCGAGTACGGCACACATTGCGCGGCTTTTAGATTTACCTGTGGTGTTGGTGATTGATTGTAGTCGCCTTTCTGGTTCTGTAGCGGCGATCGCTCACGGCTACTGCTCTTTTGATCCCCGAATTAAAATTGCTGGGGTGGTACTAAATCGAGTTGGAAGCGATCGCCATCTCTCTCTACTGAAAGATTCCCTAGAACCCCTACAATTACCTATTCTCGGCGTACTACGGCGTCAAGATAATATTACAATTCCCGATCGCCATTTGGGTTTAGTACCAACAGCCGAACTTCCCGAACTCAACGCTTTAATTGATCGCTTTGCCGATTTGGGAGATGCCTGCTTTGACTGGCAACATTTGTTACCTCTATTAAAATCAGAACCACTCCCTCATCCCCCACCCTGCGGGAAGCTAAAGCTACATCCCGCTTATCTCCGATCCCCGGTTAGAATTGCCATTGCCCGCGATCGCGCTTTTAATTTTTACTATCAAGACAATCTCGATTTGCTGCAACAGTTGGGTGCAGAACTGGTTTTCTGGAGTCCATTAGAAGATGCCAGATTACCACAAAACGTCCAGGGAATGTATTTTGGCGGTGGTTTCCCAGAAGTTTTTGCCCAGCAATTAGCAGAAAACACTAGCGCCCGTGATGCAGTGAAAACAGCAATTATGACGGGAATGCCTGCGATCGCTGAATGCGGGGGTTTAATGTATTTGTGTGAGCAAATTATCGATTTTGAGGGTAAATCTTGGTCGATGGCGGGAGTTTTACCGACATCTGCGGTGATGGGTGGGCGTTTAACTTTGGGGTATCGTCGTGCAGTAGCTTTGCAAGATAATCTGTTAATGAAGGCAGGCACAACTGTCTACGGACATGAGTTTCATCGTTCTTCTTTAACCTCAACTCCCAGTCAGCCTCTATTTGAAACTTCTCGCTACGATTGTGAGGAAAATATGGGATGCGAGGGATGGGGTTTACCTGCAAATGTTCATGCTTCTTATGTTCATCAGCACTGGGGAGAAAGTGTAGAGATTCCCCAGCAGTTTCTTAAAGATTGTCTGAAAGTAAAATATTAATAAATATTACCACTCTGCCAGAATATTAAAACATCCTCTCAGAAAATCAGGCGGTAAATTAATTCATCGGAAATTTTGCCTTTGATAAACTCTACATTCTGATTGACTTTTTGCAACTCGAACCCAAGTTTCTCAACTACCTTACGAGAGGCAAGATTGTATTCGTTCACCGATGCATATAGGGCGTTAAGGCTGAAGCGTTTTTGAGTTTCGGCGATCGCTAGTGAGCAGTAGATGGGGGCATATCCCTGCTTTTGGAAACCAATGAAGGTCATAAAACCAATTTCCGCATATTGCTCATCAAAAATACCTATTTCTACAATACCTATGTATTGATTTTGAGGGTTTATGGCGACCCATTTCAACCAAATCATAGTGTCGTTGTCGGGTGATTTTTCTAGCTCGGCAAAGCTAAACTTTTGCTTAACCTCGGAGAGTTGAGGAATTTCATCCTCAAGATATGCGTACAGACGTGGCTCACTT
The DNA here is from genome assembly GCF_041747015.1 of Nostoc sp. Lineage (GTDB taxonomy): Bacteria > Cyanobacteriota > Cyanobacteriia > Cyanobacteriales > Nostocaceae > Nostoc. The sequence goes on from NZ_JBGTFY010000162.1 coordinate 27,509, forward strand.
ATATGGGAGTACAAAAGTTGGGCGTGGTGTTCAGTAACCTTTTCTAAACACAAGATTGCCGCGTCTTCTATCATAATTATTCTTTAAGGTAATTACCAATAATAAGCGATTTACCTGCTCTTTTGGATGTGATATAATAATGTATTAAATTAAACTTTTGTTTACAATAAACCCCGTTACTAAAATTGCTTTAATAAAGCAAAAAGCTTAGTTGCCCTTGACTACATTTAATTTAATCTTAATTGCTGAAACTTAGATTAGACAAGTGAGTGTAATAGATATAAGAATTAAATAACAACAGATAAATCTATGCTTTAGGTTGATAAAAATCGCTATAACTAATGAGAGTCTGATGCAGTCATATTCATATCGTCATTTAATCTGCGAATCAGACGGGATAACTCACGAATGATATTCACCGCAATTTCGGGAGTTTCTTCGATCGCATCATACAATTGCTCTTGCGTCAGTTCTAAAAATTCACAATGTTCCAAAGTCGTTGCAGTGGCGGAACGAGGTTGAGTATCAAATACGGCCATTTCGCCAAAGTATTTTCCCTGTTCTACCTCTGCAAGTAGTTTATTTCCAATATGGACTTTAACTCGGCCTGACACAACAATGTAGAGCGATCGCCCTTCTTCTCCCTGGCGAAAAATGGTGTAATTAGCTGGAAATGACAGTTCGTTCATCACTGAAGTGAGCCGCACAATAAAATCATCCCGCAATTCCTTAAAAATTGGGACTCGCCGGACAAATAATAAACGGTCAACACTGGTTAGCATAATTACAATTTAAAAATCAAACATTACTGAATATCTGAAAGCTGAAGTAGGAGCGCGATTAGTCATATTAAACGATGTTTATCGCTAGTTGCCAAGAATATTGCCCCTTTTCTGAGCAGAAATCCACTTAGCATCTAACAAAGATCATCTTCACTAAGAGCGATCGCTTACAGTTATCGTAGAACCGAAAAACATTTGACTGTTAGGGTGAGGAATGTTCTGGAAATGGAGCTTTAGACTATTCATCGTATTCTTGGGGCTGTGGCTACTGTTGGATCTGGGTTCTCGCCTGGGAGCAGAGATTTTTTGGTTTCAGGAAATCGGCTACCTCCAAGTATTTCTGTTGAGGGTGTTAACTCGTGGTGTTTTGTGGATAGTGGTAGCTGGGATAACTGCTACCTATCTACTGCTAAATCTGGCTCTAGCACAACGGCTAAAATATCCCCAGTCTTTGAAGATTGAGTCAGCAGAACTCAACAGTGAATTAACAAATTTTCTCAGTCCTGATTATCCAAGACGCAATGAAACCCGAATACTTGCACCGCAACGCTTTCAAACATTAAAATTGCGCTGGTTATTACCCCTAACTCTGGTAGTGAGCTTGTTGATTGGGCTGATGCTGGCTCACTATAGTCAAATTGCTCTTTTTTACTGGCATTCTCCAGTTAATAATGCTAGTTTACCGATTCCCGCCTTATTTCGACCAGAGACAATCTGGCAACTCTTAAGGCAGATTGTCTCTCAAATCTGGTATCTCGGTTTAATTGGGGGAGTAGCGATCGCAATCTTAATTTATCCTCAATTTTTACTAACTGCGATCGCAGTTTTGTTAAGTCCCATTTTTGCGTTTATCTTATTCCAACACTGGCCAAAGGTGCTGCAATATTTCCACCCCACCCTTTTCAACAGCACTGAGCCTTTATTTGGTAAAGATATCAGCTTTTACATATTTTCCTTACCCTTTTGGGAACTGCTAGAACTCTGGCTGATGGGATTATGTTTGTATGGCTTCGTCGCCGTTACCCTAACTTATCTCCTGTCAGCAGACAGTTTAAGTCAGGGGATTTTCCCTGGTTTTTCGCCCCAGCAGCAGCGCCATTTATCCGGTATGGGTGGCTTGTTGATGCTGGTAGTGGCTCTGAGTTACTGGCAAAGTCGCTATGAACTCGTGTATTCTACCCGTGGTGTTAGTTATGGCGCCAGCTACACGGATGTGATCGCCCAGTTGCCAGCTTATACCGTTTTGTGCATTGTGGCAGCAGCGATCGCCTTTTACCTACTTTGGCGAACGTTTTTCTGGAAATCCAAATCTCAGCATCACCGCTTGGTATCTTACGGGTTAGGAGTTTATCTAGCATTAGTTGTAGCAGTTAACATTGTTCTACCTGCTGTGGTGCAATATTTAATTGTCCAACCTAATGAGTTGCAACGAGAGCAGCCCTATATTCAGCGTACTATTGCCTCGACTCGCCAAGCATTTGATTTAGAAGCGATCGATTCCAAAGGCTTCAACCCTCAAGGAACATTGACTGAAGCTGATATTCAAGAGAATGACTTGACAATTCGGAATATTCGCCTTTGGGATCAGCGACCACTGTTACAAACTAACCGTCAACTGCAACAAATTCGGCCATATTATCGGTTCCCCGATGCCGATATTGATCGATATACTCTGAAAACAGATGTAACTTACCGCCGACCATCAGCCCCTCAAAACCCACCAGAACCTGAGCAGGAAGGAATTGACTCAACAGAACGGCGACAGGTATTGATTGCTGCACGAGAATTAGACTACACTGGCGTACCACAGGAAGCTCAAACATGGGTTAACCGCCGCCTTATTTATACCCACGGTTTTGGGTTTACTGTTAGTCCAGTTAATACAGTTGGGCCGGGTGGGCTACCAGAATATTTTGTCAAAGATATTAGCGGTGATAGTAGCGCCCTCACAACTTCTAGTGAAGCGATTCGTGACAGTATTCCCATTGGGCAGCCCCGAATTTATTACGGTGAAATCGCTAATAGCTACGTAATGACTGGCACAAGAGTTCGAGAGTTAGACTACCCCAGTGGTAGTGACAATGTTTACAACTCTTACGATGGTCTGGGTGGCGTTGAAATTGGTTCAGCATGGCGACGCTGGTTATTTGCGATGTATTTGAAAGATTGGCAGATGGTTCTAACGCGGGACTTTTTGCCAGATACAAGGGTACTATTCCGGCGAAATGTCAAGCAAAGAATTCGAGCGATCGCACCTTTCCTCAAATTTGACAGCGACCCTTATTTAGTAGCTGCTGCGGCTAATGAAGATTTCCCCAAAAATCCTAGTTATCTTTACTGGATTGTTGATGCTTACACAACAAGCGATCGCTATCCTTATTCAGACACTGGTAGCGATGGTATCAACTATATTCGCAACTCGATTAAGGTAGTCATTGATGCCTACAATGGCAGCGTGAATTTTTATATTGCAGATAAGAGCGATCCAATCATTGCCACTTGGTCAAGGATATTTCCCAACACCTTCAAACCACTAAGTGCCATGCCAGTTAGTCTCCGCAGTCATATCCGCTATCCGGTGGACTTCTTCAAAATCCAATCTGAGCGGTTGATGACTTACCACATGACCGATCCCCAGGTATTTTATAACCGGGAAGACCAGTGGCAGATTCCTAACGAAATCTATGGCAATGAAACCCGTCCGGTAGAGCCGTATTATTTGATTACTAGTCTACCCACTGTAGATTTTGTTGGCGCAGCCTCTGTCTTCGACACGCTGCGCGAACGTAGAGAGGAATTTATTCTGCTTCTACCCTACACTCCCCGACAGCGGACTAATTTAATCGCTTGGTTAGCGGCGCGATCGGATGGCGAAAACTACGGTAAGTTGTTGTTATATACCTTTCCCAAAGAAAGACTAATCTACGGCACAGAGCAAATCGAGGCGCGGATTAACCAAGACCCAGTAATTTCCCAGCAAATTTCCCTATGGAATCGTCAGGGTTCGAGAGCCATTCAAGGCAATCTACTAGTAATTCCCATTGAGCAATCGCTGCTGTACGTCGAGCCAATTTATCTAGAAGCCACACAGAATAGCCTACCAACTTTGGTGCGGGTAGTTGTGGCTTACGAAAACCGGATCGTCATGGCACAAACCTTGCAACAAGCATTACAGGCAATCTTTAAACCAGAAGTCGCACCAGCCCCAGCAATTATCCGTCCAGTAGAAGAAGCAGCCCCGCCTAGTTAAATACAACATCTCCCATTAATTCTCCGCGTGCCTCTGCGCTTCTCTGTGCCCCGGCAGTCGCTTCAAGTCGGGAAACCTGCCCAACGCGCTGCCCTCCTTTGCGTTTAAATTTCACCCCTCAATTCGCCACGATTTTACGCAAAGCTGTACTATTAGTAGACACCAAAAGTTAATGGATATGGTACAAGATAACCAACTGGAGATCCGCCACGTTAGTCCTAAAGTGAGGCAGTTGATTAAAATCTACGCGGATATTAATAACTGTACGCAACCTGAGATGTTAGAGCGCATTGTTTTGGAGTGGAACGCCCAACAAAGTAATAGCGAACGACCGCCAGGGGACGAAGATGAATAGTTTTGTTAGATAATCCCTAGTCCGCTTCTAGCGAGAGGCTTTGATTAATTTGGTTATTTAGTTAGAGAAAAACTTTCTAGAGATTGGGTCTTCTTTGAGGGATTGAATAAAATCTCTCAAAGTCATCATGTTACCCTTAAAGGTGAATTTGGGAGTGCCATTTTGAGCAACGATTCTTAATTCCCCGTCTTGGATTTTAATCTTATTTTTAATGCTATCCCATAAAGTATCGAAGCTTTCATCATCATTACAACCATTAGCTTCAAGAAATCTTTGGCGAACTTCTGTTTTTAGCGCTAGTGCTTCTGCTGCTTGGGTACGCGCCTCAAAGTGCTTAATTACATCTTCATAAGCACTCTCCCTCAAGATTTTATTTTCAACCTGAACTTGCTCTAATTGAGTTTTTATGACTTGCAATTGGGACGCTAAAGCGGTTGATTTTTGATATTCAGCTTTTAAAGCTTGTTTTGCATTGGCTAACAAGGTTTTATAATCTAGCTGATCTTGAATTTTTTCGGATTCCATTTTTATCTCTATGATCAACAGATTTTCAGTAATTAACTCTCGTCAGTTATATGATAAAAACTGGCGAGAGCTTAGTAAATATTCTGTAAGTTATCTAAGTATTAGTTATGTCACCAATAATGGTGATTCAGAGGTAGGATTTTCCTGAAGACTAGTTATACAAAAACTAATGTGGGAGCGGATAGCTCGCTCATAAACTTCAGTTTGGTAAGTGCGTACTCCTATAGGCTGATAGATCAGGCTAATTTCTGGGAATTCAGACCAATACATCAGAAAAATGTCTTTAGCTGGAGTAATTATTTCATAATTATTCTCTTGTCTCTTCTTTCTGAGCCGACAATTATTTAACTGTAATTTTTGTCTGAATAGTTTTTCAAATTCTGGAATTAAATTTGAAGTAATTTTCATGGTTTATACACGTTAAAACGTGCTACTTATGCAAAGACTATCTTGTGATATAACTAAGTATTACACTTCGGATACCCTTACAATATAGTGTATCAGTTATTGGCTATTTAAGAATTTGAGGTTATTTTTCACTTCTTAGGTTAATAGAAGAGAGCTAATTTTTATTGAGGAGGATTTTACATAGCACACCTCTGGTATTTCTTAATTTCTACTTTAAGCGATCGCTTCTGATACTGCGTCAGTGTAGCTAGTTAGCAAAGACACCCTGATAATTACACCACTAAATCAGATTCGAGGTAGAAGCCCTGGGGTGCAATCAGCACCTACAGGCTACAACCTGGGCCTTCAAGACCCTCTGGAAAGCTGATTAATTCCAAGTACTCTGGATTTGCCAGCAATTGTTTAGCTGCTAGCAATCCGGCAATGCTCCAAGTTTGATAAATTCTGGCTTCTTTGCCAATCAAACGACCATTGTGACCATCGTAGTATTCTGGGAATTTATCTTTAAATAAACGCCTTTCGGCAATGGCTATAGCTGCTTGGGCAAGTTCTGTTCGATCTGTTTTTAGCGCCGCAGCAGTAAAGAACCACAGTAAAACAGGCCAGTTACCGCCGTTGTGGTAAGACCAAGGGCTGTTCTTAGAGTCACATCCTGTAACAATTTTCCACTCTAAACCTTCCAAAGCTGGAAAGCAGATTTTAACAGGCATAGAGCCAATTAAGTCTTGCCAGCGTTGGGCAAACAGATTCATAATTCTTTGAGATTCGGCTTCACTTGCTAAGGAAGCTAAGATTGACATGAGATTTCCCAGAGTAAAAAAGCGAAAATCCATCCGTCCCGGCCCCAGATTTCCTGCTAAATATCCTCCAGATTCGGGCAACCACTCGGTCAACCAATTAGGGATTGATTCTGATTGGATATTGAATTTATTCGCAATTTCTTTACCAAATTCGTTACCCTTGTAACGATAGATATCCCCAACTCGCTTCAGGTCTAGCCAGTAATAGTTACTGATATGATATTTTAAAGATCCCAATCGCCTATTGACTTTGCCAAAGTAGCTATCATCTCCATCTGGTAAAAGCAATTCACTAGCAGCCCTGAGGGACGCATAGAATAATACTTGAATTTCTAGAGGATGTTCGTAGACTCCCATGCGACGGTCAATCATAAACGCGCCATCAGGAACTAACATTGTTGGGTACAGGGAAAACCGATGTACTAGGCAAAGATCCAAAATTAGCTTAATTCCGGCTTGAAAATCTGGCTGACGTGCTAGGGACAAATCGCCTGTAGCTTTTTCATAAGCCCGTAGCAGGATAATCCACCACATACAAGAATCAACTGGGGGAACGCGAGCGATCGCTTGCTCACCAAAATCAGCAACCAAAAATTCTTCATTCCCATTAAAATGTACTTTGAAACTTGCAGGCATTAATCCCGCTCCCGGTTCAAAGCAGTCCATCTGCTTGTCGTGACTTTGTAATTTAAGCGTTTCTATTAAAAAATTGCGGACAATTTCTGCTTTGCCGTGCATGAGAAACACTAAGGCAGAAGCGACAAAATCGCGGAGGAAGCACTGGTCATAATTGAGCGCATCTGACTCCGGATCGTGGGCAGCGACAGTACCAATGGGTTTTCCCTGGTAATAAATTATGGACTTTTCCAACAGTTGCCAGGCTTCTGCTTCCAGCAGACTCTCATTATCGATCGCGCTAGTCATGGGCGTTTAATTCCACTAATGGTATGTATCGGCTCAATTGTGGAAAGTACGCCAGCCTTACCTCAAGCTGACCAGGTTTCCCGGAAGTCAGCATACAGAGTCAATCCACCATCTATAAACAGTGTTTGTCCGGTGATGTAGGCGGCTTCATCCGAAGCTAAAAAAGCAACTGCGGCTGCCATCTCCTCAGAGGAGCCAGCACGCCCCATTGGGATATGACTTTCCACCATCGCCTTTTTTTCAGGGTCATCTATCCAGTCTTGATTTATTGGTGTGATCGTTGCTCCGGGTCCAATAGCGTTTACACGAATGCCTCGGCTGGCATATTCCAATGCTAAGGTTTTAGTCAGGTTTTCCATACCGCCTTTACTAATGGAATAGCTGATATACATCGGTCGAGGAATAATTTCGTGAACGCTGGAAATATTAATTATCACTCCGGGACGATTCAGAGACAGGAGGTGTTTAATAGTTTCACGGGCGCAGAGATACGCACCCCGGAGATTCACGGCAATCACCTGGTCAAAGTCTGCTGTGGTAACTTCGTGGGATGGACTATCTATTTGAATGCCGGCATTGTTGACTAGAATATCTACACTGCCAAATTCCTTAACCACGGTGTTGACCATCTCAACAATGTCTGATTCTTGGGAAACATCTCCTTGAACGAGCAGCGACTTCACACCACAATTTTCGATATTTCCGCAGGCTTTTTGCAATGCCATCTCTTCCGTCTCTGCCCCAGCTTCCGGGTCTTTGCGGTAATTGATGGCGATGTTGCACCCTTCTTGAGCAAGTCTAATGGCGATCGCCTGACCAATACCTGACGTTGCACCTGTAATTAAGGCGTTCTTACCTTTTAAGCCTATCATATTTCCTCTCTAAGCTGCCTTTGCTTTAATTTATACTTCTTTCAAACAATTTGAGATTATTCCTTAAATTCAAAGTCTAAAATTAGCATTGTCAACCCCCAATGGAGGGAATTCAAAAATAGGTATTTGATTATTTTGAAGTTCTTAAACTAATTCTCAAAAATCAGGCTACAGATCCAAGAGATGGAAACTCAACTTGAATCTGATGCCTCTTAATTCCGAATTACGAATTGGTATTAGTCCTAGCGTAAATTCGCTGGCACTTGTTCAGGAACCACCCAGTAGTAAATAGTTTTGCCCTCTACGGTTAACGTTTGCTGTGGTTTCCAATCGCCCATATCGAATGCGTGGGAGACAATGCGAGTACCAGGCTTGAGTTCTTTCAATAACTTGGGACGGAGTTGGAGGTTGATTTCGGGTAGAAGGTAAAGTGTAACTACTGTTGCTTCACTAAAATCAGTCTTGAACAAATCTTGCTGCACAAACCGCACGCGATCAGTTACTCCTGCCTTCTTGGCATTCTCATTAGCTTCTTCTATGCGTTCGGGGTTAATATCTATACCGACACCGCGCGTACCAAACTTTTGTGCCGCAGTATTCACAATTCTCCCGTCACCGCTGCCAAGGTCGTAAAGCACATCATTCTTACCCACTTTTGCCACTTTTAACATTGCATCCACCACTGGCTGTGGTGTTGGCACATAAGGAACATCGCCAGGACGTTCTTGGGGTTGAGTTGTAGGTGTAGTTGTAGGAGTTGCGGTTTCAGTCTGAGCCGTCAGAGTAGAAGGTTGTGTCCCGGCTTCCAAGTCTTGCTGTTGCGCCGTACACCCAGCAATTCCCAAGCTGGTAATACTAATTCCTGTAACCAGTAAAAACAGAGTTTTTTTGAATTGCATGAATTTTCTCCTTTGTCAATAGTTATTAGGCATTGGGCATTGGTTATTTCCCCTTGTCTCCCTCGTCTCACGTCCTACGTTGGCGGTAGTTATTCCAGAACAACAGGGGGATACCTGCTGCCACAACTAAGACACCTGCAACTGCTCCCACACCTGTATAAACCAAGCTGGAGTAGAGCAAGTAACCGCAGACGGCACAAAAAAGTAATGGTGTGAAAGGATAAAATGGCACTCGGAATGGGCGCACTATGTTGGGTTCGCGGATTCGCAATACCAGCAGTGATATGCCTGAAAGCAAAAAGAAGAACCAAAAAACAGGGGCAGTGTAATCCACCATTGTTTGAAAGCCTTTGCGGGTGAACGTGCCTAAAAAAACCAGTGCTAAGGCGATCGCTGCTTGCAATAATAAAGCATGGGTAGGACTACCAGGACGTTGCTGCCAGCGTCCCATAAAACCAAATAGCGAAAAATCTTGTCCTAGAGCGTAATTAGTCCGCGCTCCGGTAAAGATTGTGGCGTTGGTTGCTCCCAAGGTAGCGATCGCAATCAGTACACTAATAAACAAGGCTCCTGGTGCGCCCCAAAGAGAGCGCATTAAATCTGCGGCTACCGCTTCCGATTGTGCCATGTTTGCTAATCCCAGTCCCCGTAGATAAGCCAAATTGATCAGCAGATAAATGGCGGTGATGATGCCAATACTCCAAATTAGCGATCGGACAATATTACGTCGGCCATCTTGAATTTCTGCGGAGATATAAGCCGCTTCATTCCAACCGCCGTAAGACAGCAGCACAAACACCATCGCCAGTCCCCATGTTCCTGATGATGCAGATTCTACAGGCGCGGCAGAATTAGGAATGGCAGTAAGCCCAATAATTACTACCAGCAACAAACCCAGAACTTTCGCAGCACTCAGCAAGTTTTGCGTCCACTTACCCTGTTGCAAACCGATGATGTTCAAAGCGGTTAAAAGTGCGATCGCTACGGCTGCGTAGACAGAAGACGAAAACGTTCCTAACCGCCATATCTGAGAAACATAATCGCCAAAGACAAATGCCAAAATAGCAATAGAACCAGTTTGAATTACTGTCATCCGCGCCCAGGCAAATAAAAAGGCGACTCCCCGCCCGAATGCACGTTTCAAATAATAGTAGACACCACCAACATCGGGATAGACAGTCGCCAACTCTGCATAGCACAGCGCTCCTACCAGAGATACTACACCACCAACTAACCAAAAAAGCAATACAGCAATATCACTACCGGCTTGAGCTGCCACTAGAGCCGGGGTTTGAAAAATCCCTGCGCCGATGACAATACCGACAATCAAAGCCACTGCGTCTGGTAATGTCAGCGATGCTTTGGGTGCTGCTACTTCAGTTGATGCTGTCTGCTCAAATAAACGGTAATCTTTAGGTCTACTCACTTTAGTTCCTTATTAGTGTTGAGTGGGGACTGTTCACTTTGTTTCATAGTCTTTGCTTCAACAGAGGAATCTTGTATTTACTCAGGATTTTGGAACTCAGGAGTCAACACGACCTTTTGGATTTGGGGATCATCAGCCCAATTAGGTGGCCTTTCTGAAAGGCCAATTTGAATCACTGTTTTACCTATATCTCTATAGTTAAAAATAAATGTGACAGGAAAGTGACAGTCACCAGTGGTATATCTTCAAACCGTAATATTCATCTCGTTAACTTTACTACAGCGATCGCCCCAAATTCTCTCGCTAGACAAAATTTAGAAGTATTTGCATTTTTAGCTTGTCTTAGTATCAATTCGCTACAAATTAATACAAATCCATACTTGGTATAAAGCGATCGCTTCAGTATCTATAAAAATTAAATAAGAACGTGACGGGGAACGCCTCAGCCAACGTGATCAACGGCGGTGCTGGCAACGACTTGCTCAATGGCGGCGCAGGCAACGATATCCTCAACGGCGGTGCTGGCAACGACTTGCTCATCGGCGGCACGGGCAACGACTTGCTCATCGGCGGTGGAGACGGTCAAATTGATGTGTTAACGAGCGGTAGTTTGTTCGATCAAGATACTTTTGTACTGGGCACGGGAGGTATATTTGGCTCGATTCTCTATGACTCTGTAGGCAATGCTGATTTCGCTCGAATTACTGATTTTGACCTCATTGATTTTGTAGGGGAACCAGCAAATCAGGTAGATCGAATCCAACTTAGAGGGGCAGCAGCTGACTATCGGTTAGCAAATGGTGTTGTTGCAGGAGGATTTGTAGGAGTGGGTATTTTTGACAGAAACTCAACCATCGCTGCGTTTGATGACGATCTGATTGGTCTTGTCCAAGGAGTTACTACAGGCAGTGTTTTTGGGCAATTAAATCTAAATAACGCAACTCAGTTTGTGTTCGTATAATCCCTGTTTTTTCATTCTCGTAAAACAATAATCGAAGCCAAATTCAGAGACTTTGATTTAATCCAGGTTTGAGGCTTAATTTTCTAACAGAAACTAAAATTTAACATGATCTTTTCATTAAGGATCATTCAACAGCCGAGGGAGATGCAAACTAATGTTTACCGCTCCCTCTTTCTCTTTGAGATTGCCAAATCCAAAAATCCCATTGCGATCGCAACTTCAAAGTTGCCCTGTCACGTAGAAATACTGCTCGACCAAGCTTCGCCGAACGTCATAATGTACTTTTGCTACCGATAAGAGGGCTTTTCAAACATCCTCTAAGCCCCTTGTTCTATACAACCTCACAGGTAATCACTATTAGTATCTACTACTCCGAAAAAGTAGAATATCTATTACTTCACCCACTATCAAACCCAATATCGCTACGACTGTTAAAACCCAAAATGAATCTACTTTGTTGTAACCAGAAAAGCGCATTTCCAAATCAGCTAAGAGCGTAGTTGCTAAGGGGATAAGAAATAGCTGGAATAATATTGACCAAGTTGCTACGAAAGCAATTGATATACTTAAAAATAACATGACAACTAAGGTTTTAGAACCAAATTCAACTAAACACTCTAACCAAGAAATACTCTTCCGCACTACAGCTATAACTATAGCAGCTATAAAAGCTCCAACCAACCAAATAATATGATTAGCAGCAAGATACCATCCTAGCAGAGTGTAAGCCAGCCAGAGTAATACTAAAGGCTTCAAAGGAATACTGTTAAAAAATTCCACATTCATCGTATCAAGGCTTTTACAACTGCCAAGTTAGTATCTTAATTGTAGTAAAAAATGCTTATTAATCTAACTTCTATACTTACCAACTTTACTCAGGATATTCTTCTATCTACAGAGTAAATTTTAGGACATACTTATAACAATCCTAAATCATTCGTGAACAAGAAGATTCCCGACTTATTAGAGAAGTCGGAAATCTGAGCTTTAAGCATCTAAGCCTCAGACAATGTTTGCGTAGGTTTTTTGCAGCAGAAGAGTTGAATCTCAGCCAATACAGTTCGGTTAAGACTTGATCCCCCCAACCCCCCTTAAAAAGGGGGGCTAAAAACGGTTCTATTTCCCCCTTTTTAAGGGGAGCCACTGCGGTCTTGGGGTCTCCCCAAATGGAGCAAGTGGCGTGGACTAAGGGGGATCTTGAAAAACTATGCACCTTAACCGAACCGTATTGGAATCTCAGCTACTTTCCATGAAATTTAATGAATAGATGGCTACAATTCACCGTGTACAACTTTGACAACTGTCCATAAGACTGTTGTATGTCTCAAGCTCATGGTAATATTATTTTACTGTTATGGAAATACTATTTTATACATCAAATTGTAACCATGCTGAAACAGCTAGTTAGGTGTGCTACCTCCAAAAAACAAAAACTTCTTCAACTCCCCAAGGAAATGAACAAAAGCGGCAACGTGTAAAGCACAGAGCTTTTGAAAGTCTGATTATATAAGCTACTAAATAGCTAAAAAAGCTCTTTTTTAGGAATCATAACAGCCAGATAAGAAAGCATGAAACCCTCTTAAAATGGCAAAAAATTAGACAAGAGTAAATAGAAAAATTTGACGCGATGTCAATTGTTTTTTGTATATATAAAAATATCAAAAAGCCAGATTTATGTTGTCAATCAGACATGAGTATTGTGTGTTTTATTTAGATATTGATTTCTCTTTGTAGTTATTTACCTATATAAGAGTCCTATTTGATTGGTGAAAAGTTAGCCTACCCTTGACCAAATAAGGCAAACACTTAAATTTAACAAATGATTTAGGACTGCTAGATCAATCCTGATTTAGTAATGACTCGATTATTAACAACTTAAGTAAGAGTAACAGGAAAAACATGAATATCATTGTTCGTTTGTTTGGAGCGATCGCTTTCCAAGTATCTGCGTTGGCTGCGATGTCTAGTATTGCAATGTCTGATGACAAGCCCTTCCAGGAAACTTCTGCTATTCCTCAACTGAGAGCAACGCAGAGGATTTGCTCCTTAGATCCCATTGAAGATTTATTACCTCCACCACCAAGCAAGCCAAGTAATTCTTTGTTTTCTTACCTTGCCGAACAGGGTTTTACACAGAATCAGGAAGGTTCCTGGGTCTGTTATGCGAACGATCCTAAGAAAGAAGGGCGTTATTTTACTCTATTTAAGGTTAAACAAATTGATGGCAGGCTTATAGCAAGTTCTTTCTTAGATGAGGGCAGTCTGATTGAGGGGCAGGAAACCCGTAGCTTGGACTTCTTTATGATGCTGGTTGAGCGTCATATGAATACTAATCAAGAGAACCGTCAAGGTATACGTAAGTATTTAGAAGCCTTCGTTTCCTTAGTAAAGCAAGGCAAAATCAAACCCACACGTCGTGGGTTTCTTTTTGATCAACCAAACCGGGCATTGGTCTTATATCACAAACTCTCATCAGGAGAGCTTAAAGGTACAGGAATCACGGTCAACATTTATTTATCTAAGAGTTGAATTGGGGAGTGGGGACAAGGGAAACAACCAATGCCCAATTAAATTGCTGTCGTTTACTGGAGATGCATCTTGCCTAAATCAACTGTTCAAAGAATTGTGATGCCAAAGGTGGTTCGCTTTGCGACCATCGCCTTCTCATCTGTTGCAGTAGTACTTACTACATTTCAATCTGCTTCTGCACAGCTCAATATTGGACGCTATGGTGTCCAACAAGGACTGGAGTATGAGTATCTTCAGTACCAAATCAATAACCAGAATCTCAGTCAGATGCGAGTCATTCCTGGATGTAATGTCGGATTTGGTCTGAGCTGCAATAAAACTGGAACGGTAATCCAGCGATTAATCGAGTTAAACGGTGGGACTAACTATCAAAACCTGCTGATACGAGCAGCTGGTGGAGAAAAAAACTTCCAGAATTTCGCTAGCTTTTACGGGAATAATCCCAATCTCTCTGCGGTGCCTTTCGCCTCCTTTTGGAGAAACGAATCCCCCACAATCATGGATAGTTCTCAATACCTTCTTGGACAACATTTTGGTCGTAACCCAGTAGAAGGACTCGGACTTGTAACCAAGCAGTTCCATTGGGCACCACACTCAGAAGCCAATAACTCTCTCAGTCTCCGTAATGGATTACTAGATTTGAAATTGTCATACGGACGACTGCTCTTTGAAGAAGCTTCAAAAATTTCCAACATTGAGCAACAGATTAAGTCTCTAGGTTTGCCGCCAGAGATGACAAATTTTTATTTAGGTAATATCTCTAAAGGCTTGGATGCGTTGAGTTCTGGAGATCACAACCAACTCCAAAAGAGGATTTTTGAAGTACTATCCTTTCCATACTCTGAAGATGGTGGAGAACTCGGACGCCCTAATAATGGGATTCCACAGGAATTGAATCAGATCTTAGGAGAAGATATCGCAGGAGATATTTTGCTGAGTGACAATCCAGTAGGGTTGGAGGGAGAAGCAATCGGCTTCGATACTTTCCCTGGCTCTGTAGGAGATGTCTTAGTACAAGACAATACTGATTCCTTTCCACTCTGGCCAATAATCGGAGTTGGGGTTCTTGGTTTAATGCTGCTTCTATTACTGGATGGCGATAGTTCTTCAGGGGAGCCATCTGTTTCTTCGGGGGATACACCTGACACACCTTTGTCTCTCAACAGTCAAGGCGAATGCGATCTGACTCCTCGTGGTAACGGTTCTGATCACAGCCAGATTATCGAGATTCCGTGTAACGTTACTGTTACTCCTAAAACCACTATGGAAATGAAGAAGGTGGTGGAGCCATCAATCATTAAAGCGCTTCTATTGCTAATTGTTTTACTATGCCTAGTCCGTTATAAACAGCGGTCTTTAAAAATTCGTAATTCGTCATGACGCTCGTTCGTGAAACGTCTCCCCTTAGAGGTTGTTTGAAAAGTCCTATTGTAGGTAGCAAAACGTTCTAGATCCCCCTAAATCCCCCGATAAATTGGGGGACTTTGATTCTGGTTCCCCCCTTTTTTAAGGGGAGCCAGCGCGGTCTTCTCTCAAAGGGAGAGGCTAGCGCCAAGGGGGTTTCCCCCATGAGTGACTGGCGTGGGTTAGGGGGGATCGATAAGTGCCTAAAATAACAGCTAAATACGTTTCAAACATCCCCTTAGGAGAAGACTCGCTAACGTAATTCGGGCGTTGCATATTTGCGGGATGATTTATCTCACGCAGAGGAGCCAGTGCGTTGGGCGGGTTCCCCGACTTGAAGCACCTGGCGTCGCGCACAGACGCAGAGAGTATAAGGAGTTTTAGATTTCAATACATGAGATTTCATCCCTTGATTTAGCAACGCCGTAATTCGTAATTATTGCAGCAGTTTTCATTGATTTAAATTACATTTGTTGTATGGACAGAGTATTGCTTTAGCGGCTTTGTTTTATCAATACTTTGTCCTAAAGGACACGCTACGCGATCGCCAATTTACGAGGTAAGTTGATCATCGGATAAAATCGCGGTCTATTTGGTTAACTACTCAGTCCGTTATAACTAATAATTTTTGATGCGATAATACCAATAAACACGGCAAGACCTAGCGCTCTGCGAAAATAATTAACGCCTTGAAATAGTTCCAGCCACGCCCAAGTAAACAAGGAGCCATTTGCCAGTACATCTAACACTGTATTGATTTTACCAGTTGTAAAAACTAGAGCAAGTAAACTGGTTACTATCCAAACAATAAGCGGTAGGTTTGGCATCTGAGCTAAAACAATATTGCCATCGCTGTCACGGAAAGTTTTATCAACAAATGTATTTCCTGTATTTTCCATATTTCAACTTTTCACTTATTTAGAAATTATTAACTTACAAAGATTAATGATGGTCTATAGAAAATAGACTGACATTTAATTGTAAATTAGTTAATATAATTAAACCATTTAGGTAAATCTCTTTTCAACCATCTAATTACATACGTAAGAGCGGTAAAGCATATTTCTCTATGACTATATTCAGAGGCATATTCACACAAAATCCGCCAAGACATCTGTCGGGAGTCTGACCTTTGCCATATATTATCTATTCTCGTTATGATTGACGTTTATCTGCCTATATCTTGATTTAGTTGAATTAATAACCAAGTGAGATAAGTACCAAAAGGCCCCCAGAGAGCATAGGGTAGAAACAGCCAGGAGGCTTTTTGGGAAATTGGTTTAACCAAAAATGCCAGAATGTAGACGATAAGGGTTGCCAAGCCACCTACAATCATTCCACCTGTCAAGCTGCGAAATTCTACCACAATGGGACTATAAACGGAGGTCAGCAAGGCTGTTGCTGCGTACATACCCAGCAACAGCCAAGGACGAGACTGTTTTGAGCTTCTTTCCCACACGATAATTGCTGAGATTGTCAGACAGATCCAAATGAACGTCCAGACAAATGGGATGAGAAATTCAAAGGTCAACCAGTCAGGACGCTGCAAGTTCTGAAACCAAGGGTCGCGCAATGATGTCAGCAGGCTACCGCCAAAAAACAGTGCTGCCGAAACTGCTGTGATAATCCATCTAGCTCTCACAAAGTTTTCCTGCCATAGTAGGATTACACTTGTAGTTTAGTTCGGGGCTGCGATCGCCGCGTCTATCTTTAGGACTTTCATCTCACTCCTAACTCTTAACTTTCTTTGTATGCCAGAACAACAGCAGTGGACTATAGCAGCAACTGAACAACCCCCTGAGCAGTTCATCCAAGCGGTGAAACAGTATACACCTGCATCAAATGGACTGTATGCAGCGCAATTGTTATGGCAACGAGGAATTAAAGATAATCAACAATTAGCAGCTTTTATTAATTATAAAGCTTATCAACCAGCGAGTCCGTTTGAGTTTGGCCAAGAAATGCACCTAGCGATCGCCCGGTTGCAACAGGTATATAATACTAAAGAAAAAATTGCTATTTGGGGAGATTTCGATGCCGATGGTATTACCGCCACCTCTGTACTTTGGGATGGCTTAGGAGAATTTTTTACCCAAAATACCCAGTTAATTTACTACATTCCTAATCGTCTTAAAGAATCCCACGGACTTAATAATCAAGGAATTGATAATTTAGCAAAACAAGGTTGTAAATTAATAGTTACTTGTGACACGGGTAGTACAAACATTGATGAAATTGTTTATGCAAAACAACTAGGTATAGATGTAATAGTTACAGACCATCACACATTACCCGCAGAACGCCCACCTGTGGCAGCAATTATTAACCCCCGCTATTTGCCCAAGGAACATCAGCTGTTTCATCTTTCTGGAGTGGCGGTAGCTTATAAGTTAGTGGAAGCAATTTATCAAACCCTGCCTAATATTGCAAAACATCCCTTAGAAGATTTATTAGACTTAGTGGCGGTAGGATTAATTGCCGACTTGGTGCAGCTAAGTGGAGATTGTCGCTATTTGGCGCAGATGGGAATTCAACGACTGCAAGAAGATTTTAAACAGCCAGCCGCAGCACGTCGGCGTCCGGGAGTCGGGCGATTATTAGAATTGTGTCAGAAAAGTGGCGATCGCCCCACAGATATTTCCTTTGGTTTAGGCCCAAGAATTAACGCCGTCAGCCGCATCCAAGGTGATGCTAGTTTCTGCGTCGAATTATTAACTAGTCGGGATGCCAAACGTTGTAATGAATTAGCCGAAGTTACAGAACTTGCCAACACTCGCCGCAAGTCTTTACAGAAAGATGTGCAAGCGCAAGTAACACAAAAACTCGCTCAATTAGACTTATCAACTACTAGCGTCATTGTCTTAGAAGATGCCCAATGGTCAGCAGGCGTGTTGGGCTTAGTCGCTGGACAAATAGCACAAGAAACAGGTCGCCCAACGATTTTATTAAGTACAGAAGTAGCAGGGGAAGCAGGGGAAGCAGGGGAGCAGGGGAGCAGGGGAGCAGGGGGAGAATTCCTCACTCCTAACTCAGCACTCAGCACTCCTCACTCAGCACTCAGCACTCAGCACTCAGCACTCTTGTTAGCTCGTGGTTCTGCCCGTTCTGTAAATTCTGTCGATTTATACCAACTGGTAAAAGACCAAGCACATTTGTTGCATCGGTTTGGCGGACATCCCTTTGCAGCGGGTTTGAGTTTGCCGATTGAGAATATTCCTTTATTTACAGCGGCAATTAATCAGCAATTACGGCAATCTTTAGGTGGTACAACCCTAACGCCAACTCTGCAAGCAGACTTAGCAGTAACAGTCGCAGACTTAGGGAAAGAATTATTTTTAGAACTGAAATTGTTAGAACCTTGTGGAATGGGTAATCCTGTGCCGAAATTGCTGATTCAAAACTGCTGGTTTGAAAATACTTGGAATCGCAATATTCGAGATTCTAGAGGGAAAGAAGTTAAATATATCAAAACCGAGTTCAAAATTCGGGATGACTCTTCAACAGTCGGCTTTCCAGGTATTTGGTGGGGACACTACCGGGACGAACTTCCGCAAAGCCGTTGTGATGTGATTGTGGAACTTGATTACAATTCTTATGTAGATACAAATAAAGGGATAAAACCTCATTATGAGGTAAGGTTATTAGCACTGCGTCCCTATGCAAATACTGCTGAGTCTACCAGCACAAATAATCTAGATTTTATTCTAGACTGGCGTCATCTTAATAATCCGAAATCTTCAGAATTCAAGAGTCATGACTCAGCACTGATTCTCGAAGATTGTCCCACAAACTGGGATGATTTACGTGTATGGTTAAGACGATGTATAACGACAAGCCGCTCCGCGTCTACGCTTTACAATAATCAACAACTAGCGATCGCTTGGTCTAAGCCCAACCAGCAACCACCTAATCAAATTTGGCTAACTCTTGTCGGAATAGCTAAATATCTCAGTCGGACAAATCAGCTAGTTACCCGCGTCCAACTTTTAGAAAAACTCGGCATTCGTGACCAAACCTTATTTTTGGGACTCAAAGCTTTAAAATATTTGGGATTCAAAGTTAAACTACAAGACAGTTATTTACAAATTAGTTGGGATGCAACTAATAACTCAGAAAACCATGCCGATGCAGCTATTTCCCAATTTTTAGCTGCTATCCAAGAAGAACAATTTCAGCGACAATACTTTGCCGAAGTGCCTCTATCTACAATTATGGCGATCGTCAGAAGTCAAAAGTTAGAAGTCAGTAGCATGGCAGTTGAACGTAGTGAAACCCAACAAAACTACGACAACCAAGCTACAAGTCCAAAAAACTGGTAAACGAGTATCAAAGGTGGATGCATCCAGTTCAAAGACGGATAAGCAAGTCAGCTTAACACAAAAGGAGCGATCGCTCATATCAATTCTTTAATATAGGTGATACCAATTCACGAAAATCTTGATACATATAGATTTTTCGTAGGGGTTTAGCATTGCTAAACCCCTAACCACGCATTTGTAACATTATTAAAGTGAAATGGTATTACCTATGCCCAATTCGCAATTTATACGATGATTAAACCACTACAAAATTGGTAACACTTAGTGAAGATACATCATATAGCTGTGCAAATTGTACCTGAGTAAATCCACTACCGTTGCCATCTTGGTCAAAATAAAGCGCTCCTGTGTTGTTGTAAATAAATCGTTGATCACTCGTCGTTGCAGCTATGCCCAGGGTAAACTGACTAGCAGATAGTGAACCTAATGTTAACCCGCCACCAAAACCAGTAGCAGATATTTGAATGAGTTCATTATTGTCGAAGTCGTAGATACTATCAAGCCCTTCATTATAACTATTGAAAACAAAGGTATCTTGATTTTGACCACCAATCAAGACATCATCACCTGTGCCACCGATGAGGGTATTCTTACCACGTTCACCACCAGCATTTAAGGTATCGTTACCTGCACCGCCATTCAGAATATGAATGCTGCTCTCGGCGTAGAAGTTAGAGCCAGTAGCAGATAGATACAGCACTTCCGGCTATTATGAGGTACAGTAGCAACAACTAGCAAACCAGTTTCTTAAATGTTGAGGATTTATTAATTCGAGTGCAACTGAGATTAGTTGATCAACCATTTCTGTTGTAGTTGGAGCAAAACTGCGTAA